>JBDUED010000111.1:0-8381 GCA_040002595.1 Dokdonella sp. | reverse complement strand
TGGGGAATCGGCGTCGGATTGGCCGTGTTGAAGGGCCCGGACGTGTAGGTCAGGGGCCCGGACATATCGGTCAAAGTTCCCGACGCAGGGCTGGCCGCCCACGCGCATAGCGGGGTCATCAAGAGCAACGCCGAAAGGCGTGCGAGAAACGAGTGAATCTTCATCAAGGTGTCCCCGCTACCGCGCGCCTTCTAGCACGCTCAGCTATCGATGTTGCAAAGTGCTCTCGTCCGGGAAAGGCACGCGGTTTCGAACATCGTCAGGCTAACCCGCATACAACGCGCGCATAAGACGGACAAAGCGTCATGCAGGGCAGGGGAAATCACTCACGGCCAGTCGTGTCGACGCGGCAAGTTGGAATTCGCGCCGGTCGGCACGCGGTGATTCTCATGTCGGTGCGGCGCTTAGCGCTGCTTCATTCCGCTCTTCCACGCGTACACCGCCGCTTGCGTGCGGTCACTGACATTGAGTTTGCCGAGCACATTGCTGACATGGGTCTTCACGGTCTTCTCGCCGATGCCAAGTCGCTCGGCAATCGATGAATTGCTCAGGCCCTCGGCCATCAGGGCCAGCACTTCGTGTTCGCGCTGACTCAGCGATTCAAGCAGTCCGCTAGCGGGGTCCGCGTCTTCGCGCAAGGCTTCCATCAGGCGTGCGGCAATGCGCGGATGCAGCACCGCCTCACCGCGTGCGGCTTTGCGCAAGGTATCGGCAAGCGCATCGGCATCGATGTCCTTTAGCAGGCACGACAAGGCGCCGGCCTGCACCGCAGCAAGAATCTGCTGCGCGTTCTCGAACGAGGTCAGCAGCACGACCTGGGTTTGCGGGCTTGCAGCGCGTATTGCACGCGTAGCCTCGATGCCGCCGCCCGGCATGACCAGGTCGAGCAACGCGACATCCGGCATCTGCGCGCTGCACAGCGCAATTGCGCTGGCGGCGTCTTCCGCTTCGCCGACGATGGACAAATCCGCATGCGTTTCGAGAAACGCGCGGATACCTTGACGAACCAGAACATGGTCGTCGGCGATGACGATGCGAATCGGCAAGTTCATCACGATAGCCCTTCGGAGTTGCTGTCGGTCACCAGAAAATCGATCACGATACGTGTGCCGCGACCGCGCATTGCATGCAGTTGGAAGCTCCCGGCCGGCAGCGCCTGCGCGCGTTCGCGCATGTTGCGCAACCCCATGCCGGGCGAGGCCGCCTCCGGCATGCCGCGACCATTATCGGCGATTGACAGGCGCACGCGACCGGCCTCGCGGTGGAGCGCAAGTTCAACACGGCTGGCACCGCTATGGCGCAGTACATTGGACAATGCTTCATCGAGGATGCGCAAAAGCGCCGCTTCGGTCCGCGCGGATAACGGGGGCACGTCGTCGAGGACGCAATCGACTGTCATGCCGCTGGTGTGAGCCCATTCGTTTGCGCGCGTACGCACGCGTTCGGCTAGCGGCAGGTCTGCATCGACCGCGCCCACTTCATCCAGAATCTGCGCAAGTTCCTGCTGGATCTGCTGGCTCAGCCGCTGCGCCGGATCCAGGCGTTCGGCGCCGGGCGTGTCGCCCAGCACGCGGCGCGCGGTGGCGAGTTGCAGGTTCAAGGCAAAGGCTTTCTGCTTGACCGTATCGTGCAGATCGCGGGCAAGGCGCTGACGTTCGGCCAGGGTCGCCAGCTGCGCGCGTGAACGCAGCAGCCCTTTGAGGTCGAGCGCCATCCGATCGAGCAGGGCCGACAAGCTGCCCAGTTCGTCGTGCGAGGAATCGCCGATGCGGTCGGCAAAATCGCCGCGGCTCCATGCGCTTGCGGCGCGCGCGACGCGGTTGAGGCGACGCGTGACCCAGCCGGCAAGAAATATCGACGAGGCGAGGCCAAACACGATCAGGAAGCCGAAGATGGTCGGCGATTCGAAACTCGAATCGCGCAACAGTCGCTGCCACGGGGAGGGCAGGCGCAGCTCGAGAAACAGCACGCCCAGCGTTGCGCCGGCGGCGTTGCGCACGGGCGCCAACACGCGCCGGATTATGTGGGCGCTGTCGCTGCCGGAAAGATCGATCGCGCTGGTCGCTGCGGCAACTGCGGCGGTCGCGGTTTCATCCGGAGTGGGCAAGAGTGCTGTCCAGTGCGGATCGACACGTGAACGCGCCCGTTCGGTGCCGTCGCTGGAGAAAATTGCCGCGGCGAGCGGTGCATCGGCCAATTCCATCAACACGTAGGACTCGTCCGGGGTCAAGCCGCCGCGCGGCTGCTGCAACCGCAACAGCCAATCGTCGAGCCACAGGCGCAAGGACGCTGTGTCGGTGGTGTCGGCGCCGCGCAAATTCGGCCATTGCGCCGCCAGATCGCGCGCGCCCCGTTCGGCTGCACGATCGAGACTGCCGCCGGCAACGCCCGCCATGAAATGATGGAATTCGTGCACCAGCAAAACCGACTCCACCACCAGCAGGGTCGGCAACGACAGCAGCAGGTAGAACAACCCGAGTTTGAACACCAGGCCGCGCAGGCGCGGGCGTAGCAGGGTCATGGAAGGTGGTGGGGTGCGGGCGAAGCATCCAGCATACCGGACAGCGTTCGCCGGCAAGGCTCTCGGTCTGTCGGCGGAGAAGGAACACGCCGCAAGACCGTTATCGCGCGGGCGGGGACGCTGCAAACTTGCATGGAATACCCGTTGATCGGGGACCCGGGGGTCAATCTCATGTTTTTTCCTTTATCGCGCGGTCACGCCGTGACCGTCAGCATTGCCGTGGCAGGCGTACTGTCCGCAGCTTCCATGCCGGTACATTCGCAAGAAGCACAGGCGCTCGAGCCGATCGAAGTCACCACGTCGAAAATCCCGATCGCGTTGAGCGATGTTGCCGCCAACGTCAGTGTGATCAGCGGCGATGAACTGCGTGCGCGCGGCGCGACCGACTTGCGTACCGCGCTAGCGCTGGTCGCCGGAGTCGACATCGCGCCTGGCGGCGATGGCGGACCAGCCTCGTCGGTGCCGGCCCTGTGGGGCTTGCGCGAGTTCGATGCGTTCCTGCTGGTCGTTGACGGAATTCCGTCCGGCGGCGCATTTACACCTGCGCTGGCGACGCTCAATCTGGCCAATGTCGAGCGCATCGAAGTGCTCAAGGGCGCCGCGCCGGTCAGTTACGGCGCGACCAGCTTCGTCGGCGTGATCCAGGTGATCCACTACGGCGCGGGCCTCGGGCCGGCGCAAATCGAGGTGGGCGTCGGCAGCCGCGGCGGCGCGCGCATTGCTGCCGTGATTCCGTTGTCGGATGCGAGTGCACCGTGGCGCCAATCGCTGCTCCTCGATGCGGACAGGAATGAACTGGCGACCGATCGTGCCGGCTGGAATCGTGCGCATTTGCTGTACCGCGGCGCCGGTGAGTTGGGTGCGGGATTGCTTTCGGTGGATGCCGATTTCACGCAATTGCACCAGCAGCCGGTCAGTCCGCATCCGCGTGAAGGCGGCGTGCTCACCGATCGCGTGCCGCTTGATGCAAACACCAATCCGCGCGGCGCGATGCAGGACGAAGACCGCGGCCAGCTCGCGCTCGGCTACGTGCTGCCGACCAATCTGGGCGAGTGGAGCACGCGTCTTGCGTATTCGCGCAGCAATGCGGAAAACGTGCGCGGCTTCCTGCGCGCGGATTTTGCCGACGACGGCGTGACTCACAACGCCGATGGTTTTCATCAGGACGTACATCGCACCGAGGTGTATTTCGACAGCCACGTGGCGACGCCGTTGAGCGATCGCTCGACCCTGGTTTGGGGCGTCGATCATCTGTATGGAAAGGGCAACCAGGAAAGCGACAATTTCGAGTATGCGACGCTGCCCAGCGGCGCCAATGCGCCCGAATGGAACACCCTTCACATCGACGAAGCGACCCGTCTGGACGACACCCGGAACTTCAGCGGTGTCTACGCCGATCTGGAATATGCATTGACGGATGCGTGGCGGCTTGAAGCCGGCGTGCGCTTCAATCACACCAGCGAATCGAGCAGCGGCATCGCCTTCGACTTGACCGGCGATACGCCCGAGATCGTTGAAGCGGGCAGCGATCGGCGCACCGACAACCGCTGGGCCGGCGCGCTTGGCACCAGCTACCGTTTCTGGCAAGACGGCAAGGACTACCTCACCGGCTATGCAAACTATCGCAACACGTTCAAGCCGGCGGTCAAGGATTTCGGGCCGGAACCCGAGTTCGACATTCTCAAGCCGGAAGCGGCCAAGAGCGCCGAGATCGGCGTCAAGGGGCATCACCTCGACGGCCGCTTCGAGTGGGATCTGTCGCTGTTCCGGATGGATTTTCGCAATCTCGTCGTGCATCAGGACGTCGACGGTTTGCCCGGCCTGGCCAATGGCGGCAACGAGCGTTTCAAGGGCGCCGAGGCGGAGGCACGCTGGAATCTCGCCGATGGCCTCAGCGTCGTCGGCACCTATGCGTATCACGACGCGCGTTTCCGCGACTACGTGCAGGACTTCGATGGCACGCCGACCCAGCTCGCCGGCAAGTTGCTCGAATTGTCGCCGCAACATATCGCCAGTGTTGGTCTGATGTACGCCAGCGCGCAGGGCTTTCGCGCGCACGCCGTTGCCGACTATGTCGGCAAACGCTGGCTAAACAAGCGCAACACCGCGATCGCCGATGGGTATGCGACTTTTGACGCCGGTGTCGGCTATGCGTGGGATCGCTGGGAACTGCGCGCCGACGGCTACAACCTGTCCGATCGGCGCGATCCCGTCGCAGAGAGCGAACTGGGTGACGCGCAGTACTACCGTTTACCGGCGCGTTCGTACTGGTTGACGGCACGCTTCACCTTCGGCGATCGGTAATCAGGGGTCGACGTCTTCGCGGGGCTGTCCGCCGGTCGTTGCGTAGGTGGGTTCCACAGCGACTGGCCGAACGTCAACGCGTTGCAGGGATGCTGAAGGGCGCCGCCACCGGACAACCGGTGCGCATGCGTTTGCCGCAACTGCGCAGATCCAGATTCTTGTCCAGACACACACGCACTTCGGCCAGTTCACCCTGGCTGCAATGCAGGCTCAGCATGTCATCGCGCAGCCCGGGGTTTGCGCGTTCGAGCGCACCGCGCAACTGCGCTGCGTCCATCTGCAAGGGAGCGCGTGGCGCCTTCAATTCGGATGGCACCGAAATGACCGCGAACGCGCGATCGGCGAGCGCGAAATAAGCGGCCGGATCGAGCCCCGTGCAGGCGCCGTGCGCGTGCCACTCGTGATTGATGAGACGCATGCTCGGCATGAAAGCAAGCGCTTGGGCCGCCGTCTTGCGATCGGGTTCGGCGTCTGTTTCGCAGCGTTGGGGGCCGCCACCGTTTTCGTATTGCGGCCACAGGCCGTGCAGCACGAAGCCGTAACCCTTGTGGTTGCACTGCTCTTCCTCGTCCCCGTGCGTTTCACAAAAAGTCGGCGACCACGACAGTGCCATCACGTAATAATCGTAGTTACCCGCTTGCGTGGTTGCGTCCGCACGCTCGGAATGCGTGTGGGAGGAATGGCGGCGAGCCGCCGCACCGTCGGCAGCGCATACGAAGACGAGGGCGGTGAGCAGCAAAAGTGGGGGCAACGGACGCGTCATGACGTTTGTCCTTGATCGGGCGGCGATGCTGCGAAAGCTAACATGCCGGCGATGCACGCCGTGAACGCGTCGGTCACACCAAGCGGCGAGCAAGGAACGCGATATGATGCGCGCCCCATTTTGATCCATCTCGCGC
Source organism: Dokdonella sp. (assembly GCA_040002595.1). Classification (GTDB taxonomy): domain Bacteria; phylum Pseudomonadota; class Gammaproteobacteria; order Xanthomonadales; family Rhodanobacteraceae; genus Dokdonella_A. The sequence continues at coordinate 2,657 of JBDUED010000111.1, read as the reverse complement.
CATGCCCAAGCGTATCGCTGCCCGTCGCTCCCCGATCCACGGCAATGGCGTGTTCGCGCTGGTCGACATCCCGGCGCACACCGAACTCATCGAGTATCGTGGCAAGCGCCTGACCCATGCGCAGGCCGATCGCCTGCATGCGAACACGAGCGACAGCGGCCACACGTTCCTGTTCACGCTAAACGACAAATACGTACTCGACGCCAATAGCGAAGGCAATATCGCGCGCTGGATCAATCACAGTTGCGCGCCCAATTGCCGCGCCCTGCTCGAAGAAGATGCCGATGGCGATGCGCGCAAGGATCGCGTATTGATCGAAACGCTGCGCCCGCTGCGCGCCAGCGAGGAACTGACCTACGATTACGGCATCGTGCTGGCCGAGCGTCTGACCCCGCGCCTCAAGGCGATCTGGGCCTGCTGCTGCGGCGCGCCGAGGTGCACGGGCACCATGCTCAAACCCAAGCGCAAGCCGCGTGCGGCTGCAAAGAAGGCGCCGGCGAAAAAGCGCGTCACCCCCAAATCCGTCCGCGCCTGAATCGGTCCACGCCAAACGCGATCAGGTGCCGATATACGCAGTGGATGCCGACGTTCGAGTGCGTTTGGCATAAGATAGGTCGTCCACTGCCCAAAGCCGGCGCCGGGAAACATCGTGAGTCAAAAGACCATTGCGATCATTGGCGTATCCGAGGCCGAAACGGCCCATTTGCGCCTGCTCATGCGCAAGGGCGCTTCGGCTCTCGATCACCAGTGGGAATGGGGTGACGAGGGCACCGCCGACCTGCTCGTCGTTGATACGCGGTCGTTTGCCGGGCAAATGGCCCGTACGCGCGCGCAGGGCGCCGGCATGCGCTACGCAATTTTCTCGGATGCGCCGTTGGCCGATGCCGATCTCGTGTTGCCGCGTCCGCTGACCTTCGCCAATGTCATCGCAGTTCTCAACCGCGCGGGCAATGCCGCGGTGCCGCGCATGATGATCGGCGCGAACAGCGACGATTTCTACACGCGCGATCTTGGAGACGAATCCGCCGCGCCCGCGCAGGTTGGCGCGTACGCCAGGACCTCGCCCGCCCTGGGGTTGGATGAAATCCTGCGCACGGAACCGATCGAACTGCGTGACGAACATGAGCGGCCATCAGCGCCGATGCACTTGTCGCCGCTGCTCGATGCGTCGCGCACCTCGGATTATGACGAATGCATGCGCGATGCCCCGCCTGCACCCCATGGGACAAACGATTCATCCAGCGCGCGCAAATACCCGACGCGAGAAAGCATGTTGCTTGATACCGCGCCGCGCAGTCTGCGCGAATACCTGGCCGATGCGTTGTTGCAGATGCCGGCGCGCTATGCGCTGCCCGGGGCGCCGCCGTTGACGCTCGATCCTAAAAACAGGATCGCGCACGCGCCGGCCGCTCTCGGCGAGCTCGCACCGTATTGCCACGCGCGCTGGCGTTTGTGCGACTGGCAGGGCCTGACGACCGCAGAACTTGCCGAAATCCGCGAAACGCAAACGACCGTGGAATACTCCCGGCTGGTGTGGCTCGATGTGTTGCTGCATTCGGGCGGCGAACTGGCGCGCCATCTCGATCCGGGCGGCATTTATCGGCTCACCCAATGGAGCGGGATGGACGACGAGGCGGATGGTCATTTGCGTCTCGCGGCCGCCCTGCTGCAGCCCGTGCGCCTGCACGAAGCCGCAGCCACGGCCGGCGTGCCAATGGCCGAAGTATTCGACTTCATCAATGCCTGCGACGCAATCGGCCTGATTCAATGGCAGCCACGGCCACCACGCGAGCGCGATGATGCGCGACCGCCGTCCCTGATGCAGCGATTGCTCAATCCGTTCTCGAAATCCTGACGCGTCTCGCCCCGCGTGGCGAAGCACTTTCGGCTCAAATGATTTTTTGAGTGCTGTCGTCAGCCCAGGACAAGGCAACGATTCGCCAGTGGGCCGCGAACCTGGCTAGCTGGAAAAATTTTGTGCCGGTCCCCGCGTAAGCTACGCCGGCATGCAGCCCGGATTTCGCGTAGCGAGATTTCCGGTTTGCGATAGCGCCGACAATTTGAGTCGAGGACGTTTCTTCCCATTCGTGGAATTGGGTCAGCTCGCCGCTTGCAAGCAGGGCGGCGCGCGGCGTTGCGAATTCTTCGGGTGAATACAGATCGCAGCGGACATCGTCACACCGTGCAATGACAGCCTTTTCCGCGAACAGCTCGATCATTGTCTCAGCAAGTGGAATCCGACCGCGCCGGTTGTCAAATGCGGCAAAGAACCGCTCAATCAGCGCGTCGATAGCGTTCTGATCGCGAGAGTCTGTCATGCGCGTCTTAACCACCAGGGAAAGCGGAGCGCCGATTTTCGCGCCTCCGCGTGGACCAATTGTACGGCGTCACCAGCGCTCCCAGCGCGAACCCTGCGCCCAACGCGAGACAGACAACGGAGGTGACGATGATGAAGATATCCACCCTGCGGCAGTCGCAGATGCGGGTCAGAACGCCTGGACGCCAAATAATCAAAGGCACGAACAGCACGCCGCGCAATAGCAGCACACTGGCGATGGACGCCAATCCCAGACGCAAGAATGGCAAGCGACGAATGATGCCCGCGCCAGAAAAAGCATAGGCCGCGAACACCAGCAAGATTGCGGCAATGACCAGGC
>JBDUED010000110.1:0-8445 GCA_040002595.1 Dokdonella sp. | reverse complement strand
GGGCGGCGCGGTGGCTGGAAATTCGACCTGCAAGGCGCCGCTGTCCGCCGTGTTCGACAGGGTTACGCCAGCTCGTGCATAGCGCTGCACGATGAGCGGACTGGGATGGCCAAAGCGGTTGTGCCAGCCCGCCGATACCAGCGCGAACGCTGGATGCAATGCCGCCAAAAAGCCTTCGCTCGACGAACTCTTGCTGCCGTGATGCGGCGCGACCAGGACCAGCGGTGGGCCCGCCTCGATGGCGGCGGCCACCTGCGGCTCGACATGGCTGCTGATATCGCCGGTCAGCAGCAAGCGCCCCGACGGGCCTTCGATCAGCAACACGCAGGAGCGATCATTGTCGCTCGCCTTCTGTGCACCACCAAGCGCCTCGGCCGCAGGATTGAGCACGCTCAATGTCACTTGATCCCAGCGCCAGTTTTGACCGGCTCGGCATTGCGCGCTGGGCAGGGTCATGCGCAGCGGTTCACCGGCGAATACGCTCGCGTCTGGATAGGCTTTGGCGACCGCGGGTGCGCCGCCAGCGTGATCGTTGTCGCCGTGACTGATCATCATCATGTCGAGTTTGGCAATGCCGAGCGCGCGCAGAGTTGGCAGCACGGCCGCTTCGCCCAGATCGAAATCCGATGGATAGCGCGCACCTGCATCGAACAACAGCGCGTGATCGTGCGTGCGCACAAACACCGACAAGCCCTGGCCGACATCGATCACAGTCGCCTCGAATGCGCCGACTGGAGGTGGCGGACGCTGCGGCCACAGCAGCGGCAAGAACAACAACACGCCGAGCGAGCGAGCCGGGAGTCCGCGCGGCAAGAACATCCATGCCGCGCCGGCCATCGCGAGCACCAGCGCCCACGGCGCGACCTCCGGCAGATACCAATGCGCGCCCGGCCATGTCGCCATGCGTTCGAGCAGCCACCACTGTGCGTGCGCGAGCCAGCCCGCAGCGATTAGCGCCGGTGTCGCCACGGCGGGCACGGTCAACAAACCGAGGATGCCGATCAGACACAGCGGCACGATCACAAAACTGATCAGTGGCACGGCGATCAGGTTCGACAGCGCACCGACCAGGGACGCCTGGCCAAAGAACCACACCGTCAGCGGCAACAGCGAGATCGTCATCACCAGCTGGCCAATGCTGAGTTCACGCAAAAAACTGAGTACGCCGTGGCCGCGGGTCAGGCACAACATGAGGAATGCGACGCCGACAAAGGACAACCAGAATCCAGCGGACAAGGTCGCCAGCGGGTCAAACACGAGGATTGCCAGCAGCGCAAGCGCGAGCGAATGCGGGCCACTGCTCGCACGACGCCCGAAGCGGGTCAGCGTGACCACCGCAATCATCGATACCGTGCGCACGGTGGGCAGGCTGCCGCCGGCGAGAAAGCCATAAAGCATTGCCGTCGCCAGCGCCGCCGGAGCCTGCGCAACCGGGAACGCAATGCGCAAGCCGAGTCGCGGCCACAGCCACCATAGACCGTAGACGAGCAAGGCGCCGAAGCCGGCAGCGACGCCGACATGGAACCCGGAAATCGCAATCAGATGCGGAATGCCGTTCGCGCGCGCCACGTCCCAATCGTTCTGGTCGAGCCCGCGCGTGTCGCCGACCGAGAATGCCTGCAGCAATGCCGCATCATGAGGATCGGCCACGCGCGCGGCGATGCCGCGCGAGATCTCTGCGCGCAATCGATCGACGCAGAAGCGGCGCTCGCCGAGCCGCTGATTCGATTGCGCTTCGCGCACGTAACCTACCGCGACAATGCCGCGCTCCAACGCCGACCGCTCGGAGTCAAAGCCGCCGCGATTGATGAGACCACGCGGGCGCTTCAGACGGACATGCAGTTGCCAGCGACTGCACGCGTCGAGATCGTCCGGGGCGTTGTCGTACCACGATAGTCGCAGGTGGCCGCGCAGCGGCAGCACGATGCCGTCAAGGCGGGCGTCTTCAATGCGCAACACGAAGCGGGTCGCATCGGTGCGCGCCAGCGGCAATTCATCGACCACGCCGACGACATCGAAGTCACGACCTTCAAGCGCATGCGGCAAGCGCGCATCCAGCGCGACATCCGCGCGCAATGCGCACCACGCAAACCCCAGCAGGACGCAACCGAGCAGACGCAAGCGTGGATGCAGGAACCCGACAACGGCAAGCACGGCAAGCACGGCAAGCGCGCCATCGAGCCAGCGCGGCGGCAACGTTGGCAGCGCATGCACCGCCAAAACTCCGAGCAGCAAAGCAAGTGCACTGGCGACGCCAATGGCTGGCGTGTGTCGTCGCTGTTTCGTTTGCGGCTCCTTGCCCATGTCCCTTCCTGCCACACCCCATCGAGTACCCTTGCCGCCACACTCCGACCCTACGCTGATTTCGTTTTGTCCACGGGATGCAACGCCCCACCGGACAATTCGAGAATGCGATCCGCACGCGCCGCCAGGCGCTGATCGTGCGTGACCAGAATCAAGGCGGTGCCTATCTCGCGATTGAGTTCAAGCATCAGCTCGTAGACCTGCGCGGCATTCTTCTCATCGAGGTTGCCGGTCGGTTCGTCGCCAAGCACACACGCGGGACGCGCAACCAGGGCGCGCGCCACGGCGCAACGCTGACGTTCGCCACCGGATAGTTCGCCGGGCTTGTGTTCGAGTCGTGCGCCGAGGCCGACGCGTTCAAGCAACGTGGTCGACAGTGCGCGTGCTTCGCCGATGGAGGTGCCTCGGATCAACAGTGGCATGCACACATTCTCGACTGCCGTGAATTCCGGCAACAAATGATGGAATTGGTAGACGAAGCCGAGCGACCGGTTGCGCAGGCTCCCGCGCGCGCGATCAGAAAGCTTTGACATCGTCTGACCTTCCACCACGACCTCGCCCGCCGTCGGCCCATCGAGGCCACCGAGAATGTGCAGCAGCGTGCTCTTTCCCGTACCCGAAGCGCCGATGATCGCGACCGTCTCACCGCGCCGCACGCACAAATTCACGTCGAGCAGCACTTCCGTGCGCAGCTGGCCTTCCTGGTAAACCTTGGCGACCTGGTCGGCCTTGAGAACGACATCGGGGTCGAGAACTGGCGAATGGGGGCTGACCGCGCGCGTCATCGATCGAATATCCCGTGATTTGCGAATGGCGCTCGAAGTGCCAGTTCCCGGTCCGCAGTGCTGGGCGCGCGTTTCTCACTCATAGCGCAACGCTGCCGCCGGTTCCGTCTTCGCCGCGCGAAGTGCGGGATACAGAGTCGCCAGCGTGCAGAACACGAAGGCGGTGATGGTTATCCAGATCACGTCGTTCCAGTGCAGATCGCTCGGCAGTTCGCTGATGTAATAGACATCCGGCGCCAGAAACGTGACGTGGAACGTCTGCTCGATCCAGTGCACGATCGCGGCAAGATTGAGCGATAGAAGCACGCCGAACAACACCCCGAGCGCGATGCCGAGCGTGCCGACCAGCACGCCCTGCACCATGAAGGTACCCATCACGCTGCGCGGACTTTGTCCCAACGTGCGCAAGATCGCGATATCGGCCTGCTTGTCGGTGACCAGCATGACCAGCGTCGACACCAGGTTGAACGCGGCCACCGCAACGATCAGGGACAGGATCAAGAACATCACCTTCTTCTCCATCGCGATCGCCTTGAAGAAATTGCTGTGTCCCTGCATCCAGTCGGTCACGCGATAGAACTGGCCGAGACGTGTCGCAAGATCCCGGCCCACCGGATAAGCCTCGAACATGTCGTCCAGACGCAGGCGGATGCCGCTCGGCCCGTCGAGGCGATACAGCGTTTGCGCGTCCTGCATGTTGACGAGCGCAAGCCCCGAGTCGTACTCCTGCATGCCTATTTCGAAGATGCCGGTCACCGTGAAGCGCTTCATGCGCGGGATCGCGCCAATCGGCGTTGCGCTGAACTCCGGCGCGAACACGGTGACACGATCGCCGACGTCGACGCCGAGCGTGGTCGCCAATTCGCTGCCGAGAACGATATCGAATTGTCCGGCGACCAGATCGGTGAGCTTGCCCTTGCGCATGTGGCGGTCGACGTCGGAAACCTTCGGTTCGAGATCCGGCATCACGCCGCGGATGATCGCGCCGCTGACATGCGAACCCTGCAGCATCGCCTGCCGTTCGACATACGGTGCCGCACCAAGGACATGCTTGTTCTCGTAGGCGAGCTTGAGCGCCTGTGGCCAGTCGCGCACGGTTTCGTCGACGCCCTCGATCGTCGCATGCGCGACCATGCCGAGGATGCGGTCTTTGAGTTCCTTGTCGAAACCGTTCATGACCGAAATCACGGTTATCAGCGCCGTCACCCCGACCGCGATACCGAGGATCGACACCAGCGAAATGAACGAGATGAAGTGATTGCGCCGCTTCGCCCGCGTGTAGCGCAGGCCGATGAAGACTTCGAGTGGGCGGAACATGCGGCGTGCGAATCCTTGTTGACGCGGCCTTGCGTGAGGGTAAGACCACGCACCGCGGCGAGAGTGCCGCAAGCCCATCGTGCGGGCAAGCGCCGTGCAGCTATGGCGCGTGTACGATTTCGGCGCGCGACATCATCAGTATCAGGCGACGGCGCGTCTCCGCGTCGAGGTTGTCCGGTCCAAGCACGGCACGGAATCGCGCGCGCGGACCGTAGCGGAAGCCAAGGCTCAGAAGTGCCCCCAAGTGCGCGTGCGATTCGAGAAGCGCTTCGTGTGCCTGGTTCAACGCATCGATCAACACCCAACCCGACGCGCGGTACGCAATGCGTCGGAACGGCGGGTTCCAGTGAACGCGCAGCGCGTATGCGCCTGACCCCAACGCGGTCAGCGACAGTGCCCCGCGCAGAGCGAGTGGCAGCGCGCTGAACCAGGGCGCAAGCGTCGCGCCGAGGCAAATCAGCACTGCCGCGCCGCCAATCCAGCGCGACGGCGAAAAGTCAAAGACAATGGTGGGCGCGGATTTCATCAATGATCGCAACGAAGTGCGGGTCGGTCGGCAGCAGATTCCCGGTCAGCCAGTCCCACAAATCCGGGTCGGTGGCATCAAGCAGTGCATCGAAGTTCGCCCGCGTTGCCGCATCCGCCCCGCCGTATCGCGCATCAAGCCACCAGCCAAGCATCACGTCCAGCTCGCGCGTTCCGCGGCGCACGCGCCAACGCAGGCGCGCCTCGGCACTCATCCGGCGGCGCGCCAGGCAAGCCAGCCCCACATCGCCCACAGCGCAAAGCCCCCGGCGGCATAGACGCGGAAACGGTGCATGACGCGGTTGCTGGAGCAATGAATCGCACTGTGCGCGACACGCAGCGCCACGAACGCCCAGGCCAGGCTGAGCGTGACCGCATCGATGGCGGGAATCACCCATGCGAGGCCGAGCGCCACATAAAACAATACCGGCAATTCGAACAAATTGCGGAAATTATCCGCGGCGCGCGTATCAATGAATTTTTGCGCTGCTTGCGCCGAACTGGCCACGCTTTGCGGATGGATGCGCAGACGCCGCATCTCCCCTACACGCGTGAAAAACATCCGCAGCCAGACGATGAAAGTCAGCAGCGCCAGCGCGAAAGCCGGCCATAGCAGCGTTTGCGGACCGATGGTCATGACTGGCGTTCAACCAGCAGCTTCTTGGTTTGCGCAATCGCCTTGGCCGGGTTGAGTCCCTTCGGGCAGGTACGCGTGCAATTCATGATTGTGTGGCAGCGATAAAGCTTGAATGGATCTTCCAGATCGTCCAGGCGCGTGCCGGTATCCTCATCGCGCGAATCGACAATCCAGCGATACGCCTGCAACAGTATCGCCGGACCCAGGAAACGATCGCTGTTCCACCAGTAGCTCGGACAGCCGGCCGAGCAACACGCGCACAGGATGCATTCGTAAAGCCCGTCGAGCTTGGCGCGATCCTCTTTGGACTGCAGTCGCTCGCGATCCGGCGGCGGTGGCGTCTGGGTGCGGATCCACGGCTTGATAGACGCGTATTGCGCATAGAAGTTGGTCAGGTCGGGAACCAGATCCTTGACCACCGGCATGTGCGGCAGAGGATATATTTTCACATTCCCGCTTGAGCAATCGCCAATCGCCTTGGTGCAGGCAAGGGTATTGGTGCCATCGATGTTCATCGCACACGAACCGCAGATACCCTCGCGACAGGAGCGGCGGAAGGTCAGCGTGGGATCAATCTCGTTCTTGATCTTGATCAGCGCGTCCAGAACCATCGGTCCGCACGTTCCCATGTCGACTTCGTAGGTGTCCACGCGCGGATTTTCCGTATCGTCCGGGTTCCAGCGGTAGACGCCGAACGTGCGCGTATTCCCTGCGCCAGCATCGGCCGGATAATGCTTGCCGGCTCTGATTTTGGAATTCTTCGGGAGGTTGAACTCGGCCATCTCGTTTTCCTGCAAAGTCGAAGCAATCTTTTGTAAAACGTGGATCAATGCGCCAGACGCCGGTTGCCTTCGCGCATTCTGACCTGCGCCGCTGTGACTACGTCGTTCTCACCGTTACTGCGCTGCAGCCACTGCTTCGCGGCGTGGTCCAGGCTGCGGGTTTTCGAGCAATGCATCGCGCCTTCCGGCGCTTCCTCAAGAATCTGAATCGATCAATACACCCGCTTCGCCGGCGGCACAGCTGCGACATCATCAGTCAAAGGCTGCAGGTGCACCGGGCGGGAATCAAACGCACATTTGCCATGATCGTCGACCTTGACCAGCGTGTGCTTCATCCAGTTCGCATCGTCGCGCTCGGGGAAATCCTCGCGCGCGTGCGCGCCACGGCTTTCGTGGCGCTGTTCGGCGGAATTGATCGTCGCAACCGCGTTGTACAGCAGGTTCTGCAGTTCCAGCGTCTCGATGAGGTCTGTATTCCACACCAGCGAACGATCCGACACGCGCACGTCGTCGAACGAGGCGAACACCTTGTCCATCTTCGCGCAGCCTTCGCGCAGGGTCTTTTCTGTGCGGAAAACCGCGGCGTCGGCCTGCATCGTCTTCTGCATTGCCATGCGGATATCGGCGGTCGGCGTCGAGCCATTCGCATGACGCAGGCGATCGAAATTGACGAGCGCCTTGTCGCAGGCAGACGCCGGCAACCGCTTGTGCGGTTGATCGGGTTTGATCGTCGCGGTGCAGCGTTGCGCGACGGCGCGTCCGAAAACCACCAGGTCGAGCAGCGAATTGGAACCGAGCCGATTGGCGCCGTGCACGGATACGCACGCCGCTTCGCCAATCGCATACAGACCCGGCACGGGTGCATCGGGGTTGTCGCCGACATTGCGCACGACTTCGCCGTGATGATTCGTTGGCACGCCGCCCATGTTGTAGTGCACCGTCGGGCTTACCGGAATCGGCTGCCGGGTCACGTCCACGCCGGCGAAAATGCGCGCGCTTTCGGAAATGCCCGGCAGCTTTTCGTGCAGTACTTCGGCACCCAGATGCATCAGATTCAAATTGAGATGATCCTTGTGCTCGCCAATGCCGCGACCTTCGCGAATCTCGATGGTCATCGCGCGGCTTACCACATCGCGCGAAGCCAGATCCTTCGCGTTCGGCGCGTAGCGCTCCATGAAACGCTCGCCCTCTGAATTGGTGAGAAAGCCGCCCTCGCCCCGCACGCCCTCCGTAATCAGGCAGCCGGCACCATAGATGCCGGTGGGGTGGAACTGCACGAATTCCATGTCCTGCATGGCAAGCCCCGCACGCAGGGCCAGACCGCCACCATCGCCGGTGCAGGTATGCGCCGAGGTCGCAGTGAAATAGGCGCGACCATAGCCACCAGTTGCCAGCACCACCCCGTGCGAGCGAAACAGATGCAAGCTACCCTCGGACATGTCGAGCGCCAGCACGCCGCGGCACACGCCCTCGTCGTCGAAGATCAGATCAAGCGCGAAATATTCGATGAAGAAGCGCGCGTTGTGCTTGAGCGACTGCTGATACAAGGTATGCAGGATCGCGTGGCCGGTACGGTCCGCCGCGGCGCAAGTGCGCTGCGCGGTACCCTTGCCGTAGTGCGTCGTCATGCCACCGAACGGGCGCTGGTAGATCTTGCCCTCGTCGGTGCGCGAAAACGGCACGCCGTAATGCTCGAGTTCGATGACGGCGGCCGCGGCTTCCTTGCACATGTACTCGATCGCATCCTGGTCGCCGAGCCAGTCGCCGCCCTTGACCGTGTCATAGAAATGGAAGCGCCAGTCATCCTCGCCCATATTGCCGAGTGCCGCCGAAATGCCGCCCTGCGCCGCAACCGTGTGCGAGCGTGTGGGGAAAACCTTGGTGATGCACGCAGTCGAGAGTCCCGTCGCGGCTAGACCGAAGGTGGCGCGCAATCCGGCGCCACCGGCGCCAACCACGACGATATCGACGTTGTGTTCCTGGATCTTGTAACTCTGCATTCGGATTAGCGCCCCAACATGATGCGGATGACGGCAAGCACGCTGGCGGCGGCGCCGAGAAAACACAGGAACTTGATTGCGACCTGCAGTGCAAA
>JBDUED010000109.1:0-8491 GCA_040002595.1 Dokdonella sp. | reverse complement strand
TTCCGCGAGCTGCGCAAGGAACTGACCGATCTCGGCGCTCGCTTTCACACCGATCATTCCGATACCGAAGTTTTGCTGCACGGCTATCGCCAATGGGGCGAAGAATTGCCGCAGCATCTCAATGGCATGTGGGCGTTGGCGATTCATGATCGGGAGCGCCGCCGGGTGTTTTTCTCGCGCGATCGTTTCGGCAAGAAGCCGCTGTTCTGGTCGAATCGCAACAACACATTCGCTTTCGCCTCGGAACTCACCGCACTACGCGAACATCCCGCGGTACCGACCACGCTGTCCGAACGCGCGCTGCGCAAGTATTTCGGCTATGGCTTTGTGCCGGCGCCGCTGACGTTCTTCGCGGGCGTCAGCAAGCTGCCGGCAGGGCACTCGCTGATGCTCGATCTGCGTGACCACAGCGTTCGCGTCGAGCGCTACTGGCATTACCAGCCCGAACCGTTCGCGCAACGACCGGCGAATGCCGAAGAACGCTGGACCGAGGAATTCACGGCGCTGCTCGATGCCGCCGTCGCGCGCCGACTGGTCGCCGACGTACCGGTCGGTTGCTTCCTTTCGGGCGGCCTCGATTCCTCGACTGTTGCGGCACTGGCGATGCGCCATGTCGGCCGCGATAGACTGAAGACGTTTTCGATCGGCTTCGAGGAAGCAAGCTTCGACGAGACGCGTTACGCGCGCAGGGTGGCCGAACACATCGGCGCCGAGCACCACATCGAAATGCTGTCGGTCGAACGCGCGCTGGAAATCCTGCCCGACGTTGCCACGCGCTGGGACGAACCGATTGCCGATTCCTCGATGCTGCCAACGTATCTGTTGTGCCAGTACGCACGCCGCCACGTTACCGTCGCACTCGGCGGCGACGGCGCCGATGAACTCCTCGCCGGCTACGATCCATTCAAGGCGCTGCGCTATGCGCGCTGGTACGAGAAATTCGTCCCGCGCCCGATCCATCGAGGCATTTCCATGCTGGCCGCGCGACTGCCAGTCTCGCACGGCTACATGAGTCTGGACTTCCGCATCAAGCGCACCCTGCGCGGACTCGACCACGCGCCGCATCTGTGGCTGCCGGTGTGGATGGCACCGTTGGCCCCGAGCGAACTGGACGAACTGTTCCGCGCACCGGTCGATCTTGAAGACGTCTTCAGTGAAGCAATCGAAACCTGGGATAGTTGCGAATCGAACGATCCGGTCGACCGCACGATCGCGTTCTACATTCGCCTGTATTTGCAAGATGACATTCTGGTAAAAGTCGACCGCGCCAGCATGCTCAACTCGCTCGAAGTGCGCGCGCCGTTCCTCGACAGCGAACTGGTCGATTTTTTGCGTCGCTTGCCATCGGACATGAAACTGCGTGGCGGCACGAGCAAGTGGATTCTGCGCCGCGCAGCCGAAAAGCTGCTGCCCAATGAAATCCTGACCCGCAGCAAACAGGGCTTCGGCGTACCGATCGGACGCTGGTTTGCGGATGACAAACTCCCGCAACGTCGGCTCGATAACGCGATCAATGCCAACTTCTGGCAACGCCAACTCGCCGAGCATCAAGCTCTTGTATCCGACCAGCGCGCTTATTTGTGGAGCGACTGGCTGCTGGGTGCGTCGCATCTTGGCAATGCCAGCATCGCCCCACAATGAACGCGCTGCAACGATTCGAATACGTGGCACTGCGCCTGGTGCGACGGTTTTTTTTCAATGAAAAAATAGCCAATCGTCTGGCGCGCTGGCTTCCTTACTACGCGCCGAGCGTGGGCGAGCACGAGCCCGAGCGCATCATCGCGCAATACGCCGCCGATCTGGCTCAAGCGGGTCGGCAACTGGCCGGGATGCGCGTGCTCGAAGTCGGCGCTGGCCGCACCAATGGCGTCGGCTACGGCTTGGTCGCGGCTGGAGCCGTGTCGGCCTCGCTGTTGGAACCGTTCGTGGAGTTCGACGCTCAGGGCGATCAAGCGCTGCGCCAAGCATCGAAGGCGCTTACCGATGTCGATACGACTAAAGTCTGCCGCTCGCGCAGCTTCGCGCAAATCGCTCCCGCCAGCATCGATCTGTTGCTGAGCAATTCCGTGCTCGAACATGTCCGCGACACCGCCGCGTTTTTCGCCGATTGTGCGCGCGTGCTGGCGCCGGGGGGCGTCATGCTGCATCGGGTCGACTATCGCGATCATTTCTTCAAATACCCTTATGGTTTTCTGACTTTCAGCGACGCGACATGGTCGCGCTGGCTGGACCCGGGCGATCTGCCGCGCTGGCGTCTGTCCGATCACCTGAGCGCCATGCGCGACGCCGGATTCGACGTCAGCGTGTTCGACCGCCAAACTCTGCCCGATGCGTTCGACCGGGTACGCCGACAACTAACGGGACGTTTTGCCCAACCGCTGCCTGACATCGACGTCACCGGTGCGGTGCTGCTGGCGCATGTCTCAGCATGAAATTGATACTCGCCAACTATGAATATCCGCCTCTCGGCGGCGGCGCGGGTAATGCGACCGCGAGCATCGCTCGTGCATTGGCGCGACAAGGCCATGAGGTGACCGTGGTGACCTCCGCGTTCGAACAACTGCGGGGCACCCAACACGTCGAGCCGCAACTGAGCATCCTGCGACTGGATTGCCGACGCAGCCACATTGATCGGTCAAGTTATGGCGAAATGCTGAGCTACGTCTGGCACGCTGCGCGTGCGCTCCCGCAACTGGCGCGCGCGTCTGAAGCCGATGGCCTGATCGTGTTCTTCTCGCTGCCTTGCGGCCCGCTCGGCTGGTTGACGCGGCGCCGCGTCGGCACTCCCTATGTGATTTCCCTGCGCGGCGGTGACGTACCTGGCGCCGAAGAGCGTGTCGGCGCGATCCACCGCCTGCTCGCTTCGTTGCGGCGCACGGTGCTGCGCAATGCGACCGCTGTCGTGGCCAACTCACACGGGCTCGCGCGCTTGTCCGAACGTGCCGACCCGACTCCGGTCAAGGTCATTGCCAACGGTGTGGATACGACATTTTTCAGTGCTGCGCCAACCCAGCCGCGATCAGACGCCACGGTGAGATTTCTGTTCGCCGGTCGCTTCCAGCCGCAGAAGAATTTGTTCATGCTGCTGGAGCAATTTGCGCTGGCTTCCAAACACTCCATGACGCCCGTGCATCTGACCATGATCGGCGATGGCGCGCAGCGTGCCGAGCTTGCGGCGCACAGCCGCAGCCTCGGCATAGAGGGAATGATCGAATGGCCGGGCTGGCTCGACAAGAACGGCTTGCGCGATGCCTACCGCAGCGCCGATGTTTTTCTCAATCCCTCGCTGTACGAAGGCATGCCCAATACCGTACTGGAAGCGATGGCCTGCAGCCTGCCAGTAATTGCCAGCCGCGTGATCGGCAACGATGAACTGGTGCGACACAATGAGAGCGGACTCCTGTTCGACCTTGCCAAGCCGGATGCTCTGGCCGCAGCAATGGTCGAACTTGCGGCACAACCCGAGCGCCGCGCTGACATGGGCGATGCCGCGCGCGCCATCGCATGTGCAAATTATTCCTGGGATGCGACCGCCGCGCAGTATGCTTACCTGTTTTCAAGAGGCTGATCCGATGTCGCAACCCGCCTTCGATTTTGGCCAGAACTGGAAAGACTTTCATTGGACTTTGCCTGTAGAGACTGCAATCAACCGTCTTTAGGCACCTAAGCCTCCACCGATCGAGGACGCACAGAACTGCCTATTCGTGCCGATCATGCATGTCGCCAAGCTGGTCGCGACACGAGACAATCCTTCTGAACAGGGGGCGCGGAACGGATTTTTCCCACAACGTCGTTGACTGGATCGGCGGCTAGCCCTGCGTATGCGCAAGTCGCGGTGGAGATCCAAATTCGTCTCACGACAACGTAATTCCCGCCGAGAAATTCGTACCCGCAACTATTCACATCAGCTGTAACGAATTCGAGTTCCGACACCGCTGAAACTCACACCCTACGGACCGACACGATGGACAATCATCCGGACAATCTGGCGATCTATGACGCGAGTTGGGGTAGCTGGCTGGATATGAAACGCTATGGGCCGGCTTCGCGCTGGTTGCGGAGTTTGATTGGTGATGCATGCGCCCACATGGATCGTAGTCCAGACAGCATCCACGATGTTGGCTGCGGCGAGGGTACGAATACTCTAATGCTTGCGGAACGCTACCCGCAATCTCAGGTACACGGTAGCGATTTCAGCGCGACCGCGATCGCAGTTGCGCAACGGCATTGTTCGCAATCCAACCTCACATTTACGCATGCCCCTGAAAACCGCGCCGTGGACTATTCGGCCGACTTGGTGTGCTGCTTTGAAGTACTGGAGCATGTCGACGACTGGCGTTCGTTTCTTTCCCGTTTGGCATCTGCAGCCAACCGGCACCTGCTGCTTTCGTTTCCGACTGGACGCATGCGTCCGTTCGAAGTAAATGTCGGGCACATGCGAAATTTCGCCAAGGGCGAGGTGGAAGCCGAGCTTGCTCTTCTCGGTTTTCGTCCGGCGAACCTGAGTTATGCAGGATTTCCGTTCTATTCGCCCCTGTACCGCGAGTTCTGCCAACTGACAAATGCTGGCGCCGCGCAGTTCACACGCGGAACCTATGGCCCGGCACGCAAGCTGGTGTCAACCGTGCTCTACACTCTGTTTCGCTTTACCTCGACACAACGTCGCCACGGCGATCAGTTCGTAGGCTTGTTCGTTCGCAATGAGCCCTGACCAGCCTATGAATGGTGACGATGGATTCAAGCTCACCGTCCCCGCGACGGTCTACGACGCGGTCGTCGCAACGCAAGGCGATTATTTCGGCCCGATGTCGAAAACCGCGTCGTACAAGGTGGCGGACGACGTGCTCAGCCAGGACAAAGCCGAACGACAAGCCTCTCTGTTGATGCATCACAGGGACCTACGTGGAGCGCGCGCTCTGGAAGTAGGTGCGGGACTCGGCACCAATGTGATCACCTGGATCCGACGCTATGACGCCGACATGTTCGGCGTCGAACCCGACGGCGCGGGATTCGATGCGTCGTTCAAATTGGCGCGCGAACTGGCGATCGCCAATGGCGTAGATCCCGAACGGATTATCAATGCCACAGGCGAACACCTGCCGTTTCCCGATCATTCGTTCGATATCGTCTTCTCGGCCAACGTACTCGAGCACACGGATGACCCTGCCAAGGTCCTGCGCGAATCGTTGCGGGTATTGCGGCCTGGTGGCATTTTGCAGTTCGTGTTTCCAAACTATTGTTCCTATTATGATGGCCATTACGGCGTGTTTCACCCGCCCGTGCTCTGGCGCGGATTCTTCCCCTGGTACGTGAAGTGGATTTGCGGTCGTGATCCGACGTTTGCGCACACCTTGCGCACCGAGCTCAACGTAGGATGGGTGAAAGCCCAGATTGCGCAACTTGAGCACGATTACGCGATTGAAGTACTTGGATTGGGCAAAGATGTGTTTCTCGAGCGCATGACCTCGCTGGACTTCGCGACGTGGGCCTCTCTTGGCCGCGTCAAGCGGCTGCTCAATCTCGTGGGAAATGCTGCTGTTAGACGCTTTCTGGCGAACACCATCATCGTGCTGCGTGGCTGGACGCCCATTGTGTTGACACTGCGCAAGAACGCATGAAGCCTCTGTTGATCAAGGTGGTTGTGTCTTGCGCGTTGCTGGGTGCGTTCCTGTGGCGCACACCACTCGATGAGGTCTGGTTGCACCTGCGACACCTTGATATCGCCTCGCTGGCTGCTGCGACCGCGCTCAGCTTCGCGGCGTGGTGGCTATCCGCAGTGCGCTTATGGAGTCTGCTTCCGGGATTTTCACTCGGCAAACTGGTGCGTGCGACATTCAGCGCATTGTTTTACAGCACGGTCTTGCCTGGACAAATTGCCGGAGATGTCATCAAGGCCTATCGACTGGGGCGCCAGTCGGATCGTGCAGGTCACGCCGAGGCCGCAACGCTGATCGATCGCGGCATGGCCATATTCGCGATGATGGTCATCGGCGCAGTCGCGGCATTTGTCGCCCCAGTGATTCCGATCAGTTTGCGGATCTTCTTCTTCGCCAGCGTCGCAGTGATCGGCTTGGCAGGAATTCTCACCGCGAGTACGCCATTTCGGCACTGGCTGCTTGAGCGCTACTTCCCGCCTGGCAGCGGACGAGTGCGCAACTTCATCCGACATTTCGGCATCGCCCTGCACGAATGCCTCCGCAAACCTTCGCGCATGGCTTCCAACTTTGCGCTGGCAATCGCGTTTCACGTTCTGTGCATTGCGATACAAATCGTGCTTGGACGCGCATTGAATATCGCTTTGCCGTGGTCCACCTGGACTGTGGTGTACGCGGGTGTGACATTGGTGGTACTTCTGCCACTGAGCATCGCGGGGATCGGCCTGCGGGAAAGCGGATATGTCGGCATGCTCGCCTTGTTCGGAGCCTCGGCGAGCGTCGCACTATCGCTGTCTTTCACGATTTTCGCTCTCGCGCTGATCGGCGCTGCGGCGGGAGGAATTGTTGAGCTCGTAGCAGCGGACGGGCATAAACCACTTGCCGCGAGCGAGCCTTCCGGAAAGGACGCGGAAACCAATCCACCGTCGTTGTGATGCCACCGGGAGACTGAGCGTGCAAACAGATTCTCCGGTTGAAAAGAAACCCGCAGTCTTGCGGGAGTTCCGCCTGGAACGGTCAGGAGGATTGATCGACAGGCTCCTGGAGCGTGTTGCCGCAGCCCCACGAGTCCGTTATTTCGGTCGTGGCCTTGTCGCATTGATTGCTTTTTCGATCCTGTTCGGCTGGCTGGCGGGAGTGGGCCATGTGCAACTTGACCACCCATTGGCATACAACGGCGACGCGCTGGAAACGCTGGCTTATTTCGACCACGACTACATCGCCAACGATTTCGACACACGACTGCACGCCCCGTTTGAGCTCGAGCACAAGCAGAATTGGTATTACATCTACAATGCACTGTTTCAATCCAACTCCAACCTGATCTGGCTGGCACATCTGGCAGGCGGTGGCAGCATGGTTCGCACCCTGAACCTTGCATACCTCGCGACATTTTTGCTGGTGTTCCTCAGCGCCTATTGGGTTTGCGGGCGTCTCGGCTTGGGCGATCCCTATCGATTTGGTGCAGCCAGCCTGTATGCGCTGATGCCCTACCACTTCCAGCGCAGCGTCAACCATTTCTGGGAGTCGAGTTATTACCTGACGCCGCTATTGGCGCTGGTAATTTTGCATTTATGGTCGGCGCGTCCATTGGCGCATCGCTGGGGGCCCCAGGGTTGGCAATTTACCTGGCGAGACCCGCGGGCAATTTTTGCGCTCGTGTTGATCCTGTTCTTGAGTTCCTTCCATCCGTATCACCAGTTCTTTTTCGCGATCCTTGCCGCGAGCGTGGCACCATTGGCCGCTCTTTATCGCAAGAGCTGGCGACCGTTAATGGTCGGCGTGGGCCTAGCCATCTTGGCCATGGGAGTTCTGCTCCTCAAGGATGGAATCACGCACGCGCTGGTAAGTCCTGAACTCGCGCTGTCCATCAACGGGCAGGCCATCAGTGGCTACGGAAGCGCGGAAGTGTTTCCGCTCAAGCTCACGCAGATGCTGCTCCCGGTGCAGGGCCACCGATGGCACGCGTTGGCCGCGGTACGCGCGATGTACGACGCGGCCAATCCGCTCAACAACGAAAACCAGACGACCACACTGGGTTTGCTGGGTAGCTTCGGATTGCTTGCCGGTCTCGCGCTCGCGTTGGTGCCGTCATCGCGTTGGCGCATGAGCCGTGGCGGCAAGATGGGAGTTATCACGCTACTCGCAGTGTTGTTCGCCAGCATGGGCGGGATCAGCTCGCTCATCTCGACAGTCAGCATGGTGCTGATGGGACCGACGTTCATCCTGACGCAGGCACGCGGCTGGGACCGCATGATCATTTTCGTTGGCTTCTTTTCGTATTTCACGGCGTTCTGGCTACTCGGCGGGGCTGTGTTTTGCTTGCGTCGGCATCTGCCCGCAAAGTTGCCTCGCGCCGCCATCGCATGGCCGATTTTCATGCTGGTGTTTGGCGCTGCGCTATGGGATCAGGTGCCCTATGTCGTTTCCCAGCAGAATCCCGACCACTTTCTGAGCGACCAGCGTTTCTTCGGCCGCCTTGAGGCGACGTTGCCAGCGCAAGCGCGCGTGATGCAGTTGCCGTTCCTTGTCCACCATGTGTCGGCATGGGTGCAACCGGGTGTCTATTACACCGACGCTCTGCGTCCGTACTTGTCGTCGAAAATGCTGCATTTCACCTACGGCGGCGATCAAGGTTCGGTGCAGATTCAATGGCTGAAGACGGCCACTGACCTGCCGGCCGATCAATCGGCGCCGTATCTTTGTCGTTACGGATTCTCGGGCGTACTGCTGCAACGGAACATGGTCAACGACCCGACCGCCATGGAGCAGGCTTGGGCAGCGCAACTGGGTGCGCCGCCTTGGGTCAGCGACGACCGTAATTTTGCTTTTTTCGA
>JBDUED010000108.1:0-8516 GCA_040002595.1 Dokdonella sp. | reverse complement strand
GTTTGCTCGACATGGCATCCGGCGCCCACCTTGCGCGCCGACAGAAGGAAAAAAGTGACGTTAGCGGCGCCCGACAGGCATTGCAAGGCGGAGCGCCGCACGGCGCGAAGTGCCCTCAGCGAGGAATCAGGATGTCGATGAAGTCGCGGATGTAGGCTTCGAATTCATCGTGATTCATGCGCGGTTGGCCGATCTGCGCAAGCTGGATGAAGCCGACATACGCCGAGTAGGCAAGGCGCGCGCGGTTTGCTGCAGTCGTTGCATCAAAGCCCGCCTGGTGGAAGGCGCGGGTTACAAATTCGAGGCGCCGCTGCGAGACGCGCTCGATGATCGGCCCGATTTGCGCCTGGTCCAGCGCCTTTAAAAGTGCCGCGAACACCGCGTGCGACGGACGTTTGTGGCTGACTTGGCGGATCAGTTCGCGCACCCGCTCGCGCGGATCGGCCACCGTTTCGATCGAGACAAGGACGTCTTGGTCATCGTCGCGCTCCCAGCGTTCGAGGGCGGCTTGAATCAAGGCCTCACGCGTCGCGAAATGCCAGTAGAAGCTGCCTTTGGTCACGCCCAGGCGGCGTGCGAGTGCCTCGACCGCCACGGCTCCGACGCCGCTTTCGGCGATCGTCTCGAGTGCTGCCTGTTCCCAGTCTGCGGCTGACAAGCGGCTGCGAGGCTCGAGTTTTATCGCGTCGTCGACCATTGTGGGAGTGTGCATTACGCGCGCGGTGATTTGAAGCGTCGCCACGGGTCTCGTTGGAGTATTTTCCATAAAATCAAAAAGATAGCCGGACTCTCCCGCATGTTGACTTGGCTTGGCGTGGCGGACCATACTGTCGCGTATGGTAACCTCGAAACCGAGGCCCCGTTTTTCGCAAGGAGAGTAATCGTGATCGCTTGGCTTCCTTTCCTCGCAGCGCTCATCGTGTCGCTGGGGTGCGCCTATCTGCGTGCCGGCTTGCGCATCTGGACGTTCGCGACTGCCATTGCCATTGTCGGCATCGGTGTCCTTGCGGGTGCATCCGTGCTCGCGATTGCACTGCCGTTGGTGCTATTCGCGCTCGTCGCACTGCCGCTCACTCTAGCGGATTTTCGCCGGCGCAATCTCAGCGCGCCCTTGCTCGCGGCATTCCAGAAAGTAACGCCCACCTTGTCGGATACCGAACAGGTCGCACTTGAAGCGGGCACGGTGGGTTTTGAGGGCGAACTGTTCAGCGGCAAGCCCGATTGGTCGAAGTTGCTGAAGACGCCCACGCCGGAACTGTCGGTGGAGGAGCAGGCCTTTCTCGACGGTCCGGTCGAAGCGCTTTGCGCGATGGTCGACGACTGGCAGATTTGCCACGAGCTGGCCGATCTGCCGCCCGAGATGTGGGAATTTCTGAAGGTCAACAAATTCTTCGGGCTGATCATTCCCAAGGAATACGGTGGTCTGGGCTTTTCGGCGCTGGCGCATGCAACCGTGCTGCAGAAGATTGCCGGCATGTCGACTACGCTGGTATCGACCGTCGCGGTGCCCAATTCGCTCGGACCGGGTGAACTTCTTGTCCACTACGGAACAACGGAACAAAAAGACTATTACTTGCCGCGTCTGGCTGATGGCCGCGAAGTGCCGTGTTTTGCATTGACTGGTCCGTACGCAGGTTCCGACGCCACCTCCATTCCCGACTACGGCATCGTGTGCATGGGCGAGTGGAACGGCGCCAACGTCGTTGGTGTGCGGCTCACCTTCGACAAGCGCTACATTACCCTGGCGCCCGTCGCGACGATCGTTGGTCTCGCCTTCCGCATGCACGATCCGGAGCATCTGCTTGGCGACACGGTCGATCTGGGGATCACCCTCGCGCTGCTGCCGCGCGATACGAAGGGACTTGAAATTGGCCGTCGCCATTTCCCCATGAATATTCCGTTTCAGAACGGACCGGTACGCGGCAAGGACGTGTTCGTGCCGCTGGCACAACTGATTGGCGGCCCGGACATGGCGGGGCAGGGCTGGCGCATGCTGGTCGAATGCCTGTCCGTCGGGCGCGCCATTTCGTTGCCGTCCAACACGACCGGCGGCGCGCGCGCAGCCGTTGCAGCAACCGGCGCCTATGCGCGCATCAGAAAACAATTCGGTATCGCGATCGGCCGCTTCGAAGGCGTCGAGGAAGCCCTTGCGCGCATCGGCGGCAACACCTATGCGATCAGTGCGCTGTCGCTGGAAACCGCCGCCGCGGTCGATCGTGGCGAGAAGCCGGCGGTGCCGTCGGCGATCGCGAAATACCACGCAACCGAACGTGGTCGCGAAATCGCCAAGGATGCGATGGACGTGCATGGCGGCAAGGGCGTGATCCTTGGTCCATCGAACTGGATCGGCCGCGGCTGGGAAGGCGCGCCGATTGCCATCACCGTCGAGGGCGCCAATATCATGACGCGAAGCCTGATGATTTTCGGTCAGGGCGCGATCCGCTGCCATCCGTATGTACTGCGCGAAATGCAGGCGTTGAAAATTGCCGATTACCGCGAAAAGCTGAAAGTATTCGACGCGGCGCTGTTCGGACACATTGGTTTTGCCATTTCCAATGCCGTGCGCAGCTTCGTGATCGGGCTTGCGTCCGCGAAGATCGGTCGTGTGCCGGGTAATGCGTACACCCGGCGCTATTACCGCAAGCTCAACCGCTACGCGGCCGCGCTTGCGCTGGTCGCCGACACTTCGATGCTGGTGCTCGGCGGCAGGTTGAAATTCAAGGAAAAGATATCGGCGCGTCTGGGCGATGTGCTGTCGCAGTTGTATATCGCCAGCGCCATGCTCAAGCGTTTCGAGGATCAGGGGCGCCCGGTTTCCGATCAACCGTTTCTGGCCTGGGCGTTTCACGATTGCGTGTATCGCATGCAGGACGCGCTCGACGGCGTGCTGCGCAATTTCCCGCTGCGCCCGGTTGCGTGGGTGCTGCGTGGACTGGTGTTTCCGCTCGGACGGCGCGAAGTGCCGCCGTCCGACCGTCTGGGTCATCGCGTCGCGGCGTTGCTGACGGCACCGAACGAAGCGCGTGACCGTCTGATCGGGCAAATCTACCTGACCCCGAACGCGAACAATCCGGTTGGACGCATGAACGCATTGCTGCCGCAGGTTATCGCCGCCGAGCCGGTCGAGCGCAAGTTTCTCAAAGCGGTCAAGAGCGGCGCCCTCAACGGCTACGACTACGAGGCGCAACTTGCCGACGCGAAGATCCACGGCGTAATCAGCGGCGCTGAATGCGAGTTGCTTGCACGCGTTCGCGCCGAGACGTTCGAGTTTATTTCGGTGGATGATTTTGATTCGTCCGAACTTGCCGCCGGTGCGCGCAAAACGGGCAAACCGACTCTGCGTTCGGTTGCGAACGGTTAGGTGGCGGCAGCGGCCGAGTCGCGAGACACCCCAGTCAGGCTTTCAGCGCCATCGCGTGATGGCGCAGGTGATCCTCGATGAAGGTCGCGATGAAGTAATAGCTGTGGTCGTAGCCGGCATGCATTCGCAAGGTGAGTGCCTGACCGGCGTCGCGGCAGGCGCGGTCGAGATGTTCCGGTTGGAGTTGTGAGACAAGGAATTTGTCGGCTTCACCCTGGTCGACCAGGATCGTGCCGCGAAAGCGCGCGCCATCTTCGATCAGTGCGCAGGTGTCGTAGCGGCGCCAGGCCGCCTCATCATCACCGAGATAGCGCTCGAATGCCTTTTGTCCCCAACGCACTCCACTCGGCGCGACGATGGGCGCGAAGGCGGAGACCGATCGGTAGCGCGCCGGATTCTTCAGCGCGATCGTCAACGCACCGTGACCGCCCATGGAATGTCCGCAGAGACTTTCGCGCGAAAGGTCCGCGGCCGGAAAATTGGCGCCAATCAGGGCGGGCAATTCCTGCGTCACATAACTTTCCATGCGAAAGCGCGTTGCAAACGCGGACGTCGTCGCATCGAGATAAAAACCCGCACCTTCGCCAAATTCCCAATCGCCGGTCGCGCCTGCAATCGCGGTGTCGCGCGGACTCGTGTCCGGCGTGACCACCATCAAGCCCAGTTCCGCCGCCACCCGTTGCGCGCCAGCCTTGATCGCGAATGTTTCCTCGGTGCAGGTAAGTCCGGCGAGGAAATAAAGTACCGGCGCCTTAAAGCCGTGCGCCAGCGGCGGGCGAAACAGGCCGAACGTCATCGCGCCGCCGGTCGTGTCGGAGGCATGCCGATAGAAACCCTGCACGCCGCCGCCGCTGCGTTGTTCGGATAGGACTTCAATATTCATGACAAGCATCCGGCTGGGCGGAATGCGTGATTGTAGCGGTCCCCGCTATGATTGCCGGCTCGCCCCAATTGCCTTGCACCGATGCCTTACGCACCCATCGTCGCTACGCTCGGTTATGTGCTGTCGTCTGATCGCCGGCGTGTGCTGATGATTCATCGCAATGCGCGCGCGGACGATCAGCATCTGGGCAAGTACAACGGCCTCGGCGGCAAACTCGACGCCGACGAGGATGTACTTGCCGGCATGCGCCGCGAGATTGCCGAGGAGGCGGGCATCGAGTGCATCGAACTGACCCTGCGCGGAACCTTGAACTGGCCAGGATTCGGCCAAGCCGGCGAGAATTGGCTCGGTTTCATTTTCCTCGTCACGCGTTACAACGGCACGCCGCATGATTGCAATCCGGAAGGCACTCTTGAGTGGGTAGAACTGGACCGTCTGGACGCGTTGCCGATGTGGGAAGGTGATCGCCACTTCCTGCCGCTGGTGTTCGATGCCGATCCGCGTCCGTTTCACGGCGTAATGCCCTATCGCAATGGGCGCATGCAATCGTGGCGTTATTCGCGCGCATAACTCTTGCTTGACGCTCAGATCACGCTTTCTTGCACACGGCCCGGTCTTCCGGGGCCAGCGCCCTGGAATGCGCCGCGCGCCAGCCGATCCACGCCGAGCTTCCGGCGGCAATCATTGTCAGCGCGGCGAAACCGGGCAAGGTCATGCCGACTCCGCGCAGCAGATTGAAGCCGCTGGTAACCACGACATCGCCAAAACGCCACACCGAGGTGTCGATGAAGTTCTTGGTCTTGTAACGCGTTTCCGCATCGACGCGTGTGTACAGACTGTCCGCAGCCGGCTTGAACACACCATACGCGCTCGCGCGCGTGACCACCGCGACCAGCGCGATCCATGGGCCTGAGAACAGGGCCAGCCCGGCCAGCATGATCGCCTTCAACACACCGTCGAGTGCGAGTGCGGGCGCCGGACCGAATCGCACCATCAACGTGCGCGTCACACCCAGTTGCAAGATCACCTGCAGCACGTTGGTGGCAAGATCGACGTTGGCGGAAAAGTTGATGCGCGCTTCCCGCGTGGCATAAGTCGCGCCGCTGTAGTCGGCGAGCAGCGCATAGATCACCGTACCCACGGCGTCGCCGAGCAGCATCAACACCGCGATGCGGCGCATCAGCGGGGACTTGAAGGTCTCGATGGCACCGGCCAGCAGGCCGCCGCCGATAATGCGCTCATCGCGTTTCTCGTCGTCCGCTACGGGATGCCGCCGCGACCAGCGCGACAACAACACACAACATGCGATTGCAAACGCCAGCAGCACGCTGGATACCACCAACAGTCCGGACACGCCGATGATCGCGTTCAACGACCGCGTGATGAGCGGCCCGACGATTGCGCCGAGCGTGCCACCGAGGGCGATGACCGGAAACAATCGATGCGCCTGCTCGGCAACGAACAGATCGGCCATGAAGCTCCAGAACACGGCGACAACAAACAGGTTGAAGACGCTGCCCCAGACGAAGAACACCGCGCCCAGCGTGCGTGCGCCGATTGCATCCTGCATCCGGAACGCGGGAATGAAAGCGAGCATGCCCACGATGACCAGCGCATACACTGCCGGCACGAAGGTACGTCGAGGGAAGCGCGCGACCAGCGCGCCGAACAGCGGCGTCAAGGCGAGGGTGACAATGAATGTCGCCAGATAGAAGATGGGCAGGGCGGTCGAGCCGACGGCCGCCGAAAGCTGATCTCTCACCGGACGAATCACGTAGTACGCGGCCAGTACGCAGAAGAAGTATGCGGACGCGACGACGACGGCGAACCATTCGTGAGGCCGGATGGCGGGGCGATTCGACAACGGAGCGGGCATCCACTGGAAAGCGGCGAAAGCCTAGCACGCACCTGCGACAGAACCCGCGCCATAATGATGCGATGAGGGCGACGATTTCCGCGATCCACGTTTATCCGATCAAATCGTGCGCGCCATTGTCGCCGCCCGCCGCGGACGTGGAGCTGCGCGGTTTTTCCGGTGACCGGCGCTGGATGATCGTCGATGCGGACGGAAAATTGCTGACTGCACGCGAACATCCGCGCCTGACCTTGATTCACGCGCTGCCGGACGGCGAAGCCTTGACGCTTGATGGGCCCGGCATGCCGCGCCTGCGTTTGTTGCGGCCCGAATCGGAATCGCGCGTGCAGGCGACCGTTTGGCGCAGCCGCGTTGGCGCGTTGCCCGCGCCGCACGCCGCGAACCGCTGGATCAGCGAATTCCTGCGGCTTGCGGCCCGCTTCGTGTTCATGGATAGCGCGTGCGCGCGGCCGATCGATCCAGACTTTTCGCGCCCCGGCGACGAGGTCAGTTTCGCCGATGGATATCCGCTGCTGGTGATCTCGCAGGCGGCGCTCGATGGCTTGAACGACAAGCTCGCCGTTCCGGTCCCGATGCTGCGTTTCCGACCGAGCATCGTCGTTGCCGGCACCACGCCGCACGCCGAAGACGGGTGGAAGCGCATCCGCGTCGGGGCGGTCACGTTCGATGTTGTGAAACCCTGCGTACGCTGCGTGTTCACCACGGTCGATTTCGAGCGGGGAGAGCTGGATCCATCCGGCGAACCGCTGCGTACCTTGATCGCGTACCGGCGCTCGCCGCAAGGGGTTACCTTCGGGCAGAATCTGATTCCGCGCGACACCGGCATGGTGCGGCTTGGCGACGGCGTCGAGGTTCTGGAGCACGCACTCTAGTGCGCGCGCCTGCGCTCGGGCGATGATCTACGACACCGTCATCGTCGGCGCCGGGTCGGCTGGCTGTGTACTGGCCAATCGGCTCAGCGCAAACCCCGCGCACCGCGTGCTGCTGCTCGAAGCCGGCGGTCGCGACTGGCACCCCTTCATCCACATGCCGGCCGGCTTGGCCAAGCTCGCCATCAACCGCCGCGTCAACTGGAACTACTCAACCGAAGCGGAACCCCATCTCGATGGGCGTCGGCTATGGTGGCCGCGGGGCAAGGTGCTTGGCGGATCCAGCTCGATCAATGCCATGTGTTACACGCGCGGAGTTCGTGGCGATTACGACGACTGGGCGCGTGCGGTCGGCGACGCACGCTGGGCGTGGACGAGTGTGCTACCGGTGTTCAAGCGCAGCGAAGGCAACGCGCGCGGGAACAGCGAACTGCACGGCGCCAATGGACCGCTCGCGGTCGCTGATCTGCGTTATCGCAATCCGTTGTCGGATGCATTTGTCGACGCCGGCGCAGCGGCCGGGTTTGCGCGCAATGACGACTTCAACGGCGCCGCGCAGGCGGGCTTCGGGCTGTACCAGGTCACGCAGAAGAATGGCGCGCGCTGTTCGAGCTCCACGGCCTATCTGCGTCCGGTGCAGGCGCGCACGAACCTCGAAGTGCGCACGCATGCGTTGACAATGCGCGTGCTGCTCGATGGCACGCGTGCGACGGGCGTCGAGTTTCGTCACCATGGACGCATCGAACGTGCCGAGGCGGGCACGGTGATCCTCGCCGGCGGTACGATTAATTCGCCACAACTACTGCTGCTGTCCGGCATCGGCCCGGCCGACCACTTGCGCGAACACGGCATTGCGGTAGCGCAGAATCTGGCCGGCGTCGGCGCCAACCTGCAAGATCACCTGGACATCTGCACGCTGGTGCGTTCGACCCAGGCAGTCACCTATGACAAGATCAACGACTTCGCGGTAGCGCTGCGTTTCCTGCTCAAACGCGACGGCATCGGCAGCTCCAACATCGCCGAAGCCGGTGGCTTCGTGCGCTCGTCGTTGGCAACCGACGAACGCTGCGATCTGCAATTTCATTTCGTGCCGGCGCTGCTGGACGATCACGGCCGCCATCGCCTTGACGGATTTGGCTACACCGTGCACGCGTGCAATTTGCGGCCGTGCAGCCGAGGCACCATCGGCCTCCACTCGGCCGATCCTTCGGCAGCGCCCGCAATCCGCCCGAATTATCTGGGCGACCCGCACGGCCTTGACCTTCGCATGATGATCGAGGGCGCGCGCCTGTCGCGTGAAATCCTCGCGCAGAAACCGTTCGCGGCGTATCGAGGTGATGAAGTCTTCCCCGGTGCCGATGCTCGCAGTGACGCCGATCTGGCTGCCTTCATCCGGCGCAAGGCGGAAACGATTTATCACCCGGTCGGCACGTGCCGCATGGGCAATGACGACACGGCCGTCGTCGACAGCGAACTGCGCGTGCACGGCATTGGGGGATTGCGTGTCGTCGACGCGTCGATCATGCC
>JBDUED010000107.1:0-8546 GCA_040002595.1 Dokdonella sp. | reverse complement strand
CGGCGGGGCAAAACACGCTGATCGCGGCGCCGACCGGCTCGGGCAAGACCTTGGCTGCGTTTCTCGCCGCAATCGATGACCTTGTGCGGCGCGGTGTTGAGTCTGCGCTACCGGATGAAACCGCAGTCGTCTACGTGTCGCCGCTCAAGGCACTGTCGAACGACGTGCGCGTGAACCTCGAAATCCCGCTCGCCGGTATCCGCGACGAACTGCTGCGCTTGTGGCTGCCCGATGTCGAAATCCGCACCTGCGTCCGCACCGGCGATACGCCGCAAGGTGAACGCGACAAGATGCGCAAGCGTCCGCCGCATATCGTGGTGACGACGCCCGAATCGCTGTACATCCTGCTTGGTTCGGAATCGGGCCGGCGCATGCTGGCAACCACGCGCACGGTGATCGTCGATGAAATCCACGCGCTCGCGCCGAACAAACGTGGCGCGCATCTGGCGCTGTCGCTGGAACGGCTGGACGAATTGTGCGAGCGGCGATTGGTGCGCATCGGGCTCTCGGCGACGCAGAAGCCGATCGCCGAGGTGGCGAGGTTTCTGACGGGTGCGCAAAAACCTGCCGCGCTCGCCTGCAAAATCGTCGATGCGGGTCACAACCGACCGCGCGATCTGGCGATCGAGGTACCCGAAGCTCCACTCGAAGCGGTTATGTCGGGCGACACCTGGCAACAGGTCTACGCGCGAATCGAACAACTGATCGGTGAGCACCGCACCACCCTGATTTTCGTCAACACCCGCCGCATGGCCGAGCGCGCCGCGCGGCACTTGAGCGAACGCCTCGGCAAACAGTACGTGACCGCGCACCACGGCAGCCTGTCAAAGGAACATCGATTCGATGCCGAGCAACGTCTCAAACGCGGCGAGTTGCGCGCGCTGGTGGCAACGGCGTCACTGGAATTGGGGATCGATATCGGCGACGTTGATCTGGTCTGCCAGATTGGTTCGCCGCGCGCCATTGCCACCTTCCTGCAACGCGTTGGCCGTTCCGGGCATGCGGTCGACGGCACGCCGAAGGGTCGGCTGTTTCCGCAGTCGCGTGATGAACTGGTTGAATGCGCGGCGCTGCTCGATGCGGTGCGTCGCGGCGAGCTCGATACGTTGCACGTCGAATGCCTGCCGCTCGATGTGCTCGCCCAGCAGATCGTCGCCGAGGTGGCCAGCCGCGAATGGAACGAAGCGGAACTGTTCGATCTGGTGCGGCGTGCGTACCCGTTTGCCGAGCTCACGCGCGACCAGTTCATCGCCGTCGTGCGCATGCTCTCGGACGGATTCACCACGCGGCGCGGTCCGCGCGGTGCGTACCTGCATCGCGATGCAGTCAATGGTGTCGTGCGTGCGAGTCGTGGCGCGCGCCTCACGGCAATCACGTCGGGTGGCGCGATTCCGGACACCGCCGATTATGATGTCGTGCTTGAACCTGCGTCGATCATGGTCGGAACGATCAACGAGGATTTCGCGGTAGAGAGCATCGCCGGTGACATCTTCCAGCTCGGCAACCAGTCCTACAAGATCCTGCGAGTAGAGCGCGGACGTGTGCGCGTTGAGGATGCGCAAGGCGCTCCGCCGACCATCCCGTTCTGGCTTGGTGAGGCACCGGGGCGCAGCGATGAACTTTCGTTTGCGGTGTCGCGCTTGCGCGGCGAAATTTCAGCGCGCCTTGAAGATGACTGTGGCAGCGGCGGCAGCCGCGATGCTTTTTGCACAGATTCCAGGCAAGAAGACAGCATTGCCGCTTCCGCCGCTCCCACACAAGCCGAAGCGTGGCTGACTGCGGAAGTCGGCATCAGCGCTGCGGCCGCGCGCCAGATCGTTGATTACCTTGGTTCGGCCAGAGCCGCGCTCGGCATGTTGCCTACGCAGCACGAGTTGGCGATGGAGCGTTTCTTCGACGAATCGGGTGGCACCCAGCTCATCATCCATACGCCCTTCGGCAGTCGCGTCAATCGCGCGTGGGGCCTGGCGTTGCGCAAGCGTTTCTGCCGCAAATTCAATTTCGAACTGCAGGCGGCGGCGACCGAGGACGCAATCGTGCTGTCGCTGTCGACCAGTCACAGCTTTCCGCTCGAGGATGTCGCGCGCTATCTGCACTCGGAATCGGTGCACGAGGTATTGGTTCAGGCGTTGCTCGACGCACCGATGTTCGGCGTGCGCTGGCGCTGGAATGCCACTGCAGCACTCGCGTTGCCGCGCTTTCAGGGTGGCGCCAAAGTGCCACCGCAATTGCAGCGAATGAAATCGGAGGATTTGCTGGCGAGTGTATTCCCCGATCAAGTCGCCTGCGCCGAAAATCTCGTCGGCGAACGCGTAATTCCGGATCATCCGCTGGTCGAACAGACCTTGCGCGACTGTCTGCACAGTGCAATGGACATCCATGGCTTGATTGCGCTGTTGAAAGGGCTGGAGCAAGGAAGTGTGCGCATCGTCGCGCGCGACCTGACCGGGCCGTCGCCGCTTGCAGCCGAGGTGCTGGGTGCGCGCCCGTACGCGTACCTCGACGACGCGCCATTGGAAGAACGTCGCACCCAGGCGGTGTCGAACCGTCGCTGGGCGGACCCGGAAAATGCTGCGGATCTGGGCCGCCTTGATTCCGGGGCCATTGACGGCGTGCGCGAAGAGGCGTGGCCGCAAGCGCGATCGGCAGACGAATTGCATGCCGCGTTGCTGGGTGTCGCGTTCGTTACCGAGGCCGAAGCGGCGGCAAATTCCGGATGGCCGCAATGGCTGGCCAAGCTTGCGGCGGACCGACGTGTCACGCGCGTGGCATGCGATTGTCTTGGCTTGCAAACGCTCCCCGCTGAAGGTGTTCCCGGCGCCGCTGCGGGCGAGCGAATCTGGATTCCCGCCGAACGCCTGCCGCAGTTTGATGCGATTCTTGTGGGCACGTCGCGCGAGCCCGCCATCGACGCGCCAGCGGAATACGCTGCGGTCGCATGGACGCGCGAGGATGCGCTCGTCGATGTCTTGCGCGCACGCCTGACCGCACTCGGGCCCATCTGCGTGAGCGGTCTCGCGCAATCGCTCGGTATCGCGGCATCGGATATCGAGATTGCATTGCTCGCGCTCGAAGCGGAAGGCTTCGTGATGCGTGGCCGTTTCTCGACTTCGGCGATGGCGCAAGCCAGCGAGATCGAATGGTGTGAGCGTCATCTGCTTGCGCGCATCCATCGCTACACGGTCAAGCGTTTGCGCCGCGAGATCGAACCGGTCGAGCCGCGCGACTTCATGCGCTTCCTGTTCGAATGGCAACGGGTCGCGCCCGGGACGCAAGTAAGCGGACCCGACGCGCTGGCCGGCGTGCTGACCCAGCTCGAAGGCTTCGAGGCGGCCGCGTCGGCGTGGGAAATCGAGATCCTGCCGGCGCGCGTGGCGGGTTACGAAATTGCGTGGCTGGATGCGCTGTGCCAGGCCGGCCGCGTGGTGTGGATGCGCCTGCGCGCACGCAGGACAGGCGTTGCTGGCGAACGCGGCGGCGGTCCCGTTCGTGCGACGCCGACGGTGCTGCTGCAGCGACGCAATCGCGATGCATGGTTGTCGTTTGGAGGACTTGCCCGCGCGATCGAACTGCCCTTGTCATCGCGCGCACAAGCCGCTGCCGCGTATCTTGCCGAACATGGTGCGTCGTTTTTTGACGAATTGCTCGCCGGCACGCGATTGCTGCACAGCGAACTGGAAAACGCGCTGGGCGAACTTGTCGCGGCGGGACTCATCAACGCGGACAGTTTTTCCGGATTGCGCGCGCTGCTGGTGCCGTCGTCGAAGCGTCCGTCGACGCGCCGACGCCACGGCCAACGCCGCGCGTTGTTCGGCATTGAGGACGCGGGTCGCTGGTCGCTGGTCCTCCGATCCGCAGCCCCGACCGATGAGAAGAGCGCACGCCAGAAATTCGAACCCGAGGCGCTTGAGCATGTCGCGCGCGTATTGCTCAAACGCTATGGCGTCGTGTGCTGGCGCCTGCTGGCGCACGAGGCCGAATGGCTGCCGCCGTGGCGTGATCTGCTGCGTGTCTACCACCGCCTCGAAGCACGCGGTGAACTTCGGGGCGGACGTTTCGTCGCTGGCATCGCCGGCGAACAATTCGCGCTGCCCGAGGCAATCGCCTCCTTGCGCAGCGTGCGTCAGCGTGCGCCGGACGCGACCTTTGTGTGTGTCTGCGGCGCCGATCCACTCAATCTGGTTGGCAGCCTCGTTGCCGGCGACAAGGTGCCGCGACTGGTCGGCTCGCGCGTGTTGTATCGCGACGGCGTGCCGATTGCGACCCGCGTTGCCGGCAAGACGGTGCTGCTGGGTCCGGTGGATCCAGCCGACGAACATGGCGTACGGATGCGCCTGGTGCGCGGCGGCGAGCGCGCGGAAGTGGTGCACTCCATCGCTGATGGAGCGGCCGAGGAAGAATAGCCGCCACATCGCCGGTTAAGCGCGCGTCACGCCCGGGTTCTTGGTGGCGCTATTGTTGAATGACAGACCTTGGGGCCGGCACGAACACCGTCCGGCAGGACGCCTGTCAGGATGCCTGATCAAGTGAATCGCGTTGGCACGCGATGTCCGGTAGATGCCCGGGGTTAAGGAACCTTCTTCGATAGTGGGGACTGTCGAAACGCCCCATGGAGTCTCCGATGAAAATCCGTCTTGCTTCACTCCTGTTTGCAGGCATGACATTTGCGACTGCGGCGGTTGCCCAGTTGCGCGATGCCGACGAGGTGCCACGCGGCGAAATGTCCCGTGCGGACGTGGATTTCATGACCACGGCAGACGCGGCCAACATGGATCAATTGATGCTCGCCAATCGCGCGTCGTCGCGGGCGCGCCACTCAGGCGTACGCTCCCTTGCGGAAAACGCCACCCACAGCTATCGCAAGGCGGACGACGCCCTGCGCCTGCTGGCAGGTGCCAAGCATGTCGATCTCAAACATCGCCCAAGTGAGAAGGGTCAAGATGAAGCGGATGCGCTGCTCGATCGACGTGGAACGCTCGATCGCGAGTATGCGAACGACGTGGCGCATGATGGCGATGACATCATCGGCTTGTACCGGGATGCGAGCGAACACAGCGACGACCCGGACGTCCGTGCGTACGCCGGCACCATGTTGGACGCGTTACACGATTTGCAGCGTCAGGCGACGGATCTGCTCGCCCGAGAAGGCACTGGCAACGACGACTGAACGCCATCGCCTGGCGTGAACCCCGGGGTGAAGCGAACATTTAGCGTGTGCGTTACGTAGCGTGTGCGTTACGCGTCGGCTGCACTGGCGAACGGGTTGGACAGGAATATGCAGGCTCGGCTTCGGGCAGGCTGCCGGAGGCCGGTTGGCGATAGCGTCGTGCACCTTCAGTTCAGTGACGACGGATTGGCGCTGCGTTCGTCTTGCGCCTTCGCGCGTTGATAAACGCGCTTGCCGGCGACCCAGGTCTCCAGCACCTTCGTTGACCAGATGTCCTCGGGGCTGCTCTTGAAAAGATCGCGATCGATCAGAATGAAGTCAGCCCATTTGCCGGGCTCAAGGGTGCCGAGCGTTTTTTCCTGGTGCGCGGCATACGCGGCGTCCAGCGTGAACGCGCGCAGCGCCTCGATCAGGGTCATTTTCTGATCCGGATACCAGCCGCCGGGCGGCTGGTTGTGATGGTCCTGGCGCGTCACAGCGGCATGCAGGCCATAAAACGGATTGGGCGATTCGACCGGGAAGTCCGAACCACCCGCGATGATTGTCCCTTGCTGCAGGAAGCGGCGCCATGCGTATGCGCCTTTTATGCGTTCGTGCCCAATGCGGTCCTCGGCCATGTTCATGTCCGATGTCGCGTGCGTTGGTTGCATCGAGGCGATCAACTGGAGTTTCAAGAAGCGCGGAATGTCGTCCAGCGAGACCACTTGGGCATGTTCGACGCGGTTGCGCAGCGCCTGACCGCCGTGCGCCTTGTACGCGGCCGCAAAACTGTCGAGCACTTCGCGGTTGGCGCGATCGCCAATCGCATGGATGCAGACCTGATAGCCTTTGCCAAGCGCCTTGCCGATCATCGCCGTCAGTTCGTCCGGCGTGTGGAACAGCAAGCCGGTGTTTTTCGGATCGTCGGAGTAGGGCGCCAGCATCGCTGCGCCGCGGCTGCCGAGTGCACCGTCGGCGTACAGCTTGACCGCGCGCACGCTCAGAAAATCGTTGCCATAACCGAGCAGTGGTCCGTCCTTGGCGATGATGTCGAAATCCTTTTCGGTACCGCCGATCATGGCGTAGATGCGTGCGCTCAGCTTGTGCGCATCGGCGTACTGTCGGTACAACTGGTAGGTGGCTACGTCGATGCCGGGGTCGTCGACGCTGGTCAGTCCGACGCTGGCCATTTCAGCAAGCGCGGCATCGAGTGCCGCCGTCGCTTCGGTTGCAGTCTGTGGTGGCAGCTTGCGCTCGATCAGGTCCATCGCTCCATCAACGAAGACGCCAGTTGGATTACCTTGCGCGTCGCGTTCGATGCGACCCCCGGGTGGATCTTTGGTTGCCTTGCCAATGCCGGCAAGCTTCATCGCCGCCGTGTTGGCCCAACCGGCATGACCGTCGACGCGTCGCAACCAGGCGGGTCGGTTGGGCACGATGCTGTCGAGATCTTTCGCCGCCGGAAAATGGCCAAGCTTCCAGATGACCTGATTCCATCCGCCGCCACGCAACCAGGGCGTCTCCGCATGCGTGGCGACAAATTTCTTCAGCGTTGCCTGAGCATCAGCCAGCGAGGCAGTGCCGGTGAGGTCGACCTGGTTCTTCATGATGCCAAGTTCCATCACATGGCCGTGTGCGTCGATCAGGCCCGGCAGCAAGGTTTGTCCACGCCCATCTTCGACGCGAGCGCCCTCTGCCCGCTTTGCGAGATCGGACGCCGTGCCGGTCGCCACGACCTTGCCGTGATCGACCAGCAAGGCTTCGAAGTGCACGAGCTTGCCGCCGCTGTCGAGCGTATAGCCATTGATGTTGGTGAGGAGCAGATTGGCGGCGATCAATGGCGGAGCCAATGCAGTCAACAGCACCGCGATGAACGTGTGCGCAGCAAGTCTCATGGACTGTTTCCTTCGCCGAAGGCGACACCTACGTCGCGACATGCCAATGATGCACCATCAAGCCGGGCGGATTACGGCGCTTCCTTGATGGCGGATGCGATCAAGGTATGCTTCGCTGCCCGCGGCAGCGGTCCGTTGCGGACCGCTGCCATTGCGCATCAATCAAAGCCGCTGGCAAAGATGCGGTCACTGTACGCCGGCCCGCCCTGGAACAGGATCGAGCCCGTCACGCTCGGCCGATAGCTGCCGAATGCGCCACGCGTCAGCGTGAGCTGCCAGCTATGCG
Source organism: Dokdonella sp. (assembly GCA_040002595.1). Classification (GTDB taxonomy): domain Bacteria; phylum Pseudomonadota; class Gammaproteobacteria; order Xanthomonadales; family Rhodanobacteraceae; genus Dokdonella_A. Next base: position 1,219 of record JBDUED010000107.1, on the reverse strand, counting down.
CATCAAGCTTCACCGCGTGCGATGAAAAGTCGTACCACTTGATGCTGGCATCGTTGCCCGGCAAGGCGGGGCCGAAGAAACGGAAGCTCCAGCCGGGTCCGAAGCTGAAGTTCGGATACGTCACTTTTATCGTGGTCGTGGCGCAATTGAGGATCTCGAACTGGAGCAGGTCAACGCCATAGGTAAAGTCGAGATTCTTGGCGATCACGTCGGGGCCGTTGGCGCTTGCGGATTTGGCTTGCACGTCCTGTAGTTGGCTGCAGGACGACGTGACCGGCAGTTCCGCGACAAAATCATTGGGCGTGACCACACCTTTTGGGCTGTCAACGCTGGGCGCGCTTGCTGAAACATGCGCCGGAACGTAGGTCACGCCGCTTTGCAATCTATCCGGGGTGCCGTCGAAATTCGAGTCGCCCGCGTTCGGCCCGAGATTTTCCTGGATGTCGGAGGCGCCGTCGAAATCGGTATCTGCCGACTGGGTGATTTCGTAGACGCCTGAACTGGTGCCGGCGTACAACTTGTTGTGGTCGCCAGGATCGAGCGCCAGAGATAGCGCGGCATCAGCCGGCAAGCCGATGCTGATCGAATGCCAGGTGTCGCCGCCGTCGTAACTCTTGAACACGCCGCCAGGATTGCCCGAGGTACCGCCGCCCGCGGCGAAAAGGATGTTCGGGTCGGTCGGATCAACCAGCAGCGCGCGAATGTCGGCCGAGGTCAGGCCGGAGCCCGAATCGGTCCAACTAGCGCCGCCGGTGACGGTTTTATAGATATGGCCGGGAGCGCCGCCGAATGAATTGATGTCGATCACGGTCGCCCACAGCACGAGCGGATTGGTCGGATTGATGGCGAGTGACAACACGCCGAGCACCGTTGATGAACCCGGATAAGTTGGCAGGCCTGTGTTTACGGGATTCCAGGTCGCGCCGTTGTCCGTACTTTTGTAGATGCCACTGGCAAGCGTCGGCGTTGTGACGACCGTGGAATCGAAAGTGTCGGACGTACCCGCGTAGAGAATATTGGGATTCAGCGGATCGATGACCAGCGGCACCACCAGCAGCGATTCCCTATCGGCATAGTTGGGTGCCGTGCCATCGAACGACTGGGGAATTCCCGCATCGCTGTTCGACCATGTGCTGCCGCCGTTCGTGCTCTTGAAGATGCGGAACTGGTAGGTGCCAGGCGCGCCACATGTCGCGGGAGAACTACCGGTCTGTACCTT
>JBDUED010000106.1:0-8605 GCA_040002595.1 Dokdonella sp. | reverse complement strand
TCGATGAGGATTTGACCACCATGCTCAAGATGACCCACCTGCAAAAGGTTTACCGCACCCATCTGATCGAGACTTACGCGCTTCGTGATTTCTCGATCAATGTGCGCGAAGGCGAGTTTGTCGCGGTGACCGGTCCGTCCGGTTCCGGCAAGACGACCTTCCTCAACATCGCCGGACTGCTCGAGGAGTTCACCGGCGGCAACTTTCATCTCGATGGCGTCGATGTGCAGGGTCTCGACGACGACAAGCGCTCGCGTTTGCGCAACGAGAAGATCGGTTTCATCTTCCAGAGCTTCAACCTGATTCCCGATCTCAACTTGTTCGACAACGTCGACGTGCCGCTGCGTTATCGCGGTTTCGCGGCAGCCGATCGCAAGAAGCGCATCGAAGATTCGCTCGGCCGCGTCGGCCTTGCCTCTCGCATGAAGCATTACCCGTCGGAACTGTCAGGTGGCCAGCAGCAACGCGTCGCCATCGCGCGCGCGCTGGCTGGCTCGCCGCGGCTTCTGCTGGCGGACGAGCCTACCGGCAATCTGGATTCGCTGATGGCGCGCGGAGTGCTGGAATTGATGGAGGAAATCAATCGCCAGGGTACGACGATCGTGATGGTCACCCACGATCCGGAACTTGCCGCGCGCGCGCATCGCAACGTGCACGTGATCGATGGCCAGGTTACCGATTTCGACGAGGAACCACAGTTGCGCAAGCCGTCGCTGGACGACAACGAGACTGCGACAGCAGTCGCCTGAGCAAGACTTTTCCATCTCCCGGACGGAGAAGGAAAAGCATGGAGGACTCAAGATGTTTGCCTATTACCTTCAACTCGGCTTGCACAGTTTGCGGCGTAATCCGATCTTGACTGCCTTGATGGTGGTCGGCATCGCGCTCGGCATTGCGGCCAGCATGACCACCTTGACCGTTCTGCATCTCATGGGCAGCGATCCGATCCCATCCAAGAGTGGAATATTGCACTATGTGCAACTGGACAACTGGAGTGTCGATGAGCCGTACTCCGACGACGGCCGACCTCCCGACCAGGTGACTTACCGCGACGCGGTTGCGTTGATGGACGCGGCCAAGGCCGACAAGCAGGCCGCGATGTTCAAGCTGGCGCTGCCGATTCAACCGGAAAACAAGGAATTGAAGCCCTTCCGCGCGCTTGGTCGCGTGACCTATGCGGATTTCTTCCCGATGTTCGAGCCACCGTTCAAATATGGCGCCGCGTGGAACCACGATCAGGACGCAAGCCATGCACGTGTCGTCGTGCTCGGCAAGGAGCTCAACGAGAAGCTGTTCGGCGGCCAGAACAGTGTCGGCAAGAACGTGCGCATGAACGGAATCGACTACAGCATCGTCGGCGTTCTGGACGCGTGGAACCTGCGTTTTCGCTACTACGACCTGACCAACGGCGCGTTCGAGGATCCGGACGAGTTATACCTGCCGTTCACCACGGCGATCGACCTCAAGCAGCGTTCGACCGGCAACAACAGTTGCTGGAAAACCTCTGGCGACGGTTGGGACGCGTATCTGGCATCGGACTGCGTGTGGATCCAGATGTGGGTTCAGCTCGATACACCCGCGCGGTTGGCCGAATACAAGTCGTTCCTTGACAGCTATGTCGGCGAGCAGAAGAAGCTCGGTCGCTTTCCGCGTCCGATGAACAATCGTCTGCTCAACGTTACCGAGTGGATGGCCGATCAGAGAGTCGTCTCGCGCGATGTCGAAGTGCAGACCGGGCTTGCTTTTGCATTCCTGATCGTATGCCTGGTCAACACGATTGGCCTGTTGCTGGCGAAGTTCACGCGCAAGTCTGGCGAGATCGGCTTGCGCCGCGCGCTCGGCGCGAGTCGGCGCGACGTGTTCGCGCAATTCCTGATCGAGTCGGGCGTGGTTGGCCTCACCGGCGGGGTGCTCGGCTTGCTGTTGACCGGGCTCGGCCTCATCGCGGTGCGTGCGTTGTATGCGCAGTACAAGACGGTGGCGCAGCTCGACTGGTCGATGATCGCGGTGACGATCGCGCTCGCGATCGTGTCTGCGCTTTTGGCTGGACTTTATCCGACCTGGCGCGCGTGCCGCGTGCAGCCGGCAGCGCAGTTGAAGATTTGAATTTTCCTTCTCCCACGGGAGAGGGTCAAAGGAGAAAACCATGGAAATTCGTCCCATCCTTTCCGCTCTGATGCGCAGCAAGGTGTCGATGATCCTGATTGGCCTGCAGGTCGCTTTGACCCTGGCGATCGTGTGCAACGCGTTGTTCATCATCGGCCAGCGTCTCGATCGCATGCATCGCCCGAGCGGCATGAACGAAACCGACACGTTCTGGCTTGGCAGCACCGGTTTCGGGCAGGGCTTCGATGCGCGCGCGACCGAGCAGTCCGATATTGCGCTGCTCCGCCAACTGCCCGGTGTCGCCAACGCAACCAGCACCAATTCGGTGCCGATGAGCAACGGCGGCTGGGGTACCGGCATCATGCTGGCAGCCAAGCAAAAGACAGCGACGGCGCATACGACGCTCTATACAGTCGGCACCCAGGCGCTTGACACGTATGGCGCGAAGCTCGTAGGTGGCCGTGATTTCACCCCTGGCGAAGTCGCCAATCTCACCTTCGGCGATCATGTGCAGCCGCCGACGGTGATCGTCAGCAAGGCGCTTGCCGAAAAGCTGTTCCCGAATGGTAACGCGCTCGGAAAATCCATCTTCATGGACGAAAATCCGCCTACCAGCACCATCGTCGGCATCGTCGAGCGCATGCAGGAGCCGTGGGTCGAAGACAAGGACATCGAGAACGCTGTCTTCGCGCCGGTCTCGATGCCGATGGGAAATTCAACGCGCTATCTGGTGCGTGCCAAACCTGGCCGGCGCGATGAGGTCATGAAGATGGTTGAGGAGAAGCTTTCCGCGGCCAATCCAAGCCGCATCATCAGCAAGGTCCACAGCATGGAGGAGGTCCGTGCAACGGCTTACGCCGGTGATCGCGCGATGGCGATCATCCTCGGCGCGGTGATCTTCGCCTTGCTTGGCGTGACTGCTCTCGGCATCGTCGGCATGGCCAGTTTCTGGGTTGCGCAGCGTACGCGTCAGATCGGCACGCGGCGCGCGCTGGGTGCAACGCGGTCCGACATCCTGCGTTATTTCCAGACTGAGAATTTCATCATCACGACGATGGGTCTGATCGCCGGCGGCATCCTCGCCTATGCCTTCAGCCTGTGGCTGATGCACGCGTATGAATCGCCACGCCTGCCGTGGTACTACGTACCAATTGGCTTCGTGTGCTTGTGGACACTCGGGCAGATTGCGGTGCTCGGCCCTGCACTACGCGCGTCGCGAGTGCCGCCTGCTGTCGCCACACGCAGTGTGTAAGACCATGCTATCGGGCCAGCACTATTCTTCGACGCGCCGGCTGTACCCGACACTTATGGCCTATGCCGCTGCGGCCGTGCACGCACCACAATAGTCATGTGGCTCGCTTTCCCTCATTCTGATTTCGCCTGGAGTTTTCGATGTCCCATCAATTGCTGAAACCGCTGGCGTTCTCGTTGGCAACCGTTCTCGCGATCGGCGCGATGCAACCTGGTCATGCCGCCACTGACGACGTCGCTACGCGCGTCAAGGCACTCAACACGCTGCTTGCCGAGCAGTGGCAATATCAATTGAAGGAATCGCCTGAGTTCGCGACGATTCTGGGAGATTTGCGTTACAACGATCGCTGGAGCGATTTTTCGCTCGCGCACATCAACCAGCAGCGCAAGGATACCCAAGACTTCCTGAAGCGTTTCGAGGCGATCGACACGAGCGGATTTTCCGACTCGGACAAACTCAACCAGCAGTTGATGGTGCGCCAGTTGAAAGACAGTCAGCGTGCGGACGAGCTCAAGCTGGACGAGATGCCGCTGAACCAGATGAGTGGCGCGCATCTGCAACTGGCCGGATTCGTAAGCTCAATTCCGTTCAACACGACGAAGGAGTACGACGATTACATCGTGCGCCTCAAAGCGGTGCCGGCGCTGTTCGGGCAAGTCATCGAGGTCGCGAAAAAAGGCGAACGCGACGGCATGATGCAGCCAAAATACCTGCTCGAGAAAGTCGTCACGCAAATCGACAGCATCGCCAAGCCAGCCGGCGCGGACAGCGCGTTTGCCGAACCGCTGAAACACTTTCCCGATGCGGTGCCCGAGGCTGATCGCACGCGCCTGCACGACGCGATCATTGCGGCGATCGACAACGACGTGCGCCCTGCGTATCGCAAGCTCGGTGAGTTTGTGGCGAAGGACTACGCCCCGCATGGTCGCAGCCAGCCCGGAGTTTGGAGCCTCAAGAATGGCGATGCGATCTATCGATTCGATGTGGAGCAGATGACGACCACCACGAAAACGCCGGCGGAAATTCACGCGTTGGGTTTGTCCGAAGTGGCGCGCATCGAAGGCGAGATGACCAAGATCGCCAAGGCGCAGGGATTTGCCGACCTGGCCACGTTTCGTGCCTCGCTGAAAGCCAATCCAAAGACCCATCCCACCTCGCGCGAGGACATCCTCGAACGCTATCGCGGTTTCCTCGCCGGCATGCAACCGGAACTGCCGAAACTGTTTGGTTTGCTGCCGAAGACGAAAGTTGTGGTGGTCAAGGATGAGGCGTTCCGCGAGAAGGAAGCGTCTGCGGCCGAATACCATCAAGGTACGCCGGACGGTTCACGTCCGGGGCAGATTTTCGTCAACACCGGCGACTTCGCCAATCGCAGTGTGCTGACAATCGAATCGACCGCTTACCACGAAGGGGTTCCGGGTCATCACATGCAGATTTCAATTGCGCAGACATTGCCGGGCCTGCCGCCGTTCCGCCAGCAGGCCGGCTATACCGCGTACGTCGAAGGCTGGGCGCTGTATGCAGAACAACTGGGCAAGGAGATCGGTTTTTACAAGGATCCACTCAGCGATTACGGCCGCCTGTCGGATGAACTGTTGCGCGCCGATCGCCTCGTGCTCGATACCGGCGTCCACTTCAAGCATTGGACGCGTCAGCAGATGGTCGATTTCTTCCACGCCCATTCGAGCGAGGACGAGCCCAACGTGCAGGCCGAGACCGATCGCTACATCACCTGGCCGGGGCAGGCGCTCGCGTACAAGATGGGCGAGCTGAAAATTCTCGAACTGCGGGCGCGCGCGAAAAAGGAACTCGGCGACAAGTTTGACATTCGCGCCTTCCACGACGAGATCCTCAACGGTGGCGCGTTGCCGCTCGACATGCTTGAAACGCGGGTGAATGCGTGGATTGCGGCGAGCAAGGCAGGCACCCCCGCGGCGCACGCGTCATAGCATCCACGGATGATGCGCCTGCAACATAGCGCAACCCGCCGCGCTCCCACCGGCACCCCGCAACGGCTGCGGTGTGGTGGGAGCGGCGGCAGACGCGATGCTGTAGTGCCGGCATCAGCCATCGGCAGCATCGCGCCAGGCGGGCAAAACCTGAATGGCCATCCGGGTGTTTGATTCGCAACCATTTGACGCCGCGCCGCATCCAATTGGCGCATGCGCATCCACCAATCCACTGATGATCCGATGCGCACCGTTCTGGTGATCGACGACAACCCCGCAGTCGGTACTGCGCTCGAGATGCTGTTCGGACTGCGCGAAATCCGCACCTTGATCGCGCATTCCCCGGCCGAGGGTCTGGACGTGCTTGGCAGCGACGATATTGATCTGGTCGTCCAGGACATGAACTTCAGCGCCGACACGACCTCTGGCGAAGAAGGCGTTGCCTTGTTCCGGTCAATCCGTGAAAGCCACGCGGATTTGCCGATCATTCTGCTGACTGCATGGACGCATCTGGAAACCGCGGTCGAACTGGTCAAGGCCGGGGCTGCCGATTACACCGCCAAGCCGTGGGACGACAGCAAGCTCAGCGCGACGGTCGAGAACCTGCTTGAACTGTCCGAAGCGACCCGCGAAGTCTCGCGTTTTCGCGATGAACGCCGCCGCCGCCGCAAGGCCCTGGAGGCGAAGTACGATTTGCGCGGACTGGTGTTCGCCTCGTCGGCAACGCTGCGCGTGGTGGAACTTGCGTGCCAGATAGCGCGCGCCGATGTGCCGGCGTTGATTACCGGCCCCAACGGCGCCGGCAAGGAGCGCATCGCCGAAATCATCCAGGCCAATTCGTCCGTCAAGGCCGGCCCGTTTGTGACCGTCAACTGCGGCGCATTGCCTTCGGAATTGATCGAGGCGGAATTGTTCGGCGCCGAACCTGGCGCCTACACGGGCGCTGCGAGTCGCGCGCGCGAAGGCCGCTTTGAAATTGCCGATGGCGGCACCTTGTTTCTCGATGAAATCGGCAACCTGCCGCTGGCCGGCCAGGCCAAGCTCCTGCGCATTCTCGAGAGCGGCCAGTTTGAACGACTGGGTTCGAGCAAGACGCGCAAGGTCAAGGTGCGCGTGATCAGTGCCACCAATGCTGATGTGACGACGATGATCCGCGAGGGGAAATTCCGCGAGGATCTTTATTACCGCCTCAATGTGATCGAGTTGCGGCTGCCTTCGCTGGCCGAACGCAGCGACGACATCCTGCCGCTGGCCGAACATTTTCTGGAAGGGGCGGCCGTACTCGACGACAGCGCACGTACCGCACTCGCGCGCCATGCATGGCCCGGCAACGTGCGTGAACTGAAGAATGCGATCCAGCGCGCCTGTCTGTTGTGCGAGGGCGGTGTGGTCACCGCGCGCGATCTGGGCTTGGTCGCGCTGCGCAGTGGCAACGGGCGTCTCGCGCCCGAGGCCGAACCTGATCGTGCGGCGATTGACGCCGCGCTGAAAAGCGCGCGTGGCGTGATCAGTCAAGCGGCGGCGGAACTGGGTCTTTCGCGCCAGGCGTTGTATCGGCGCATGGAGAAATTGGGACTCAGGACCGAGGGCTGAACCGGGAGCTTTTTTTCTGGTGCGCCTTGGAGGGGAAACTTCCGTTCGGTGCTTCGTGTAACTTCCCGGCACGAGCATCAGGAATAAAGTCCTTCCGGCCTACCCGCAGACGCCAGCCCTCAGCCCATGCGACTCGTCTCCCTCGAAGGAAAACTCGCCGCCGCGCTCGCGCTTGCGCTGCTGTCGGCGGCGATCGTGTCAGCCTGGGCCACGATCTGGTTTGCGTCCCCGTGGCTTGGGTCAAGCGCTGCCGTGCTTGCTCTGGTCATTCCCGCGCTGATCTTCGCGCGCGTGGTCGCGCGCCCGGTCGCGGCGCTGATTCGCGCGTTATCCGGCAGCGTGGTGGCATTTCGCGATGGCGATTTCAGTTTTTCGATCGGCGCCAAACGCGGCGACGAAGTTGGCGACCTGGTCGCCGCACACAACGAACTCGGACGCGTGTTGCGTGAGCAGCGCCAGGATTTGTTCCAGCGCGAGTTGTTGCTCGACACGGTGGTGCAAAACACGCCGACCGCGCTGATTCTGGTCGAGCCCCGCGGCCACGTCGTGTATGCAAATCTCGCCGCGCGACAATTGCTGAATGGTGGCCGCCCGCTTAACGGCGAACGCTTCGAAGCGATCGTTGCTAGCGCGCCGCTGCCGCTGGCGCGCGCGATCGCGGCCGATGTCGACGGCTTGTTCAACGTCGAACTGGAACACGAGGATGAGACGTTTCACGTTTCGCAGCGCCAGTTCAAGTTGCAGGGCAAGCCACATCGGCTGATCCAGTTGAAACGTCTGACGCGCGAACTGGCGCGCCAGGAAGTGGCGACGTGGAAAAAGGTTATCCGCGTGATCAGTCACGAGTTGAACAATTCCCTGGCACCGATCCGTTCGCTATCGCATTCGGGCCGCGAACTGGCCGCGCTTGGCGACATGCAGCGTCTGCGCGTCGTGTTCGACACGATCGAGGAGCGCACGCGCCATCTTGAGGGGTTCATCCACGGCTACGCACGTTTTGCCAAGCTCCCGCTGCCGCGCGCCGAAGCGGTGGCGTGGGCGCCGTTCGTAGAGGGCTTGTCGCGGAATTTCGCATTTCAGCAAGTCGGCGAACTTCCCTCGACTGCCGGCTGGTTCGATCGCGCGCAGATCGAGCAAGTACTGATCAATCTACTCAAGAATGCGCACGAGTCCGGTAGCGCCGCCGACGCGATCGAACTGCGCGTGGCTCAGCACGCATGCGACCTGCGCATTGAAGTGGCCGATCGCGGCAGCGGCATGAGCGAGACTGTTGCGGCGAATGCGTTGCTGCCGTTTTATTCGACCAAGCGCAATGGGACAGGCCTTGGTCTGGCGCTCGCGCGCGAGATTGCCGAGGCGCACGGCGGCCGCGTGCAATTGGCAAACCGTCGTGACGGCGGCCTCACGGTGACGCTGGCGTTCCCCCAGCCGGAGCGCGACAAGCAGGTTTAGCCAAAGCCGTTGCACGAGCGGTGCATCCACTGGCGAACGCCACCTCGCCTATACTGGCGTCATCCTCAAACGGAGCGCACATCATGAGCTGGGGCATCCTGCCGTTCGTCATCGTCGCGTTCGCGGTCATCATTCTCTACAAGCTCGTGCGCATCGTGCCGCAGGGCTATGAGTGGACCGTCGAACGCTGGGGCAAGTACACGCACACGCTGGAACCCGGTTTTCATCTGCTGATTCCGGTCATGCAGAACGT
>JBDUED010000105.1:0-8664 GCA_040002595.1 Dokdonella sp. | reverse complement strand
ATCAAGGTCGCTGGGAAGGAAAGGCGCTTCGGATGCGCCGCCGGTAATGCCAGGTGTCACGAAAATCGCGCCCGGCGTGCCGGCGAGCATGGCGGTGCGGTCAAACGCGAACGCCTGCGGGCCGAGGAACGCGGTGCCCGCCGCATTGAACACGTTCATGCTCATGTAGTAGCCGTCAGGCCACACACCAAGATGCGGATAGTCGTAGAAATTCGATCCGAGGTGGAAGGCGTACCGGTTGAAACTGCCGGTCGCGTCGGACGTGGTCGAAACCGCGATGCATTCGTCGGTGGGCACGCTGGCACCGGCAAACTGGCTGATCAGCCAGCGCTTCGCGATCTGGTCGTACAACACGACCGGGTCACCATTACCGTTGGTTTCGCAGACACCGCCAAAGCCGGCCCAGACCGAGGTAATGCTGTTGGGTCCGAGAACCGAAGCGCCGGTGGTCTTGTTGAAGACCTGGAAGCCCTCGTTGACCATCTGCACGTACTGCGTCTCACCCACTTCGCCATTGGTATCGGGCGGCGCGCAGTTGCAACCGACACCGGGGAAGCCAATGCCGTCGAAATTCAGGATCGTCCCCGGCATCAACAGGTCGGGCGAGGACGTCATCGTGTGTTGCACCACCGGGTCCACACTGTCGACATGATGGTTCGGCAGCATCGGATTTTCGGCCGCCTCGCGGCCCTCACCGGATGTGCCGCCTTTCCACGCCGGCAGGTAATAAAGCGGCAGCGAGACGTCGTTTTGGTACGACACGCCGACTTGGATGGTGCCGGCAATCTGCTGGTCCTTGGTCGCTTGTGCCAATGCGCTGCCGGCGATACCTACACCCACAAGGACAAGCGCCAAATTCGACAGGTAGCGTTTGAAAGATCCCATGATGTTTCCCCGATTTTCGATCAGATGCCGGGCGATGCCCGGTTCGTATTCATTACCACGTAAGTCGGCTCAGCATCGTCATGTGTAGACGACGCATCGAGGCGATCGCGATGCGACCGCCGCCGACTGCTCAAACGGATTGTCCCCAGGTGCCTGCTCCGACCCCGATTGCATGCACGGTCACACCCCGGCCGGCAAAACACTCACGGACATCGGTCCCTAGTCTGACTATAAAGCCGTCCTCGCGGTCGAGCAATAGCGACCTTATTCAGCCACGAACGAACCTCGCCCGGACGTGGATGCGAATACCCGCTCCACGTAGCCGGCAGTTCGTCGCGCGGCTTTGCCATCGCACAGATCGTGAACGCAGGTCAGCAGGGCGCCCTCACAGCGGCAATCGCGTCGTCGAGCAGCGCGCGGGTCAGCGGCTTGCGAAGCAACATCTGCATGCCAGCCGCTCGAATCTGCGCTTCCTCATCGCCCACCGAGCGTGCGGTGACCGCAATCAGCGGAAGGCGTGAACTCTTGCCACTGCGCAGCATGCGCGACAGTTTCAATCCGTCGATGCCGGGCAGATCCAGATCGATCAATGCCAGATCGAACGGCGTGCCAGCGTCTTTCGCGCACTCCAGTTCGGCCAGCGCAGCGAGAGCGTTGGACACATGAGTTGTACGATGCCCGCGCTGCGCGAGCAGCCCATTGATGACCTCGGCAACGGTCGCATCATCCTCGACCAGCAAAACGTGCAGCGCGCTCGCATTGCATTCGGGCGTCGGCGTGGGCGCAAACTTCGTGCCGCCGTCCGCAGCAGCCAATGGCAGCTCGACATTGAACGCGCTGCCTTGGCCAAGCGCGCTGGCGACCTCGATCGTGCCGCCCATCGCCTGGGCCAGGTCGCGGCAGATGGCGAGCCCCAAACCGCTGCCGCCGTGCAGCCGCGCGACGCCATCGGCCTGCTCGAAGCGGCCGAACAGGCGCGCCCGCGCGGCATCGCTCATGCCCGCCCCGCTGTCGACGATGCGAAAGCGTAACCAACCCGGTTGCGCCAGCGCCAGGAAAAGCGTGACGCCGCCTTGCTCGGTAAACTTCAATGCATTGTTCACAATATTCAACAATATCTGCTGCACGCGCAGTGCGTCGCCGACGACGCATTCGGGCGTGTCCGCTGCGATCTCGACCACCAGCGCAAGATTCTTGCGTGTCGCCAGCGGCCGTTGCAGCTCGGCGACTTCGCGCAGCAGCGCAGCCGGATCGAATGGCAACGCTTCGAGGTTGAGTTTTCCCGCCTCGATGCGCGCCAGATCCAGACTGTCGTTGACCACCCGCAGCATCAGTTCGCCGGACCGGTAAATCGCGCTGGCGTAGCCGCGCTGGCGTTCGTCTAGATCGGTACCGAGCAGCAATTCGCTCATGCCGAGCACGCCGGTCATCGGGGTGCGGATCTCATGGCTCATCGTGGCCAGAAACTTGGATTTCGCCTCGCTCAGTTGTTCCGTGCTGCGACGCCGCTCTTCGGCAAGCGCGGACGCGTGCCGGCGGCGCACGCGTGTGCGGTACGCACGCAAGGCGATGCTCGCGCCAACCACCACGACCAGCGCATACAACGCGTACGCCCACGGCGTCTTCCATGGCGCGCGCGCCACCCTGATCGATAGCGGCTGCGCGAGCACCGCCCACGCTCGATCCGCATTGGCAGCGCGCACACGCAACTGGAAGTTCCCGGGCGGAAGCTGCGACCACACCCGTTCACCGTGATCGACATCGACCCAGTCACGATCGAACCCGTCGAGCTGGAATTGATAGCGGTTCGAAGCGGCATTCGCGTAGGACAACGCACGCGCTTCGACGCGCAAGTCGAGATCGTCGTGCCGCAGTTCAATCGGCACCGATGCATCCAGCGTGAGTTCGCTTCCACCGCGTCGCACGCCGAGCGCGGTTATGCGCAAGGGTGGTGCCGGCGTGTGCAGTTGCAAAGCAGTCGGGTCGAACGCGACCGCGCCGCCGAGCGTGCCGCCGACCACGGTGCCATCCGCCGCGACGACCAGCGCGCCGGGGAGGAATTCCTGGCTTGGCAGACCATCGTGCGGATCGAAGCGGCGCACGCTGCGCGAAAGTGGATCGACGCGCCAGAGGCCGCGCGAGGAGCTGACCCAAACGGTGCCATCGGCGGCAGTGACCAGCGCGTCAGCCTTGAGGGTCGGCCAGCCGCTGGCACTGTCGAAACGCTGCACCATCCGCGCCGGACCTGCATCGACGCGCCATTGTTCAAGTGCGCCCTGTCGATGCAGCCACAGCGTGCCGTCGCGCGCGAATCCAGCCGCCTGTATCGATTCGTGCGGCAGCTCGCCTGCATCGACGAAGCGGTCATGGACGGCATCGTAGCGTTCGATTCCGCTCGCGGTCGCAAGCCATGGCGTGTCTTTGGAATCCAGCACCAGCACGGCAATGTCAGCATCACCGAGTGTCCGCGTTGCCGGCGTGTAGCGCTGGTGCACGCGCGGCGGGTCACCCGCGATATGCGCGACGCCGCCGCCATGCGCACTGGCCCACATGCTGCCATCGGCCGCGCGCGCGAGATTGTCGACAAAGCCCGGCGGCAGGGCATCGGAGCGCAGCAGATCGACCGGCATGTCGACGGCCTGCAAGGTCGTCAGCGAATAGCGGCGCAGGCCGGTCTGGAAGCCGACCCAGATCGCATCGGCGCCATCAGGCAATACCGCGGTCAGGCGTTGCCCGGCGATGTGCAGGCGCTCGCCCCAACGTTCGATCTTGCCGCTGACGCGGTCGATGCGATCCAGTCCGTCATTGCCGCTGGCGGCCCAGATTGCACGCGATCCATCGACGCCAAGCGCCTTCACTCGCGCGCGGGTCAGACTCGCTTCGTTGCCGGGCACGTGGCGCATCACGGAAAAATTCCGCCAGTGCGGCGGCAGGCGCGCGACACCGCCATCGAACAGGGCGAACCAAACGCCGCCTTCGGCATCGCTCAAGATATCCATCGTGCGGGTGCCGGGATACGTGCCCGGCGCAGCCTCTTCAGCGTCGTAACGTTGCAAGCCGGCGGCATCGATGCGCGCGAGTCCGGTCAGTGTGCCGATCCAGGTACTGCCATCGACATCGCGGGCGAGTGCGGACACCTTCAACGGCGGAGAGGAGTTCGCCAACTCTTCGAGATAGTGCAAATTCGCATCGACGCGGAATAATCCCTTGCGCGTGCCGACCAGCACGGCGCCCTCGTTCTGTGCAAGAAATGCCATGACCACCGACGGACCCGGGCGTTGGGCCAGCGGTGGCAACTCGACATGCACGATGCGGCCATCGGCATCGCGCACGTCGAGGCCTTCGTCCGTACCGATCCACAGGCGATTGCGCGCGTCCGCATACAGCGCGTACACCGTGCTCGAACGCAGGCTTTGCGCATCTTCGGCATCGTGATCGACGTGCAGGAAACTGCCGTCGTCGTTCAAGCGATTGAGACCGCCAAGATAAGTGCCGACCCAGATCGAACCGGCAGCGTCCTGCGCGATCGCAAACAAATCGTTGCTGCCCAAGGTGCGCAGTTCGTTGGCGTGATGCGTCCAGTGCTGAAAGGTCTTGCCGTCCGCGTCGAGCCGGTTCAGACCCGACGCCTCGCCGCCGCACCACAGAGTGCCGGCGCGGTCGATCAGGATCGCCGAGACATCATTGGACAACAGCGACGCCGGATCCGCCGGATCGTGCCGGTACACGCGAAAGCCAACGCCGTCATAACGCGCAAGCCCATCCTGGGTGCCGATCCAGACGAAGCCATCGTGATCTTGCACGGTCTTGTAGACCACGCTCGATGGCAAGCCTTCGGCGACCGTCAGCGGCACGAACTGCGGCGGCGCCGGCGGCGGGTTCGGGCACGCGGCCGCCATCCACACGAACAACGGCACGGCCAGCAATCTGCGCATGAGTTCCCCTTCCCTGGAATCGAGTCTGCCATGTGCCCGGGCTGCGCGCAGCCTGTCGGGTGAAGCGCATGGCTGCGCACGAGCGCATTGGCGGGTGGGAGCACCAGACGGCGCGATCAGATCTGGAGGACGGCGCGAGTCACGCCCGATGCGCTTGCACATGCGGCAAGGCATCGCGGCTGCCGCCGCTCCCACAGAACGCGGCGGCAGCATTGGCCGGGTTGGCGTACAAGGCGGAAGGCCTATAGGCCTGTGGGAGCGCCGGAAGGTGCGCGGCGCGCGCGATGCTCCGTCTACCGCACACCGCTAGAATCGCACCATGCCGCAGCCACGCCTTCCACTCCGCTTGTTCTTCTTCGCCGCGCTCGCCATAGGTGCTGCTCTGCTGCTCGGTGTCGTCGTTGCGACGCTCAACAGCCTGCTGGAGTTTTATCAGCGCCTCGCCGCACTGCCGTTGTGGCTGCGCCTGCCGTTGATCGTTGCCGGCGCATTGCTGGTCGGCGCCCTCCTCTGGCTGCTCTGGCGCATCGCGCGGCCCGGGCAAAAATCCTCCTTGAGCGCACCGATTCCGGTGTCGCGCGCCGAGATCGATACCCGCATCGAGACGCTGCGCGATCGCCAGGTCGAGACGGCTGCGCTCGAAGCGGAGTTGACCGAACTCGATCGCCGACGTTTGAGCGGCGAGGTGTACGTCGCGCTGTTTGGTGAAATCTCGACTGGAAAATCCAGCCTGATTCGCGCGCTGGCCCCGGACGCGGCACCGGATGTGGACGTGCGCGGCGGCACGACTCGTCACGTCGAACACCATCGCGGCGCGTTGCGTGATGGACGCGAACTGATTCTTGCGGATGTACCGGGCAGCGGCGAAGTCGATGGCTTGGTGCACGAGCAGCTCGCACGCGACGAAGCGCTGCGCGCGCATGCGGTGGTGTATCTCGGCGCGGGCGACCTGACCCGCGCGCAGGACGCCGAACTCGTGTGGCTGGCACAGTTTCGCAAACCGATCGTGCTTGCATTGAACAAGACCGATCTGTACGACGAAGCCGAACGTGCGGCGCTGTTGGCGCGCTTGCGCGAACGCTACGCGGCGAAGACGCGCGCGATCGTCGCCATCAACACCGGTGGCAGCGAACGCTATGAACGCGCGCTCGCCGACGGACGCCGCGAAAAAGTCGAACGCGAGCGAACTCCGGAAATCAGCTCGTTGCTCGACGCATTGGGGTCAGTCACGGCACCCGGAGCGCAGCAACTGGAACCCGCACGCGAAGCGGCGGTACTTGCAGAGGTCGGCCGCCGCGGCGACGAACTGGCGCGGGTCAGCGCGCTGCGCGAATCGGAGGACACTGTCCGCAAATACACACGCCGCGCAATCGTTGGGGCGATGGCGGCGGTGATGCCAGGCAGCGATATCTTGATCCAGGGTGCGCTCGGCACGGGACTGGTGCGTGAACTGGCGCGCATTCACGGTGTAGCGGTGCGCGAACTGGATATCGAGGCTCTGCTGTCGCGCGTCGGCTTGACGGTGCGCAACACCACCGCGATCGTGCTGGCGATTGCCGGCAATGCGCTGAAGGCATTCCCGGGACTCGGCACGCTCGGCGGCGGTGTGCTGCACGCAATCGCGTACGGCTTGGTGTTCGACAGCCTCGGCCATGCGCTTGCGGCGACCCTGGCCGAACGCTCGACGCTGGACGCGGCCGATGTCGAGATGCGCGTGCGCGTGTTGCTCGCCGAACCGCGCCGGGAACGCGTCGAGCGAGTCGCGCGCATTGCACTGGATGCGACGCGGATGGGCAATCGCGCAGACGGGTCGGTCGATTGATCTCGACGTATCCACCTCGCCATGCTGCACGTGGACTGGCGGGCAACGCAGGTTTTTGCCAAGCTCCGGGCATGCGAACCCGCGCCAACTACCCTCCCCCAATTCAAAGCGGCACTTGGAAAAAGGGCAGCCTCAAAGCGGTCGCGCTGTGCCTGGCTTTTGCGTCCGGCAGCCTTGTCGCCCGATTTGCCGCAGCAGCGCCCGAAACCTGGCGCTTCGATCCAGTTCATTCGCAAATCTGGTTCAGTGGCGATCACGAAAAATTTTCGCATCCGCTGGGGCGCCTGCGCATTGCCGATGGCTGGTTCGCTTTTGACGAAAAAGACTGGAGCGCGAGCCGCGTGGACGTGGTGATCGACCTGCGCTCGGCCGACATGGGCGATCCAAAGTGGAATGACGCGGTGAAGTCCGCACAATTGCTTGATGCGGCACGCTGGCCGAGCGCGCATTTCGTCAGTACGCGTGTCGAACAAACCGACGCCAGGCATGGCGTGATCCACGGCAACCTCGATTTGCATGGCATCACAAACGACGTCGATGTCGCGTTCACCTTGAACCGCATCGGCACCGATCCGTATGCGTTCAAACGCAAGGCCGGTTTCTCCGCCAGCGCGACCTTGCATCGCTTCGACTTCGGCATGACACGTTACGCCGACGTGGTCGGCAACGAGATCGATCTTCGCTTCGAAATCGAGGGCATCCGGGATCGCGATGCGGCAACGCAGACAACCAACGGTAAGCCGAGATGACCTTGAGAGGTGACGCGACACACTGGGGCAGCGTCGCCAAGGCGTTTCACTGGATCATCGTGTTGCTGATTCTGGTACAGGGCACGCTCGGCCTTGTCATGGTGGATCTTCCGAAGAAACCCGCCAGCATCGTGTTCTTTACGACGCACAAATCAATTGGTCTGACGATCCTCACGCTCGCCCTGCTGCGTCTTTGCTGGCGCGCGTTCGATACGCGTCCGCACGAGCCCGCCACCGTGCCGCCCTGGCAGGTCATGGGCGCACGCTGTGGTCATGCCTTGCTCTATGTGCTGCTGTTCGCGGTCCCGCTGTCGGGATGGCTGTTCGATTCGGCGTCGGGCCTGCGCCCGCTGTTATGGTGGGGCATCGTCAAGATGCCGAGCCTGACGGGTGGGCCCGACAAGGCCCTCGCGGAAACCCTCGCTACGGTGCATGCCGGATTGTTTTGGGCATTGATCGTCGTCGCCGCCGGCCACGCCGCGATTGCGCTGATACACCACTTTGTCAATCACGACGACGTTTTGCGCCGCATGCTTCCCGGTCGCGACGCATCGGCGCGCGCACTCTCGCCTACGGAGAACCATCATGCGTAATTTGCTGATGCTCCTGCTCGTGTTGCCACTCAGCGCATTCGCGCGCGACTGGCATGTGGACGCAGCGAAGAGTTCGCTGACCTTCAAGGGAACCTACCAGGGTGATGCGTTCACCGGCACGTTCAAGAAATTCGACGCTACGATCGCCTATGACGCGGCGGATACGGCAACATCGAAGTTCGACGTGAGCGTCGACCTGGCCAGTGTCGACAGCGACAGTGGCGAGCGCGACCAGACCTTGGCGACGGCGGATTTCTTCGACACCGGCAAATTCCCGCAGGCGCATTTCGTCACCGGATCGTTCGCCAAAGCCGCTGATGGCAAGGTTGTGTCCAAAGGCGCGTTGACGATCCGCGACCAGACAAAACCTGTTGCATTGAAAGTCACGTTCACCGAAAACGGGAACGCCGCGACACTCGATGTCGACACGTCGTTGAAACGCGCGGACTTCGGACTCGGCAACGGCAGCGACTGGGCCGATATCGGCACCGATGTGACGGTGCATGGGCACCTCGTGCTGACCGCGAAATAATCGAATCGCGACGCACCGATCCTACGTGGGAGCGCCGGAAGGCGCGATGCTATTGCCGGATCACTGAAAACCATCGCGGCTTCCGCCGCTCCCACGACAGCGAGCTTGAAGGAGCCAGTCGGAAAGGGGCCTGTGGGAGCGCCGGAAG
>JBDUED010000104.1:0-8674 GCA_040002595.1 Dokdonella sp. | reverse complement strand
AGGCGTAGATGTCCTGGTTGAACGTTGGCGCACCGTTCCAGACCAGCTCGTAGAACACGTAGAACGACAGCACACAGGATAGGCCGACGCTGATGATCGCCGCCGCAGCCGCGCCGGCGCGACCGATCTGGTTGCGTAACAGGCCCGCGATGAGCGCGCCGAGAAGCGGCGCAAGCACGATCGCGAGCAGGATCGTTTTCGAAAGCAGCATCGGAATCAACCCTTCAGGCTATCGATCTCGGCCACGTTGATCGTGGCGCGATTGCGGAACAGGACGACCAGGATCGCAAGACCGATTGCAGACTCGGCCGCCGCAACGGTGAGGATGAAGAACACGAACACCTGTCCGGATGGATCGCCAAGGTAGCGCGAGAACGCGATGAAATTCGTGTTCACTGCAAGCAGCATCAACTCGATCGCCATCAGCAAGGTGATCACGTTCTTGCGGTTGATGAAAATACCGGCAACCGCGACGCAGAAGAGGATCGCACCGAGGGTAAGGAAATGCGCCAGGGTGATCATGATTTGGGTGCCTCCGGATTGGCCACGGCGGCGCTGCTTTCACCGCGCAGCGGACGTTCTGCCTGCATCTTGACGACGCGGACCCGCTCACGCGGACCGACGTTGACCTGGCGCGTGACGCTCTGCGACTTGACCCCGATGCGCGGGCGCAATGCGAGCGGAATCGCCGCCACAATCGCGACGGTCAGGATCAATGCCGCCACTTCGAACGGCAACTGGAAGCGCGTGAACAACGCGTGCGCAAGCCACGCGGTATTGGACAACCCCGCCGCCGCCGCAGGATCGGCCGATGGAGCAATCTGCATCGTGCGCACGCCGATCAGACTGAGCATCTCGGCCAGCATGATGATCGCGACCACCAAGCCGACCGGCATCGCACGCACGAAACCCTCACGCATCGGATCGAGATCAAGATCGAGCATCATTACCACGAACAGGAACAACACCATCACAGCGCCGACATAGACCAGCACCAAGGCGATCGCGAGGAACTCGGCATCGGCAAGGAGCCAGGTGCAGGCCGTCGAGAAGAATGTCAGCACCAGGAACAGCGCCGCATGAACCGGGCTGCGCACGCCAACCACCGCAATCGCCGCACCTACTGTGATTGCGGCAAAGGCGTAAAAGCAGATCAATTGAAATGTCATGTTGTCACCGCTCTCGCTGCTCGCGACATGGGCGTTTCTTTGTGCGCTGTCGTCATCATCGAAATGCCGCATCCTGCGCACGCGCCGCGGCAATCTCTTTCTCGAAGCGATCGCCGATCGCGAGCAACTGATGCTTGTCGACGATGTTCTCGCCGCGCTTTTCGAAGTGGTACTCGAGAATGCCCGTTTCGACAATCGAATCGACCGGGCAGCTTTCTTCGCAGAAACCGCAATAAATGCACTTGAACAGGTCGATGTCGTAACGCGTGGTGCGGCGAGTGCCATCTTCGCGCGGCGCCGAATCAATCGTGATCGCCAGCGCAGGGCATACCGCCTCGCACAGCTTGCACGCAATGCAGCGCTCTTCCCCGTTCGGGTAGCGGCGCAACGCGTGCAAGCCGCGGAACCGGTTGGATTTGGGAATGTGCTCCATCGGGTAGCGCACCGTGTATTTCGGGCGCCACAGATACTTGAACGTCAGCCACAGGCCGGCGAACAGCTCCAGCAGCAACAGGCTTTTCAGATAGCTGGTGACTCGATTCATGACTCGATATGCCTCAGGCGCCCGCTGTGACCCAGCCGAAATACTTCATGCAACCCGCCACGAAGACCCACACGATCGTGATCGGAATGAAGACCTTCCAGCCGAGTCGCATGATCTGGTCGTAGCGGTAGCGCGGGAATGTCGCACGGAACCAGATGAACGCGGTTGCGAAGAAGAACGCCTTCGCGCACAGCCACCACCAGCCCGGCGCGCCGAGCCATCCCCACGATTGCGGGAACGGCGACCACCAGCCACCGAGGAACAGGATCGGCGCGAGGAACGAAACCAGAATCATGTTCGCGTATTCGGTGAGAAAGAACACCGCGAACGGCGCGCCGGAATATTCCACATGGAAGCCGGCCACGATTTCCGATTCGCCCTCCGCCATGTCGAACGGCGCGCGGTTCGTCTCTGCAACGCCGGATACAAAGTAAATAATGAACATTGGCAGCAAGGGCAACCAGAACCAGTCGAACAAACCCTTGCTTCCCGCCTGCGCATTGACGATGTCGGACAGGTTCAGGCTGCCGGCGAGAATCAACACACTGACCAGCGCAAACCCCATCGCGATTTCGTAACTGATGATCTGAGCCGCCGAGCGCATCGCGCCGAGCATCGCGTAACGCGAGTTCGAGGCCCAGCCGGCGATAATGATGCCGTATACACCCATCGAGGTCATCGCGAGCAGGAACAACAAACCTGCGTTGGCGTCCGACCACGCCTTGTGATTGGCAAACGGAATGACCGACCACGCGGCGAACGCAGGTACCAGCGCCCACAATGGCGCGAGCAGGAACAGACCCTTGTTTGCATTCGTGGGATAGATGACTTCCTTGAGCAGCAATTTGAATACGTCGGCAAATGTCTGCAACAACCCGAGCGGCCCGATCTTGGTCGGTCCCAGACGCACATGCATCCAGCCGATGACCTTGCGCTCCCAGTACACGTACATCGCAACGGCAATGATCAGCGGAACGAGTGGAAACAGCAGGAGGCCAATCGCCATTGACAGCGTCGGAAAGGTCAGGACGAACCACTGGAAGGCGGTGCTGATCGAATCCATGTCGTGTTTACGCCTTCACGATGTCGAGGGTTGCGCCATGCGGCGGCAATAGCGCAGTCGCGGCATGGCCAGCTTCGATCCAGGCGCCGCCACGCGGTACGCGACGATTGATTTCGACAGGCAACACTATGTCATTGACGCGTGCCTGCGCAGCGTGCGCAAGTCCGAGCGCGAGTGCGTCTTCGGGATTGAGCGCGACGCAAGCGCCTCGAGCGAGTGGATGCGCCTGCAATGGCGGCGATCGACGCAACACGGCATCGCCGCTATAGATGCCGAGCGTCGCAATACGCGCAAGGGGCATTGTTCCGGTTGCAGCGTCCGCAGCCGGACGGCCGGGCTCCCGCAATGATTGCGCAAGCTCGGTCGCGAAGCGCAGCTCCAGTCGACCCATCGGATGCGGCGGCGATTGCTCGCCACTGGCGACAACCGAGACCTGCTCGAGCTGCGCGCGCACTTCGCCAATCTCGATGAATTCAAAGCCATCAAGCGCAAGAGCTGCGCCGAGTGCACGCAACACGCGCCAACCCGGGCGTGCATCGCCGGGTGGTTTCGATGCGGCCGCGACGGTTTGCGCCTTACCGTCGACGTTGACCAACGTCGCATCGATTTCCGGCAGCAGGCCAATCGGCAGAATAACGGTGGCAACGCTTTTCAATGCGGCGCTCGCGTAGGCGCCAAACGCGACCACGTTGTCGGCTTTGTCGAGTGCCGCCATCGCCGCGGCGCCGTCGGCAAAATCCTCGGGCGGTTCGCAGCCATAGAGGACATAGGTCTTGCGTGGTTGCGCGAGCATCGCCTGGGCATCCAGCGAGGCCTCGCCCGGCAACACACCCGTGCGTGCGAGCCCGAGCGCATTCGCGCCAAGCGGAATTTCGTTGCAAGAACTGTGCGTCGCCCGTGCAAGAAAGCGAGCCGTGGCGCGCAACTGAGCCGCTTGCGGATGCATCTGCGCTGATTCGCCAAAGATGATCACCGAGGACGCCGCAGCAGCCAGCGCCCTCGCCACGCTGCCCTCGAAATCGTCGTTGCCCGAGGTTGCAGGGTTGGCTGACGACGTCGCCGAATCGGTCGATTGCGCCGCTACCGCACTGGCGGCGCGCGCCACCGCGAGCAGCGCGTCCGGCATCGCAGCCGGCAAGACAATTTTGTAACCAGTCAGCGCAAATTCGAAATCGAAATCGAAGTCGAGCGGATTGATCGCGTAGATTTTCGCCCCGTTGCGCGCGGCCTTGCGAATGCGCGCGCCAAGCAGCGGCATTTCATGGCGCGGATTGCAGCCGACCAGCACGATGACGCCGGCTTTTTCCACATCTGCGACGGACAATGGAAACGCCAACACGTTCGCTTCGTCGCTGAAATCAAGTTGACGCAAGCGAAAGTCGATATGTTCACTGCCCAGCGCGCGCGTCAGCTTGGCCAGCAGATGGCCTTCTTCGTTCGATGTGGCGGGATGCAGCAGCGTGCCAAGTTCGCCTTTCGGCGTCGCTCGCAGTGCCTCGCTGGCGGCGCGGATCGCTTCATTCCACTCGACATTGACCCACACGCCGTTACGCTTGATCTGGGGCTTCACGGCTCGATCCGGCGCACGCAGGCCCTCACGACTGTAGCGATCGCGATCGGATAACCAGCACTCGTTGATCGCCTCGTTGTCGCGCGGCACGGCGCGCAATACCTCGCCACGGCGCGTATGCAGCCAGATATTGGAGCCAAGCGCGTCGTGATAACCGATCGATTCGCGCGCAAGCAATTCCCACGCACGCGCGCGAAATCGATAGGGCTTGTCGGTCAACGCACCCACTGGACACACGTCGATGACGTTGCCGGACAACTCGCTCATCAGCGGCTTGCCGACGTAGGTGCCAATCTGCAGCATCTCGCCACGTTCCATGCCACCCAGTTCATACGTGCCGGCGACCTCCGCCATCACGCGCACGCACCGCGTGCACTGAATGCAGCGGGTCATTTCGGTTTCCACCAGGGGCCCCAGATTCTCGTCCGCGATCACCCGCTTTTTTTCCACAAAACGCGAAACCGAGCGGCCATAGCCCATGGACAAATCCTGCAATTCGCACTCGCCGCCCTGATCGCAAATCGGGCAATCGAGCGGATGGTTGATGAGCAGGAATTCCATCACGTTGCGCTGCGCGGACAACGCCTTGGCCGATTGCGTGCGTACCTTCATGCCGTCGGCGACCGGTGTGGCGCAAGCCGGTTGCGGTTTGGGCATCGGTTTGCCGCCCATCTCGACCTCGACCATGCACATGCGACAGTTCGCGGCGATGGCGAGTTTCTCGTGATAGCAAAAGCGTGGAATCGCGATACCGGCCTTGTCCGCTGCCTGGATGATCATCGAGCCTTTCGGCACGACCTGCGGCCTTCCGTCGATCTCGATGGTGACGTGGTCAGGAGGAACCGCCGCGTCGGCGGGTTGCGCGCTCATGCGATCACCTCACCGTCATCACAGCGCAAGCGGCAATGGCGAACGCAAGAAAGGAGCGCGGCGCTCATGCGGCAGCCTCCATACGCGAATCCACAATCGACCGTCCGTTCTTGATGAAGAACTCGAACTCGTTCCAGTAATGCCGCAGCATGCCCTGCACCGGCCATGCGGCCGCTTCGCCAAACGCGCAGATGGTGTGGCCTTCGATCTGTCCTGCGGCTTGCTTGAGAATATCGAGATCGCCAAGTTCAGCTTGCCCGTCGACAATGCGCGTCAACATCCGATACATCCAACCGGTGCCCTCGCGGCAAGGCGTGCACTGGCCACACGATTCAGCCATGTAGAAACGCGCGATACGCTGGCAGGCGCGCACCATGCAAGTAGTTTCATCCATCACGATGACTGCGCCGGAGCCGAGGCCCGAACCGGCTTTCTGGATTGCGTCGTAATCCATCGTGAGGCTCATCATCGTCGCGGCCGGGAGCACCGGCATCGACGATCCGCCCGGAATCACGGCTTTCAGGGTGTGACCTTTGCGCACGCCGCCAGCCATTTCGAGCAGTTCCGAAAAAGGCAGGCCGAGGCGGACTTCGTAGTTGCCCGGCTTGTTGACATGACCGGAGACCGAGAAAACCTTCGGGCCGCCGTTGTTCGGCTTGCCGACATTGAGAAACCAGTCCGCGCCCTTGTTGAGGATCGTCGGCACCGATGCATAGGTTTCCGTGTTGTTGATCGTCGTCGGCCGCCCGTACAGACCGAAATTCGCCGGAAACGGCGGCTTGAACCGAGGCAAGCCCTTCTTGCCTTCAAGCGATTCCATCATCGCGGTCTCTTCACCGCAGATGTAGGCGCCGGCGCCAAGCGCGTTGTGGATATCGACGTCGATACCGCTGCCCTGAATATTCTTTCCGAGCAATCCCGCCGCGTACACATCCTTCAACGCCAGCTCGATGTGCTCGAACGGCTCGTGATGAAATTCGCCGCGCAGGTAGTTGTAGGCTACGGTGGAACCCGTCGCATAGCACGCGATCGCCATGCCTTCGAGCACCGCATGAGGATTGAAGCGAAGTATGTCGCGGTCTTTGCAGGTGCCTGGTTCCGATTCATCCGAGTTGCACAGGATGTATTTCTGCATCGAACCTTTTGGCATGAACGACCACTTCAAACCGGTCGGAAAGCCGGCGCCGCCGCGGCCACGCAGCGAACTTTTCTTCAGCTCGTCGATGATCGTCGCCGGGTCGGGCTTCTCGGCGAGGATCTTCTTCCACGCTTTCCAGCCGTCGACCTTGAGATAATTCTCAAGCGTCCACGGCTGCTCGAAGTGCAACGTGGAGTAGACGACCTGGTGTTCCTTGGGCGGGGGACCGTATGACATTGTGTTCTTCGATGCTCGATCTTTTATATGTAGGAGCGGCGGAAGCCGCGATGCCTTCTTTCCCCGCAGTTGCAAGAGCCGGAGCATCGCGGCTTCCGCCGCTCCCACCGTACGGAGTTATTTCAAATTGTCGAGAATCTCGTCTACCTTGGCGATGTCGAGGTTCTCGTGATAGTGCCCGTTGACCACCATCATCGGTGCACCAACGCATGCGGCCAGGCATTCCTCTTCGCGCTTCAGGTAGATGCGACCATCCGCGCTGCTCTCGCCCAGTGCGATGCCGTATTTCTTTTCGCAATGTCGCACGATGTCCTCAGCGCCGTTCAACCAGCACGAGATATTGGTGCAGATGGCGACATTGTTGCGGGCGACCGGCTTGGTCTCGAACATCGAATAGAACGTGGCGACTTCGTAACCCCACACCTGCGGAAGCCCCAGGTACCGGGCGACGGCCGTGATCAGCTCGTCGGACAGATGGCCGCCGTTTTGTTCCTGCGCTGCCCACAAACCCTGGATCAGCGCCGAGCGCTTGCGGTCGGTCGGAAATTTTGCCGCCCAGTGATCGATGTGCTCACGCGTGGACGCGCTCAGCGCGACTTGCGGGTCGACGTCCTTGACCTCTTGCCAGCTACCTGTCGCCTTCATCGGTCGACTTCTCCAAACACGACGTCGTATGTGCCGATCATCGCAACCACATCGGCAAGCATGTAACCGCGCACGATTTCATCGATGGAAGACAGGTGCGCGAAGCTCGGTGCGCGGCACTTCAGACGGAACGGCTTGTTCGCTCCGTCCGAAATCAGATAGCAGCCAAATTCGCCCTTGGGCGCTTCCACCGCTGCATAGGTTTCGCCGGCGGGCACGCAGTAGCCTTCGGTGAACAATTTGAAATGATGGATCAGCGCTTCCATGTCGTCCTTCATCTCGACACGGGACGGCGGCGCGACCTTGAAGTTCTTCAGCATGACCGGGCCGGGATTCGCGCGCAGCCAGTCGACGCATTGCTTGATGATGCGGTTGGACTGGCGCATCTCCTCGACGCGCACCAGATAGCGGTCGTAGCAATCGCCGGTAACACCAACGGGAATGTCGAAATCGATTTCCGCATATTTTGCGTACGGTTGTTTCTTGCGCAGGTCCCATTCGACGCCTGAGCCGCGCAACATCGGTCCGGACATGCCCCACGCCAATGCCTGATCCCGGTTGACGATGCCGATGTCGACAGTACGCTGCTTCCAGATTCGATTGCCGGTCAGCAGTTCCTCGTATTCGTCGACGCGACGCGGAAAATCCGCCGTGAACGCATCGAGAAAATCGAGCATCGAGCCTTCACGCCATTGGTTGATGCGTTCGAGATCCTTGCCCTTGTGCCACTTCGATTCGTTGTATCGAGGCATCTGCTCGGGCAGATCGCGATACACGCCACCGGGCCGGTAGTAGGTTGCATGCATGCGTGCGCCGCTTACGGCTTCGTAGCAATCCATCAGCTCTTCGCGTTCGCGGAACGCATACAGGAACACCGCCATCGCTCCGAGATCAAGAGCGCTGGTGCCGATCCACATCAGATGATTGAGGATGCGCGTGATCTCGTCGAACATCGTGCGGATCCACAACGCCCGATCGGGTACGTCGACGCCCAGCAATGTCTCGATCGAGCGCACGTACGCGTGTTCGTTGCACATCATCGAGACATAATCGAGTCGATCCATGTAACCGATCGACTGGTTGTACGGTTTGGATTCGGCGAGCTTTTCGGTCGCGCGATGCAGCAGACCGATATGCGGATCGGCGCGCAAGACGGTCTCGCCATCCATCTCGAGAATCAGGCGCAGCACGCCGTGGGCCGCCGGATGCTGTGGGCCGAAATTCATCGTGTAGCTGCGGATCTCCGGCGGATTCACCTGGGCGGCTCCAACGAACGTTCGGCACTTGCCTGCGCGTAACGCGAGTCGTCGCGGATCGTGCGCGGCACCAGCACTCGCGGCTCGACGCTGGTTACCGGTTCATACACGACGCGCATTTTCTCCGGGTCGTAGCGCACTTCGACGTTGCCGATCAGCGGGAAATCCTTGCGGAACGGATG
>JBDUED010000103.1:0-8704 GCA_040002595.1 Dokdonella sp. | reverse complement strand
GCGCGATGGGTGATGCGCTGGATGCCATTGTCGACGTGACGATCGTGTATCCGGCAGCGCGCCCCGACATGCGCGATCTCATCGCAGGACGCGCGCGCGACATCCGCGTGCACGTGCGCGAGCTGCCGATCGATGACGCATTGCACGGCGATTACGAAAACGACGCAGCATTCCGCGGGCGTTTTCAGGCATGGATAAACGCATTGTGGCGGGACAAGGACAGGTTGATCGAGTGCGAACTCAGTGCAGTGCGCGCTGAATTGCACGGTCCTTCTGACGCTCAATCGCGATGAGCAGCATTGCGGTCGCGGTCGGCACCAAGCCTGCGGTCGACGCGCCCAAAAAGTTTCTTGAACAGACGCGAGAAATTGCCGCGGTTTGTCTTGCGCAATTTTTCTTCCTCGCTGATCAGCCATGCAACCTGGATCACGCGGCGTTCGCCTTCGTGCGCAAGATGCCCATGGAATGAGTTGTCTGCGCGCTTGAATGCGACGAGCGTGCCGTAAAGCGGGCGGACTTGCGGAGCCGCCAGATCATCGATGTCGTCGATGCGGTTGAGGAAGCGCAAGCAGCCTTCGTCGATCTCGGGCCAGCTTTCGTTGAGGTAAAGCAGCGCGGTCGCCACTTTGGACAGGCTGTCGGTATGGATCGTGCCATGGCGCTTGTTGAGCGACCGGCAAATCGTCACCAGCGTCGGATAGGCGCCCAGCTGCGCAATACCGAGGTGGCGGCCGATCGCGTCGGCGAAAGCGTGCGAGACAAGTTCGTCAATCAAACGATTGATCGACGCGCCGCAATCGTTGGCTTTATGCGGGAAAAAACCGGCGCTCGGGTAGCGCGGAAAATCGCGCGCCAAGTCAGCGGCAGCATGCGTCGGCAATTGCGCGTGCGCGATCAGAAACGCAAACGGGGACGCGCGGACCAGCGTATCGGCGCGATCCAGCCCCGCGGGATCAAGAATTTGCTCGTCGGCGTCGCGGCAGGAAGGTGGCTTGACGGCGTTCATGCGGCGAGGGTTTGATGCGGGAACGGCCAATTGTAACCCTCGGCAAAGACAGCGACCGTTGCGCAAATGCATGCGGCGAGGATGACCCGTGGCGCGCATCCTGCTAACATTCCCGCTCGCCTTGACTGCCTTTCATCGCCCAACGGACTGGTTGACGCCAGCCTGCGGGTACGGGCGCATCTGGTATCGACGCGGCGCGGACGCGCTATGTTCATTCTTCAGGCGAACGCATGACGATTCCTGCACTACTCGCACTCGCCGACGGCAGCTTGTTCCGCGGCATTTCGATCGGCGCCGAAGGGCAGACGGTCGGCGAAGTCGTTTTCAACACCGCGATGACCGGCTATCAGGAAATCCTCACGGATCCGTCATACGCGCAGCAAATTGTCACCCTGACCTACCCGCATATCGGCAACACGGGCTGCAACTCGGCCGATGCCGAATCGGACAGGGTGCATGTCGCCGGACTGGTTATTCGCGATCTGCCGATTGCCGCTAGCAACTGGCGCAGCGAGGAAACGCTTGATGTCTATCTCAAGCGCAACCGGGTTGTCGCCATTGCCGAGATCGATACGCGGCGCCTGACGCGCATCCTGCGCGAGAGCGGCGCTCAAAGTGGTTGCATCATGGCTGGCGCGAATAGTTCCGATGACGCCTCGCTTGCCGCAGCGCGCGCCTTTGCGGGACTGGCCGGCATGGACCTTGCGAAAGTTGTATCGCAGGAAACACGGAACGCCTGGCGTCAGGGCAGTTATGAACTCGACCGCGCCGCGTTTTCGACATCGACGCCGCGTTTTCGGGTGGTCGCCTATGACTATGGCGTCAAGCAGAACATCCTGCGCATGCTCGCTGATCGCGGTTGCGACATCATTGTCGTGCCCGCGCAGACCGGCGCGGCCGAAGTCCTTGCGCTCAAGCCCGATGGGGTTTTTCTTTCCAACGGTCCGGGCGATCCAGAGCCGTGTGACTACGCGATTGCGGCGCTCCGCCAGTTCATCGAGGCCAAATTGCCGACGTTCGGCATCTGCCTCGGCCATCAACTGCTCGGGCTTGCGGTCGGGGCGCGTACCGTGAAAATGAAGTTCGGGCATCACGGCGCGAACCATCCCGTCATCGACCTCGACAGCGGCCGCGTGATGATTTCTAGTCAGAACCACGGATTTGCTGTCGATGAATCAAGCTTGCCTGCAAACGTGCGTGCGACGCACCGCTCCTTGTTCGATGGTTCGCTGCAAGGCATTGCGATGACCGACGCGCCGATCTTCAGTTTCCAGGGACACCCGGAAGCCAGTCCCGGCCCGCAAGACGTGGCCGGTTTGTTCGATCGCTTCATCCACTACATGGAGGCGCACGCGGCTGCCGCGGCGACATCGACATGATCAGACATTCCCCTTGCTCGAACGCATTGTTGAGCGCCGCGACCCTATGCAGCCTGAGCTTGATCGCCTTTCCGGCGATGGCGGCGAATCGTGGAGCTGCCGCGAAAGTCAAGTCGGAATCGGCGGAAAGACACGCAGTGCAATCCGGCGAGATCGTCGCCTACGAATCGCTTGAACAACAAGTGGGCGCCGAGATTGCGATTGAAACCACCTTGAGCACGATTCGTCGCGGGACCCTGGTCAAGTTCACGAATCCGACCTTGACGCTTCGCTTGGGTCCGGAACACGGTTCGATTAATTTATCCATGCCGCGCGAGACGATCCGCAGCATCCGATTGCTGGTACCGGCGCCGATCAAGCAGCCGAAAACAGGCGCGCCTTTGAAACCAGAGACGCCCCGTGCCGAAAAGAACTGACCTTCGCACGATCCTGGTCATCGGCGCGGGTCCGATCGTCATCGGCCAAGCCTGCGAGTTCGACTACTCCGGTGCGCAGGCCTGCAAGGCGCTGCGCGAAGAAGGTTTCCGCGTCGTGCTGGTCAATTCCAATCCGGCCACGATCATGACCGATCCGGAAATGGCCGATGCGGTCTATATCGAGCCGATCAACTGGCAGATGGTCGAGAAGATCATTGCCAAAGAAAAGCCCGACGCGCTGCTGCCCACCATGGGCGGGCAGACGGCGCTCAATTGCGCGCTCGATCTGGCCGATCATGGCATTCTTGAAAAGTATGGCGTCGAGCTCATCGGTGCATCGCGTGAGGCGATCCGAATGGCAGAGGATCGCGCGCTGTTTCGCACCGCGATGATCGAGATCGGTCTCGATTGCCCCAAGGCGGAGGTTGCCAAATCGTTCGAGCAGGCGCTGGACATCCAGACCCGCGTGGGCTACCCGACGATCATCCGACCGAGCTTCACGCTCGGCGGTTCCGGCGGCGGTATCGCCTACAACCGCGAGGAGTTCGAGGAAATCATCAAGCGCGGTCTCGAATTATCCCCAGTGCATGAAGTGCTGGTCGAGGAATCCGTGCTCGGTTGGAAGGAATTCGAAATGGAAGTGGTCCGCGACACAGCGGACAACTGCATCATCGTCTGTTCGATCGAGAACTTCGATCCGATGGGCGTGCACACGGGCGACTCGATCACGGTCGCCCCCGCACAGACGCTTACCGACAAGGAATACCAGCGCCTGCGCGACGCCTCGATCGCGGTACTGCGCAAGATCGGCGTCGACACTGGCGGCTCCAACGTGCAGTTCGGGGTGAACGCCGAAAACGGTCGCGTCGTCGTCATCGAGATGAATCCGCGCGTGTCGCGTTCGTCCGCGCTGGCGTCGAAGGCGACCGGCTTTCCAATCGCCAAAGTCGCCGCGAAGCTGGCGGTAGGCTACACGCTCGATGAGCTGCGCAACGAGATTACCGGCGGCAAGACCCCGGCTTCGTTTGAGCCTGCGATCGACTATGTCGTCACCAAGATTCCACGGTTTGCGTTCGAGAAATTTCCTTCGACCGATTCGCGGCTGACCACGCAGATGAAATCGGTGGGCGAAGTGATGGCGATCGGCCGCACATTTCAGGAGTCACTGCAGAAGGCACTGCGCGGGCTGGAAACGGGCAAGAACGGCCTCAATCCAAGCAAGCTCGACACGGCGACGCCCGAGGGGCTCGCAATCCTGAAGCGCGAGCTCAAGGAGCCAGGTCCCGATCGCGTGTTTTACGTTGCCGACGCGTTTCGCGTGGGACTTTCCCAAGCCGATGTATTCGCGCTCACGCATATCGATCCGTGGTTCCTCGCGCAGATCGAGGATCTCGTGCGCCGCGAAGGCGAGATCAAGGCAGACGGACTGGCTGCACTCGATGCCACTCGCATGCGCCATCTGAAGCGCAAGGGTTTTTCCGACGCTCGCCTGGCCGAACTCGTGGGCACCGACGAAAACGCGATACGCGCCTTGCGGCGGGCGTTCAACGTTCGCCCTGTCTACAAGCGCGTCGATTCGTGTGCGGCCGAGTTCGCGACGACGACTGCCTATATGTATTCGACGTACGAGGAAGAGTGCGAAGCGGCGCCCACGGATCGTGAAAAAATCATCGTGCTCGGTGGCGGACCCAACCGCATCGGCCAAGGTATCGAATTTGATTATTGTTGCGTGCATGCCGCTTTGGCGCTGCGCGAAGACGGTTACGAAACCATCATGGTCAACTGCAATCCGGAAACGGTCTCGACCGATTACGACACGTCCGATCGCCTGTATTTCGAGCCGGTGACGCTGGAAGATGTGCTCGAGATTGTCGACAAGGAAAAGCCAAAAGGTGTCATCGTGCAGTATGGCGGGCAGACGCCGCTGAAACTTTCGCGTGCGCTGGAAGCGGCAGGTGTGCCGATCATTGGAACCAGTCCGGATAGCATCGATCTTGCCGAGGATCGCGAACGTTTCCAGAAACTGATCGAGAGGCTGGGGTTGCGCCAGCCGCCGAATCGCATCGCGCGCAACGCTGACGAGGCCCTCGCGCTCGCACGCGAAGTCGGTTATCCGCTGGTGGTGCGACCGAGCTACGTGCTTGGAGGACGCGCAATGGAAGTCGTGCACGATGATGCGGATCTGGCGCGCTACATCCGGGAAGCTGTGCGCGTGTCAGACGATTCGCCGGTGTTGCTTGATCGCTTTCTCGACCACGCGACGGAAGTCGATGTCGATGTCGTGGCGGATGCCGATGGCAACGTTCTCATTGGCGGTGTAATGGAGCATATCGAGGAAGCGGGCGTGCACTCAGGCGATTCGTCGTGCTCGCTTCCACCGTATTCCCTTTCGCAGGCGACGCAGGACGAATTGCGCCGCCAGGTCACGTTGCTTGCGCGGGAGTTGAAGGTCGTTGGGCTGATGAATACGCAATTTGCGATTCAGTCAGACAAGGACGATCTCGATGCGGTGTTCATTCTCGAAGTCAATCCGCGCGCATCGCGCACGGTGCCCTTTGTCGCCAAGGCGACGGGCGTCGCTCTGGCCAAGATCGCAGCGCGCTGCATGGTCGGGCAATCGCTCATCGTGCAGAAGGCGACGCATGAAGTCGTGCCGCAATACTATTCGGTCAAGGAAGCAATCTTTCCGTTTCTGAAATTCCAGAATGTCGACCCGATCCTCGGTCCCGAAATGCGATCGACCGGCGAGGTGATGGGTGTCGGGCGCAGCTTCGGCGCTGCCTTTGCGCGCGCGCACGAGGCCGCGGGGATCCAGGGTCCGACGGCAGGCAAGGCGTTCCTGTCGGTGCGCGACGCCGACAAGGAGCGCCTGCTCGATGTCGCACGCGACTTGATCCGGCGCGGCTTCGGCATCGTTGCGACCGGTGGAACCCATGCATTCCTCGATGCACACGGCATCGTTTGCGAGCGCATCAACAAGGTGCTTGAAGGCCGCCCGCATATCGTGGATCTCATCAAGAACGGCGACATTGCATTCATCGTCAACACGACCGAGGGCAAGCAGGCGATCGCCGACTCGTTCTCGATCCGCCGCGAAGCGTTGCAACAACGCGTGACCTATTCCACTACAGTCAGCGGAGCGAAGGCACTGCTGCATTCGATGGACTTTCGTAATAGCGCCGAAGTCAACAGCTTGCAGGAATTGCACAAGGAACTGGGATGAACAAATGGATCGCGGTCCCGATCTCGCATGACAACAGCCGACAGTTTTCGGCGACGGGAATGCTGGCCGACTTTTGGATGTCCAATCTGCACGGAGTGTGCGGATGAATCGCCCGCCGATGACCAAGAAAGGTTCCGAACGCCTGCGCGGCGAACTGGATCGACTCAAGTCGCAGGATCGCCCGCGCATCATCGCCGCGATCGCCGAAGCGCGTGCACACGGGGATCTCAAGGAAAACGCGGAGTATCACGCTGCTCGCGAGATGCAGGGTTTCATCGAAGGTCGCATCCAGGAACTCGATTTCACGCTGTCGCACGCCGACGTGATCGACGTGTCAAAACTCAACGCCGGAAAGCGCATCGTGTTTGGTGCGATCGTCGATCTCGTTGACGAGGACTCCGATGAGAAGATCACCTACCAGATCGTCGGCGACCTCGAAGCCGACATCAAGCAGCGTCTGATTTCCGTGTCGTCTCCGATTGCGCGCGCGCTGATTGGCAAGAGCGAGGGCGACAGCCTCGAATTCCAGGCGCCCAACGGTACACGCAACTACGAGATCATCGGCGTGCGCTACGAGATCTGAGGCCAACCAACGCGGCGGAAAGGTTGTGATCTCGACTTCTGTTGCGGGGGCGCCGGAAAATGCGATGTTCTTTGCCATGCGCCTGACCGACATCGCGCCTCGCGGGGCTCCATCCGGTACATATCGCGCATGAAGCCTGTCGCCATCCGCCGGCGCGATCGCGGGAACACCGCGCAGGTCTGGCCAAGCGATATGCACCCGCTGCTGCTGCGCGTATACGCCGCGCGCGGGATCGTACCTGCGGATCTGGCGCACATGCGCTTGGCGGACCTAGCCGCGCCGTTTGCATTACGCGGCATCGAACGGGCGTGTGAACTTCTCGTCGCCGCCATCGCGAGCGGGCAGCGCATCTGCGTGGTGGGCGATTTCGATTGCGATGGCGCGACCGGCACCGCAGTCGCGGTGCGTGGACTGCGCCTGCTCGGCGCCCGCAATGTCAGCTATCGGGTGCCCAATCGCGCTCGCGATGGCTATGGACTCACCGCCAGTCTCGTCGCATCGCTGGCCGATCCCGCGCCCGATCTGATCGTCACGGTCGACAACGGCATCGCCAGCCACGCAGGCGTCGCTGCCGCACATGCACGCGGTATGCGCGTGGTCGTAACCGATCACCACCTGCCGGGCGCGACCCTGCCTGCTGCCGATGCGATTGTGAATCCAAACAGTCCCGGTGACGTCTTTCCAAGCAAGGCGCTGGCTGGCGTCGGCGTGATGTTCTATCTGCTGCTGGCACTGCGCGCGCGGCTTTACCCGTGCGATCGTCTTGATGGCGAAGATCCCACTGCGGCTATCGATGGCCGAATTTCCAGAAAAGGTGAACGTCCTGACTTGGCGACGCTGCTCGATCTGGTCGCCCTCGGCACCGTCGCCGATCTGGTACCGCTGGATGCGAACAACCGGATTCTTGTCGAGGCGGGCCTGAAGCGGATTCGCGCGGGACGCTGCTGCGCGGGAATCACTGCGCTCTTTGACGCCGCTGGACGCGACATGAAACGCGCGGTCGCGAGCGATCTGGGCTTTGCGATTGGACCGCGCATCAACGCGGCGGGCCGCCTCGAGGACATGGGCGTAGGCATCGAATGCCTGCTGAGCGACGATGCCGCGCGCGCGTTTGCGTTGGCCGCACAACTATCTTCGATCAACGCGCAGCGTCAGCAGTTGCAATCGGCGATGGTCGAACAAGCCGAAGCGATGGTCGCGCGGTTTGTAACTCAATTCCGCGAAGACGCACTGCCGCACGGCATCGTGTTGTTCGAAGCGGACTGGCACCCCGGCGTGGTCGGCCTGGTTGCCTCGAAACTCAAGGAGCGCCTCAACCGGCCGGTGGTTGCCTTTGCGCCAGCGACCATTGAAAAGTGCGAGCAAGGAAGCTCGCTGTTTGACTCTCGCGCGCAGGACGCGCGCCCGGGCAATGAAAAGGGCGAACAGGGAAACTCACTGTCTGACGCTCGTGCGCAGGGTGCACGCAAGGATATTTGCGACGAATTGCGTGGCTCAGCCCGATCAATCGCCGGCTTTCATCTGCGCGATGCGTTGGCCGAAGTGGAGGCGGGGTGTCCCGGCTTGATCGCTCGCTTTGGCGGTCATGCGATGGCCGCCGGCTTGACGCTCGCTCCGGCAAACCTCGAACGTTTTGCGGCTGAGTTCGACGCCGTCGCGCGCCGTCGACTCGATCCGGAAATGCTCGACCAATGGATCTGGAGCGATGGCGAACTTACCGCTGGCGAATTCACCTTCGAGGCGGCGCAGGCGCTGCGCTACGCCGCGCCGTGGGGGCAGGGTTTTGCCGAGCCTGCATTCGACAACGCCTTTGAGGTCGAATCCTGGCGCGCAGTCGGCGAACGCCATTTGAAAATGAAGCTTCGTGTCGCCGGGTGCAGCGAAGCCATGGAAGCGATCATGTTCAACGCGGTCGAGATGATTCCGCCACCCGCGCAATTGCGTGCGGTGTTCCAGCTTGATGCCGATCAGTGGAGCGGACGCGATCGCCTGCAGTTGGTCGTGAGGCACATCGAGGCGATCTGACGGATTTCTTGTCCGTGCTTGCATCGGGCGCGTCGATCTGTTGTCATCGGATCATGTCTTGCCGCACTGCCA
>JBDUED010000102.1:0-8765 GCA_040002595.1 Dokdonella sp. | reverse complement strand
GCAGCGTCCAGCCTACTTCACTATCTCGTTCAAATTGAAGATCGGCAACAGGATCGCCAGAACAATGAACAGCACCATCGCGCCCACGGCAAGAATCACCGCCGGCCCCAGCACCGCTGTTAGCACGGTCAACCAGCGATCGAGTTCGCGTTGTTGTTGCGCGGCGGCCTCGTCAAGCATGCGCGGCAATTGGCCGGAGCGTTCACCGCTTGCGATCAGGCGCAGCGCGACGGGCGGAAACTGCCCGCTCTCGCCGAGCGCACGCGAAAAAGCGCTACCTTCGCGCACCTTGAACGCAGCGCGTTTGAGCGCCTCGCGCATCGGCAGGTTCGACACCACCTGCGCGGCGATGCCGAGCGCATCCAGCAGTGGCACCGCGCTGCCGGCGAGCAGCGCAAGCGTGCGCGTCGCACGCGCGGTATTGGCTGCGCGCGCAAGGCGGCCGGCGAGCGGCAGACGCAACACGAACGCGTGCCAGCGATAGCGTGCACGCTCATCGCGCAGCGCAACCCGCACGGCGATTCCGAGCGCGATCAGAAGCAGCAGGAACAGCCACCCCCAACTGCGCAAGAAGGCGGACAGGGCGATCAGCGCACGCGTTGCGAACGGGAGAGTCTGATGCAGGTTCTGGAACACGCCGACGATTTGCGGCACGACCCAGGTCAGGAGTCCCGCGACCACCGCAACTGCAACGAAACTCAACAACAACGGATAGGCGAGTGCGGCAAGAATCTTCTGCTTCAGCGCATCGCGCGCCTCGGCATAGTCGGCGAGTTTTTCCAGCACGTTCTCAAGCCGGCCCGATTGCTCGCCGGCGGCCACGGTCGCGCGGAAAATGTCGGGGAAGCTGTCCGGAAATTCACCCAGCGCCTGGGCCAGACTTGCCCCTTCCATCACGCGCGCGCGCAAGCTCACCGTCAATGCGCGCTGGCGCTCGTTTTCCGCTTGTTCGGACAACGCGCCGAGCGCTTCATCGATCGGCAAGCCGGCACCGATCAAGGTCGCCAACTGCCGCGTCAGCAATGCGAGTTGCGCGCCACCGAGGGTGCGCCGCGCGAACGGCTTGGCGGCACGTACGCCTTCTCCGACTTCATCAACGCGAAGAGGATTGAGACCGCGTTCGCGCAGCATCCCGCGCACCGCGCGCGCGGTGTCGCCTTGCAGCACGCCTTGTTGCGTCTTGCCGCTGCCATTGAGGGCTTCGTACGCGAAAGCTGGCATCTAGTGGGGCGAAAGAGAGTGGGTGAACGGCTGCGGACTCTCCCAGCGATGGCTCTGGAAGTCTTCCTGCACGCGCAGCGACGATTTGTGTTGCAGCGCCTCAGCCAAGTAACTCTTGTAAAACGCTGATAGATCGGCGGCGCGCTCGCCACCACCGACGATCCCCGAGGCCCCAAACACCTTCAGTGCATTCGCGCGTGCCCTCATGCGCGTCGCGGGGCATTCACGCTGTGTCTCGCGCATCAGGCCAGATGCCGGCAGACCTCCACGCTTTTTCAGCTCGCTAACGTGTCCGGCGTCCGTGCCGTCGAGGCGCGCAGTGATGCGGAATTTGGGAGAAATCATGAGAGTCAGTTGGACAAGCCGGTCATAAACGTATGACAAACCATCTCTCGCCACAAGCTAGGCCATGCATCGTTTCAGCGAATGGCCTCGGGTAGTCGGATAATCTTGTCCGCGCGGCCAAAGGCGTGAGGTGTTTCGTGGCGATAGGCATCCATGTTGCTCGCAGCCATGAAGCACCTCCAGGTTTTAACTGCTTCCCGAATCGTGGTTGTATTTTTCGTGAATCGACGCGCGATGCGCGTGGCGAATGCAGCACGCATGCCGCACGTTCCCTCGCGTCACTCCATCATCATGACGGCGTCAGGAAACCCATGCCAGGTATCAGGATGTCGAACACCCGCTCGATCAGCCACAGGGTGGCAACGAGGATGATTGCGAGCGAGCCGATGCGTAGGACGCCGATCCGGTAGAAGCGCGTGCTGCGGACAAGGAACGCCAATGCGATCAGCGGCAGCACGACCGTTTCCTGGCCGATCTCGACGCCTACATTGAAGCCACCAAGCGAAACCGCCATTGCCGCGGCCGGCAGGCTGAGTCCGGCCAACGCACTGGCGAAGCCCAGACCATGGATGAAACCGAACGCGAACGCGACGATCCACGCGCGCCTTGTGAACAGCGGATAGAGGTTGTTTGCCGCAGCGACGATGACCGACAGCGCGATGCCCGATTCGACCAGCCGGCTGGGCAGGCTGATATAGCCGAGCACCGACAAGGTCAGCGTGACGGAATGCGAAAGTGTGAAGCCGGAAATAACCTTGACCAGCTCCAGCGCGGCGGGCC
Source organism: Dokdonella sp. (assembly GCA_040002595.1). GTDB lineage: Bacteria > Pseudomonadota > Gammaproteobacteria > Xanthomonadales > Rhodanobacteraceae > Dokdonella_A. Next base: position 6,419 of record JBDUED010000102.1, on the reverse strand, counting down.
AGAAGGTTTGCACCGGCTGCCACACGCCATCGTCCAACAGCGAGCGCGGCAAGCGACGACGCAGCAGCACCGCCGGCAACAACAGCGACAGGATGAAAAGCAGGTGATCCGGTCCGGTCCAGATATGCCACACGCCATCGACGACGAAACTCTTGAATTGGCGCCAGCGATCGGGCGCATTGATATCGAGCGTCGCTTTCGGTGTCTGCGGACCGAGCACCGCGCCGGCGGTGTTGCCATGCGCATGCACGGTGATGATGCCGCGATGGTACGGATCGATGTTCTCGAACAGGCGATAGACGATGCCGAGCTTGTCCGGCACCTCCTTGTCGCACGTCGCCTCAAACGCGATCACGTCGTAGGCGCCGTCGCTGTGCTCATCGATCTGCTGGCCGGTCGGCGTGATCGCACAATCGAGGCCATCGCCACTGATCGCGATAGCTGGCAGCGCGTAACGCTCGATCGCTTCGCGGTGCGCCTTGACCTCGCCCCAGGTAATCGCGCCGTCGCGATTGCTGTCGATGCCGATCGCGAAATCGAGATCGCGCAGCGCGATATCCCACTGGCCAATCAGCCGATTCGGATTGTCCGCATCGGTCCGCAACGTGACATACGCATCGCTTTCCTTGTGCGCGAACGCGACGCCTGGTAGCAGTGCCAGCGCGACCAGCATGCACGCGATCCAGAACCGCTTCATGGCTGCGTTGGCCCGTGTGGAGAGTGCGATGCCGAGTCGGGTGTGCGCGCCGGTGCGGCAGCCGCGGCTGGCATGGGCCGCGTCGCCAACACCGTTTGAACTTGCGCGGCGAGCGCGTTCACCCGCGGGTCCTCCAGATGCGTCTGCGCGAGAAGCTCCAGCACCGGCTGCGCGGCGGCCGCCTGATTGGCCGCCAACGCCGCTTCGAGCAGGATGCGTGCATCCTTCGGTGCGCGTTGCACCTTCCAGTTTTCCTGCGCCAACGTCAATGCACGCGTCGCGTCGTGTTCTGCGTGCAGCGCGAACATCGCTTCCTCACGACCGTACGTACGGGTGCCACGCCGATCGATCGCGGCCCAGCGTCGCGCCATCTCTTCCTTGTCGGCCTGCGCTTGTGGCAGATCAAGGGCGAGTTCAGCGAACACCTGGCGCAGGAAACTGGTATCCGACGTCGAGTAGTCCTTGACCAGTTCCAGCGCTTCCGCTGGACGCTTCTCGTCCAGCAGGAAATCGGCATAGTCGGCGAGCACGAAATTGTCGCCAGGCGTCGCTTGCAGCGCCGCGCGAAAGTGTTCTTCTGCGCTTGCCGGATCGCTACGCGTGATCGCGGTATCAGCCATCACGGCGTGGATCCATGATTGCTCAGCGGGCGGCGCCGCTCGCAGTTGCGGGGCAAGCACCTGCAGCGCTTTCCACGCGGCATCGGCATGCCCATCGACCGTACTCAGTGACGACAGACAGCCGCCAGGGATGAGTGCGTTAGACGAACCGAGCAGATGCGCGCAAGCCCTCCGCGCGCCCACCATATCGGCCTGTACCTGGGCGACTGTCGCCAAGGTCAGCCACGCTTGAGTGTTCTCGGGATCACGGCGCACGATCTCTTGCAGCAGTCCACGCGCCTCGGTGAAGAAATGTCGGCTCTGCAGGATCGTCGCATGCAACAAAACGACGGGGATCGCTGTCGGTTGCCGCGCGAGCCAAGGCGCAATGACAGCTTCGGCACGCCCGAGATAGCGTGCATCACCGGTGCCTTGCGCGTACTCGGTATACGCACGCGCAAGCGTCACCGCGCGCGCCGCATCGTCCGGATGCTGCTCAAGGTCTGAACGCAATGCATCGAAAGAGCGCACGCGAGGATCGGTGCGCGATGGGACCGTCTGCAGAACGATATCGTCACGCGCCGGCGTATACGGTGTTTCCTGCGCAGCCAAACAGCTGGTGGAGGTAATCAAGGCGAACATCACGATGATGCCGCGGAGACACTCGGGCGTTCGATCTCGCAGCATTTGCGACATGTTCAAAATGTTCCGCGCAAGGTCAGGCGGACCTGCCACGGCTCGACTGGGCGAAAGTGATAGTCCGCGACTGGACTCGCCTCGACGGCAGCCACGGCGTCGACGGGTGATAGGCCGAGAGTTCGACCCCGTAACGCATGGATGGAAAACGCAGCTCGGTAGACCGCGGGAACCTGGTCGGCACGCGAATTCCCGACGCAGTGGAAAGCGTCGCGCGTTGCAGAAACCACAGTGACGCGAGAAACGAGATCGCGCACGATCAGCGGCCGCGCACGACGGGCCGGTAGACACGTCGTTCGCGAAACACGACGATCAGCGGCACCAGCAGCGAAACGATGGTCAACATGAAGCGTTCCCCTGGTCTGCCAAGCCAACCCCGAATCCCGATGTCAGGCGCTTTTGGACTTGTCCGGTTTTATGGCGCGTGAATTGTCCGCAGCACGGAATCGTCGGAACGAAAACGATATGGCGCGGCTTGTTCGGGGCTCGCGATCACAGCGCGACGGCAAATGCCGTCGCGCCGAGCGAGCTTTTACGGTGTACCGACCACATCGGTAAAGTCTGCCGGATTGTCATCGATCGTGAATGTCACGCCATTGACGTCAGCGGGTTGACTGGTATCCGATGTCTGCGCGAGCAGGGTGTGCACGAAGCTGGTAAAGCTGGTCGTGGTCGGTGGTGGCGGTGGCGGTGGTGGTGGCGGCGGTGTACCTCCGCCGGAGCTGCTGTTGGACGATCCGTTGCAGCCTGCGAGCGCTGCCATCAGCACCGCGACAACTGGAATGAGGCGATAGTGTTTCATGATTCACCTCAGGGGTTGGTGGCGCCGTTGGGCGAACCGGGCAGCGGGGTCAGCAGGTACGGAAACGCGGCCGCGTAATCGGTCGCCGTCTTGCTGGTCTGGTCGGTAAACGGAAGCTGCCCTGATGGTGCCTGCGCAGCTGGCAACAGCACGCCCATCGCCACACGCAAGGTGATGTCGACCACGTCATCGCCCGGACGTCGACCGTTCGGGAAGCCCGACGTATCGCCACCGAGTACGCCGAGGTTGCTTTGCGCCGCAGCCGCCTTCGCAGGGATCGAGGTGTTGAGGCGAAGCATCTCGGCAGGCACGACACCGGCCGGTTTGTTGAGGCCATCGACGCCGGTCAGGAACGCGGAAACAAGGTCGGTGCGCGGAAACACCGTCGGCGCCGTCACGGACGGGAACAATACCTGCAGCAGCGCCGGCAACGACGGATTGGTCACATAGTCGAGGAACTGCCCATCGTCCTTGGGCTGGCTGGCATTGAAGCGATCCTTGTCCGGCAAGCCGATCACCAGTTCATTGACCAGCGGCATACCGAGGCGCGACACCTGCGTCCACGCGCCGCCAACGACTTCAGGTCCCTTGCTCGCCGACGCGCCAGCGACGACGCCCTTGGGTGCCGGATTGAGCACGCGCGCTTGACGCAGGCTGGCCGTGGTCCATCCGCCGATGATCGGGCTGCCGCCCGCGGCGAGGCACGCAGTCGGTACCTCAAGTTCGATCGAGGTGATCTGCTTCTTTGCCAACGTGTTCGGTTCGGCGTTCGGCGGACCCGCCGGATTCAAATTGACCAGATCGAAAACCTCACCGAGGTTGACGAAGAACGGATCCTGACGCTGGCCGACAAACACCTTGCCCGCAGCGCATCCGGGAATACCGATGCTGGCGATGTGGTTATTGGCGTAAGCGGCGTAGTCGGGAATCGATTTCGCCCCGATGTTGTCATAGGGCTTGGTGAAGGTGGTGCCTCCCGACGTCGCATTGGTCGCCTTGGTTGCCGTCCCGCTGCGGCGGTCGCCGCGCACGAGTGTTACCTCGTAGGTCTGGGTCAGGTTCTTGCTCCCCGCATCGGCATCGATCGCGGAGCCGATCGGCCCGATCAAGGTCAACGGAACCGGAATGCTCTTGCCACCAATCGTCAGGGCCGCATTCTTGTACGTGTTGGTGAAGCGAAACTGGAAGGTCAGGTCTTCCTTGCCATCACCGTTGTTGTCGACATGGATTTCGTACAAGGCGTTCGGATCGAGGTTGAAATAATTCGGACCGCTGCCCGCATCCTCAGCAGGAATGTAATCGGCGACCAGGGTGACATAACCGTCGCGGCCGGCCTCGTAGCTTCGAAACATGTAGAAATCGGCGCCGTCAACCTTCGGATGCTCCGTGATGAACGGCGCTTCGCGATGACTCGATGCCGAAGCAATGGGTGCTGCAAGTACCGTCGCGATGGCAGCCGCCAACACGGTCAATAAGGTGGTTCGCATGGGTGTTCTCCGGAATCGAATCAAGCGTCGCGAAGGCACGACGGGACTGGTGCTCACCAAGGTACGTGCCGAGAGACGATTCGGATGCAGCGCGGCCACAATCAGGTTTGCGGACTGAATCCGACGCAGCGCGCTGACGCACATTCAGCAATGGCTCAGCAAGGCATTCGATGCATCGCGCACGAGGGCGCGCGACTCACTCCTCGCGCGTCACCCGCAGCACTTCCTCGCTTGAGGTGATCCCTGCCACGCATTTGCGCCAGCCGTCCTCGAGAATCGACCCCGAGCGCGTTCGCGCGAGGCGTTCGAAATCAGCTTCCGAGGCGCCTTCGTGGATCAGTCGGCGCAGCGTTTCATCGACCGAGATCAGTTCGTAGATGCCGGTGCGGCCCTTGTAGCCGGCCTGCCGACCGCCGCTGATTGCGACATCGGCATGCGGCCGGTACAGCGTTGCCTGCATGCCTGCGGGCTTACCAAAGGCAGCCAGCTCCGACGGCGTTGCCGCATACGCCTCGCGCGTTGCCGGATCGAGCACCCGCACGAGACGCTGCGCAAACACGCCGATCAGGCTCGATGCGAGCAGAAATGGCTCCACGCCCATGTCGCGCAGACGCGCGACGGCGCCGGCGGCGGAATTGGTATGCAAGGTGGATAAAACCAGGTGTCCGGTCAAGGACGCCTGCACCGCTATCTCGGCGGTTTCCAGATCGCGGATTTCACCCACCATGACCACATCCGGATCCTGCCGCAGGATCGCGCGCAGCCCGCGCGCGAACGTCATGTCGACGCGCGTGTTGACCTGGGTCTGGCCGACGCCGTCGATGTAATACTCGATCGGGTCCTCGACGGTCATGATGTTGCGCGAGGCGTCGTTGAGTTTCAGCAGCGAGCCGTACAACGTGGTGGTTTTTCCCGAGCCGGTGGGCCCTGTCACCAGCAGGATGCCGTGCGGACGCGAGATGAGATTTTCCAGGCGCGCGCGCAGGTCGTCGTCCATGCCGAGTTGGGCCAGATCGAGCTTGCCGGCTTGTTTGTCGAGCAGGCGCAATACGACGCGTTCGCCGCGGCCGGCCGGAATCGTCGACACGCGTACATCGACCGGACGACCGGCAATGCGCAAGCCGATGCGTCCGTCCTGCGGCAGACGCCGCTCGGCAATGTCGAGCTTGGCCATGACCTTGATGCGGCTGACCACCGCGCTCGCGATCGCCTTGCGCGGACTCAGAATCTCGCGCAGTACGCCGTCGATGCGAAAGCGCACGACGAGGCGATTTTCGTAGGGCTCGATATGAATATCCGACGCGCCTTCCTTGACCGCTTCGGTCAGCAGCGCATTGATGAGGCGGATGATCGGCGCATCGTCGTCGCTTTCGAGCAGATCATCCGGCTCAGGCAATTCGTCGGCGAGCGTTTTCAAATCCATGCGCTCGTCGAGATCGGAAACCATCGAACGTGCGTCGTCACCCTGTTCGTACAGATCGCGCAGCAGGCGCTCGAACTCGGGGGCAGCCAGCGTGCTGAAGTGCAGCGGCGCACCCAGATAGCGACGTAATTCCGCCAGCGCCTCAGGTCGCACGCCGGTGCGGCAGGTAATCTGCGCTGCGCCGTCGTGCCAGCCGGTCAGCGCGACGCCGTGACGGCGCGCGTAGCCAAATCCCGGACGCGACGGCCGCGGGTCGGTCGGCGTTTTCGCGCCGGATGAAAGCGCATTCACCGACGCCGTTCCACAGCGGGCGCGGGATGTAGCACGGGCGTCGGTTGCACCACGTCCGGCTGCCCATCCAGGGTCGGGCTGGCGAGAAAGTCGTGCACTGCCGGCAGCACGGGTCGCTGCGCACGTGGCGTGATCGGCCAATCTTCCTGGCGCAACTGCAGTTGCTCGGTGCGCATGTAATTGTATTTTTCGCTGGAAACGGTGGCTTCGGTCGCAGAGTCGCGCAGGATCTTGGGATGCAGAAAGATCATCAGATCGCTTTTGGTGCGATTGTTGGTTCGGTAGCGGAACAGGTTGCCGAGCAGCGGGATATCACCGAGTGCGGGGACCTTCTGCACGTTGTCTTTCAGCTGGTTGTCGATCAGGCCGCCGAGCACGAGCAAGGAATCGTCCTTGACCAGCACGCTGGTGGTCAGCTCGCGCT
>JBDUED010000101.1:0-8815 GCA_040002595.1 Dokdonella sp. | reverse complement strand
GGAAGGCGCGATGCTTCTTGCACGTTCCCGCGCAGGCATCGCGGCTGCCGCCGCTCTCACAAAAAATCCTCCCGGTCCCACAAAAAACTATCCTGCGCTTGCTGCTTCCGCAGCTGCCGTCAGCGCTACAATTGACGTATGCGAAAACCCCCACAAATCCATGCCACACGCGCGATAGAAACGAGCCGCTTCCTGCGCGCCGAGGAAGTGGATCTCGAATTCTCCAACGGCCAATTGCGCACGTTCGAGCGGCTGAAAAGCTCGGGACTTGGCGCGGTCATCATCGTGCCCATGCGCGACGACGACACCGTGTTGCTCGTGCGCGAGTACGCGGTCGGTATTGACGGCTATGAACTGGGCTTGCCGAAGGGGCGCCTCGACGGCGACGAAACGGCACAGCAGGGCGCCAATCGCGAACTCAAGGAAGAGGTAGGGTTCGGCGCGCGCGATCTGTATATCATTGGACGGCTGTCGGTGTCGCCGGCGTACATGACGGCGATGACGCACGTGGTGCTGGCGCGCGATCTTCATCCGGAACGCCTGACCGGCGACGAGCCGGAAGAACTCGACGTGGTGGCATGGAAGCTGTCCGAACTGCATACGCTGCTCGGCCATCCTGAAGTGACCGACGGCCGCTCGATCGCCGCCTTGTTCATGGCGCGCGAGTGGCTGGCCGGGCGCTACCGGCCGCAGCCATGAGCCTTGATCTGGAACGTCTTGCACGCGCCGCGGGGGAAATTGCAGTGCGTGCGGCGGCGGCGATTCTCAAAGTCTACGAATCGGAATTCGCGGTCGAACACAAGGACGATCGCTCGCCGCTTACCGCAGCCGATATGGCTGCGCATCGCCTTATCGTCGCCGCACTAGGCGAGTTGGAGCCAAAGCTTCCCGTGCTGTCGGAAGAGTCCGCGGCGATCGAATGGCACGAGCGCTCGCGCTGGACACGCTACTGGCTGGTGGATCCTCTCGATGGCACGCGCGAGTTCGTCAAGCGCAATGGCGAATTTACGGTCAACATCGCGCTGGTCGACGATCATCGACCGGTTATCGGGGTCGTGCAGACGCCGGTCACCGGCGAGCTTGCCTGTGCGTGGGACGGCGGCGGCGCATGGCTTGCCGATGCGACAAGCGCGAAAGCGCGGCGCATCGGTACGCGCCAGCGATCGAAATCTCTCACCGTCGCCGGCAGCCGCTCGCATGCCTCGGAACATGAAACGGAGTTGCTTGCACGTCTCGGGCATTGCGCCAAGATGCCGCTTGGTTCGTCATTGAAATTTGTGCGCATTGCTGCGGCACAGGCGGATCTTTATCTACGCCTTGGGCCGACCTCGGAATGGGACACTGCAGCCGGCCAATGCGTGCTCGAACAGGCCGGCGGCGCGGTGCTTGATTTCAGTGCCCGACCGCTGCGTTACAACACGCGCGATTCGCTCATCAACCCGGATTTCGTCGCAGTCGGGGATCGCGATGCGGATTGGTCGGCGTTGTTTGCTTGAGAACCCGGATTCGATGGAAACAACAGAAACCTCAATCTGATTGCCTTGAAATGCAGCCATGACGATCGCCGCCGCCAACCCAACCATAAGTGACCTGCTCGCGATCATGGCGCGCCTGCGCGATCGGCAGAACGGTTGTCCGTGGGATGTCGAGCAAACGTTTGACACCATCGCGCCTTACACGATCGAGGAAGCGTACGAGGTTGCCGACGCGATCGATCGCCGCGATTACGCGGATCTGCGCGATGAACTGGGCGACTTGCTGCTGCAGGTGGTGTTTCATTCGCGCATGGCCGAGGAAGCCGGCCACTTCGCTTTTGCCGAGGTGCTCACGGCGATCTGCGACAAGATGATCCGGCGCCATCCGCATGTATTTGCCGATGCGCAAAAGAGTCCCGACGCGGCTGCGCAACTTGCGCATTGGGAATCGCTCAAAGCTGGCGAACGCGCCGCCAGGGGCGAGGCGGACGTGAGCGCGCTGGCCGGTATCGCTCGCGGCCTGCCCGAATGGCAGCGCGCGTTGAAATTGCAGAACAAGGCCGCGCGGGTCGGCTTCGACTGGCCTGACGTCAATCCGGTCTTCGACAAGCTGCACGAGGAGATCGAGGAGGTCCGTGCCGAGTTCGCCGCCGACAGCGATGCAGATCGCCTGACGGACGAGATTGGCGATGTGTTGTTCGTGTGTGCCAATCTGGCGCGCCACGCCAAGGTAGATGTATCGCGTGCGCTGCGTCACGCCAATGCCAAGTTCGAACGGCGTTTCCGGCGCATGGAGGTGATCGCCGCTGCATCCGGCGCAACGCTTGCCGGCATGTCGCTGGCGGCGCAGGATGCCTTGTGGATTCAGGCCAAAGCGGAGGAGCGCAAGGGAGATTGAGCGTCCCCTTGCGCTGCGTGTCGCATTGTCAGGCTCTTTTGCGTTTTGTTCGTTGAGGGACGCTGTCGTTGGCTGCGTCTCAATGGCCCATGAAGAGGAGACCAGGAATATGTGTGCATTCGCGCGATTGCTTTGTTTCGGAATCATTTTTCTTTGCGCGGCAGCCCACATGCAGCGCGCCAACGCTGCGAACGGCGTCGTCGGACCCGGCAATTGCAATGAAAGCGGGTTTGCCAGCGTGCTCTCCACGGTCGATGGGAGCGGCGGCGGCACGATCACGTTCAATTGCGGCACCGCGACGATTGTGTTCACCAGCTACAAGCAGATCGCGAACGCGGTCACCATCGATGGCGGTGGCACGATTACGTTCGATGGCGGTAACGTGACTGCGTTCTTCCAGATCTACGGCTCGTCGACGACGACGCTGAAACGGTTGACGCTGCAACATGGTGTGATGAGTGCGAGTCATGCTCTGGAGAACTTCGGAGTACTGTCACTGGATACCGTGAATATGCAGAACAACTCATCGGCAGCCGCGGCGATCTTGAACCAGAATACGTTGCTCGTCCTGTCGAGTACGTTCACCAGTAACACCAACACAGCGACCGATTTCAACGGCGATGGAGGCGCGATCGAGAACGATGGTGGCACCGCGACGATCCGCACCAGCACATTCACCAGCAACACCGCCGGCCGTGACGGTGGCGCGATTGCCAATATTTCCGGTGACGTTCGTGTCGAGCGTAGTACGTTCAAAGGCAACAGTGCGGCGCGTTACGGCGGAGCGATCCGCAGCGCGTCCGACATGGTGGTGCGCAACTCCACCTTCAATGCCAATACCGCCAATGCAGGTGGCGCGATTTATCAAGACGGTTCCGGAGTGAGTTCTGTCGACTATGCGACGATAGTCGGGAACTCGGGCGTCACGTTTTCCGGTGGCGTCTACAACGATGGTGCCGCCACCTCTACGCTGACGATAAGTCGCTCGATCATTTCTGGCAACAGCAATGGCAATTGCGATGGCGTTCTCGTATCAGGCGGCTACAACCTCTGGTCAGGAACGACCACTTGCCCCTTCAGCGCCCCCGGCGATGCTACCGAACCAGCGACATTGACGCCAGGCGCCCTTGCCAACAACGGCGGACCTACGCAGACCATGTTGCCTGCTGCCGGCAATCCGGCGATCAATCATATTCCCAGCGCGCAATGCCTGATTCCGGTGGATCAGCGAGGCGCGGTGCGTCCCTCGGGCGCGGGTTGCGACAGCGGTGCGGTCGAGGTGGGTGGTAGCCTCACCGACCTGATTTTCTACGACGGATTCGATTGAGCCTGGATGGGAGCGCAAGCCGCCGCGCCGATCATCTGCTGCGCCCATTGCTGGAAGCGGTCGCGCCGCGCATCCGCAAAAAATCCCGCGCGACTCATCGCGCGGGATCCGCAACGCCCTTATGCGCCAGCATCACGTCAGCGCACTTGTTTGCTCAGTGCTACTTCGTGCAAGCCTTTCCGCGCGACGCGCGATTGCCCGTGGCCAGCGCATCTGCCTCCGACATGTATTCGCCTTGCTTGGTCTTGCCGTAGTAGCGATCATCCTGGCAGTGATAGACCTTGCTTTCGGAGTTGACCCACACCTTGCCCATGCCACCACCGGGCGCCGCAGCGCGTGTTTCGGGCGGCGTCGCATCTGTGCCGGGCACTCTCGACATCGGCGGTACCGGACGCTTTGGCGAAGGGGCTGCCGGGTTGGCCGGCATCGCCGGATTCGCAGGCTCCATTGGATTGGCGGCCGGCGGCATAGCGGGTTTCGAGGGCATTGCAGTGGCCGCTCCAGCGCCAGCCGCTGCTGTGCCGTACCAATCCTTGACGCCCTTGTGGCCGCGACAGGCGCCGCGCTTGGTGGCACCGCTGTAATACGTGCCGTCTTTGCAGAGCCCGGTCGAACCGGCCGGTGCCGCTGCCGGCGCGGCGGCGCTTGCGGGCGCCATGTCGCTTTTCGGCGCGCTTGAACTCATTGGCGAACTCGGTGCAGCCGGTGCGACAGCGCTGGCGCCATACCAATCCTTGACGCCCTTGTGGCCGCGACAGGCGCCGCGCTTGGTGTCGCCGCTGTAATACGTGCCGTCCTTGCACAGGCCGGTTGCGCCCGCAGGTGCTGCCGCCGCCGCTGTGCTTGTGGTCGGCGCAGTCATCTTTGGTGCGCGCGTGGCCTTGGTTGGCGCGGCCGATGCGGCGTCGCCATACCAATCCTTGACCCCCTTGTGCCCCCGGCACGCGCCTTTCTTGCTGGCACCGGAGTAATACGATCCATCCTTGCACAGGCCGGTGGTGCCGGCAGGTGCGTCAGCTGGAGCCTGCGCGTAGGCGCCAGCAGCGGCAAAACCGAATATCAAACTGGTTGCAATCAGTAGCGCTTTCATTTTCATGTCTCCTCGGGATTGAAATGATCGAGCGGCGTTTGCAGGCAGCTTCACTCAACAATCCATTGCCTTCGAGCTGGAAGGCAAGGCAAACGCAGTCGATCCCTTTTGCGGCGTGGTGACCGTCCACGCGTGCGGAATGCTACTCCCGCGTGCTCAATGTCGCGCGGCCCAAACTCTGTGGCCGCGAACGCACGTGGCGAAAGATCGCACGCCCGCGTCGCCTCAAAAACTGGTGGGACCGGGACCAATGGCAGGTGGCAGCCAGGCCTCAGGTTCGGTACGCTCGGCGGCCGTGCGTTGGATCGATCAGTTTCCTGCCGATTCGACCGGACTTTCCGCTTCGCGAGGACGAGCCAATCATGCTGCGAACAAAACTGTTGACGATGACAATGAACCTTCTTGTGGTGGCTGGCGCCGGTGCGCTGATGCACGCGCCCGAGGCGATGGCAAAGAAAAGCACGGCAACCCTGCCGGCGAGCAATCCTTTCGCCAAGGCAAGCACGCTGCCGTATCAGGCGCCCCCGTTCGACAAGATCAAGGATGCCGACTATCAGCCTGCGATCGAAGCGGGCATGGCGGAACAACTGAGCGAGATCGAGAAGATCGCGAATAACAAGGATGCGCCAACCTTCGACAACACGATTGTCGCGATGGAGAAGACCGGCCGCCTGCTCAGCCGCGTCGGCGCGGTATTTGGTGCGGTGGCGGGTGCCAACACGAACCCGACCTTGCAGCGCGTGCAGGAAGCAGAGGCGCCCAAGTTGGCCGCCTTGCACGATGCGATTTTTCTGAATCCGAAATTGTTTGCGCGCGTGGAAGCGGTCTACAACCAGCGTGCCACGCTCAAGCTTGATGCAGAATCGCAGCGTCTGATCGAATACGACTACAACGAGTTCGTGCATGCAGGCGCCAAGCTCTCGGAAGCCGACAAAACCCAACTGAAGAAGTTGAACGAGGAAGAATCCACCCTCAGCGCGCAATTCACCAACAAGTTGCTGGCCGCGGCCAATGCCGGCGCGCTGGTAGTCGACGATAAAGCCAAACTTGCCGGCGCCAGCGATGCGGATATCACCGCGGCTGCAGCAGCGGCGAAGGAGCGCAAGCTCGATGGAAAATGGGTAATTCCGCTGCAGAACACCACGCAACAGCCCGCGCTGCAATCGCTGACCAACCGTGACACGCGCGAGCAGTTGTTCAAGGCGGGCTGGACGCGCGCCGAGAAGGGCGACGCCAACGATACCCGCGACACGATTGCGCGCATCGCGCAGATTCGTGCGCAGCAAGCGAAGCTGCTTGGCTTTGACAGCTATGCCGCCTGGAAACTCGAAGACCAGATGGCCAAGACCCCGGCCACCGCGCTCAAATTCATGGACGATCTGGTGCCTGCTGCGACTGGCAAGGCGCGCGCGGAAGCGGCCGACATCCAGGCGCAGATCGACAAGGACGGCGGCAAGTTCAAGCTGGAGCCGTGGGATTGGCAGCTCTATGCCGAGCAGGTACGCAAGGCGAAATACGATCTCGACGAAGAACAGATCAAACCCTATTTCGAACTCGACAACGTGCTCAAGAACGGCGTGTTTTACGCGGCCAATCAGCTTTACGGTCTTACGTTTACCGAGCGCAAGGACATCCCGGTGTACCAGCCGGACGTGCGCGTGTTCAACGTGATGGACAAGGACGGCAAGCAGATCGGACTGTTCTATTGCGATTATTTCAAACGCGACAACAAGTCGGGTGGCGCATGGATGGACAACCTGGTCGGTCAGTCGAAACTGCTCGGCACGCATCCGGTGATTTTCAACGTCGCCAACTTCACCAAGCCGGCACCTGGCCAGCCCGCTCTGCTGAGTTTCGACGACGTGACCACCATGTTCCACGAGTTTGGCCACGCGCTGCACGGCTTCTTCGCCGACGAGCAGTATCCGAGCCTGTCAGGTACCGCGACCGCGCGCGATTTTGTCGAATTCCCGTCGCAGTTCAATGAGTACTGGGCAAGCAATCCGAAGGTGTTTGCCAATTACGCCAAGAACTACAAAACCGGTGAGCCGATGCCGGCCGCGCTGGTCGAGAAGATGAAAAAGGCGCGCACGTTCAACAAGGGCTACGACATGACCGAGCTGTTGTCGGCGGCGTTGCTCGACATGTCCTGGCATGCGTTGTCGGCTGATGCACCCAAGCAGGATGTCGACACGTTCGAAGCGCAGGCATTGCAGAAGAACCACACGGATCTCTCGTACGTCCCGCCGCGTTATCGTTCCAGCTACTTCCTGCACATCTGGGGTAATGGTTACGCTGCTGGCTACTACGCCTACCTGTGGACGCAGATGCTCGCTGACGATGCGTTTGCGTGGTTCGAGGACAACGGTGGCATGACGCGTGCCAACGGCGATCGCTTCCGCGCGATGGTGCTGTCGCGCGGCAATACCGAGGATCTGGCCATGATGTACAAGAACTTCCGCGGCCGCGCACCGACCGTCGATGCGATGCTGGTGCATCGCGGCTTGAAGGAATTGCCGGCCACCGGTGCGAAAACCGACTTGCCACCGAAGCACGGGAAGTAGGAAGGCACTTCCAGCGGCGGTCCTGTGGGGGAGCGGCCGCAACCGTTGTGCGTTGTGGGGGCGGCGGCAGCCGCGATGCTCTGGGCGCGATGATCGAAAGAGCATCGCGCCTTGCGGCGCTCTCACAACCCTGGGTCCGCAACTGTCTGTGGGAGCGGCCGCAGCCGCGATGCGGGTCGTGTGATGTTGAAACGCGCCTACAATTGCCGGATGCCCACGGTTGGAGTCCGCCCATGTTGCTGCGTTGCATCCTCGCCGTTGCGTGCTGCCTGTTTGGGCAACTTGCGGAGGCCGCCGTGCCAGTGCTCGTGATCCACGGCGGCGCCGGCGTGATTCGCAAGACGCTGACGCCGGAAAAGGAAAAGCTCGTGCGTGCGGACATGCAAGCCGCGCTGGAAGCGGGCAATGCGGTGCTGAAAAGCGGCGGCAGCAGCCTCGATGCCGTGACCCAGTCGATTCTTGTGCTGGAGAATTCACCCCGCTTCAACGCCGGCAAGGGCGCCGTGTTCACACACGAGGGCCTCAACGAACTCGACGCCGCCATCATGGACGGTGCGACTTTGCGCGCCGGTGCGGTTGCCGGCGTGCGCCATGTGAAGAATCCCGTCTTGCTCGCCCGCGCGGTGATGGAAAAATCGCCGCATGTGATGCTGACTGGCAAAGGCGCCGAGGCGTTCGCAAAAACAGTCGGCATCGAACTAGTCGATCCTGCGTATTTCCGCACTGACGAGCGTTGGCAGGAGTTGCAGGAAGCGCTGAAGGCTGACGCGGACAAGCACGCGTCGGCGCCAAGCCGAGCGATCCACTACGGCACGGTTGGCGCCGTCGCGCTCGACAAGCAAGGCCGTCTCGCCGCCGCCACCTCGACCGGCGGCATGACCGACAAGCGCTGGGGTCGGGTTGGCGATTCACCCATCATCGGCGCGGGCACTTATGCCAACGCGCACTGCGCGGTCTCCGCAACCGGCTGGGGCGAGTACTACATTCGCACGGTTGCTGCGCACGACATTTGCGCGCGCGTCGAATACGCGAAGGAACCGATTGCGCAGGCCGCGAAGGAAGTAGTCATGGACGCCATCCCGAAACTCGGCGGCGACGGCGGCGTGATCGCGCTGGATGCCGACGGCAACTTCACCACGCCGTTCAACACCGACGGCATGTATCGCGGCTGGATCGACCGGGATGGAAAGATGCACGTAGCGATTCTGGCGGAGTGAAGTGGTGAGGGTGGTAGTCTCGATGATGATGCAGAGCGGGATGCAGTGCGTCATACGCGATATTCGGGAACTGGCTTGAGGACCGTGTCAGCCACCCGATACGTCACCCCGCTGCGCGAAGGGGGGTCGTTGCCGGCGATCGTCGAAGCGGATGACGAGGGCATGTACGTGCTCAAATTTCGCGGGGCCGGGCAGGGCGCGAAAGCGCTGATTGCCGAACTCGTCGCGGGCGAACTGGCGCGCG
>JBDUED010000100.1:0-8835 GCA_040002595.1 Dokdonella sp. | reverse complement strand
CGGCTGTGTGGTCGTTCAAGTGTCGGTGCAGTTCCAGCGCCTGATTCGGCTTGGCCCAGTACGAAAACAACACGGGCACGGTCGATGCGACCTGCACATCGACGGCGAACTTCGCGTAGTCGGCAATGCGCACCTGTGGATCGAACGCGTTTGCCCACACCTCGCGGAAAAACTTGCCGTCCTTGTAGATGCGATGGCGGCCACCGGACTGGGTCATGACCGGGAAGCGGTCGTCGCCGTATTTCTCGGCCAGGTTTGGCCAGCTCGGCGGCAGGATATGCGCGTGGGTGTCGATCTTCAGCATGTCCGCACAGTTTAACGGATGGCGCAGGCGGCGGTGCATCGCGCGCACGTTCGCGTCACGGTGCGCCCGGATCCCCCGGATGCCTACAATGGATTCCCGCTCCCGGTACCACGATCATGCCCGAAGAAATTGAAATCGACACCGATAAATTGCGTGAATCGATCAGCGAGGAACTGGAGCGCGAGAGCGGATCGCTGCTGCGCGTGATAGCGGTCAGCACGGCCGTGTTCGCTGCCATCGCGGCGATTGGTTCGTTGCAGGCGGGCGGCGCGGTCAATGAGGCGTTGATCCTGAAAACCGAATCGACGCGGCTGCAGGCCGAGGCGTCCGACCAGTGGGCGTATTACCAGGCGAAGGGTCTGAAGTCGGCAATCAGCGCAGCCAGCCGCGATACATGGCTTGCGCTCGACAAGACGCCACCTGCGGAATTGGCTGCGAACCAGCAGCGTTTCAGCGACGATCAAAGCAAGAGCAAGCAGCGCGCCGAGGCGCTGGAAAAGCAGCGCGACGAGAAATCGAGTGAAGCCGACCATCTCATGCATCGCCATCACTTTTTCGCGCAAGGCGTGGCCTTGCTGCAGGTCGCGATTGCGCTCGGCGCGGTTGCGGCGCTGACGCGGGTTCGCCTGGTCTGGTTCGGATCGATGCTGCTTGGACTCGGAGGCATCGGCTTGTTCGGTTACGTGCTGCTCGGATGACGCGCCTGTAGACGGTCGCTACGTCGAGTGAGTAGCACATAAGCCAGAACAAGCTGCGCAGCGGCGGATGCGGCGCTGCGCGCTCCGATCCGCCCTGCTTGAGCTGCATTGCGATGGATCCAACGGGCCCTGCGGGGGTAGAGAAGGATGCCCGAAGTCCTTTGGCGTTTTGCGCCTTGATCCACGCTACCTGACTGGCGCAGCGGTGCGCAGCAAATACGCGAGCGTGTCGATGCTATCGGTCATGCGGTCGAACGCGTCGGCAATGCTGGCGCCGATTCCGCACGCATCGTCGCCGGCAGATGCGTCCAGGGCGTGCGCCAGCATACGCTCTTGATGGCGCAAGCGGTCAATGGCGGGCACGGTGTTCTGGCGAAGGCTTGCTGCGAGTACGCCGAGCGCCGCATCGATGCGCGCGGCAAACGCCAGCACGTCATCGCGTTGGGGCGGTGTCGCGTTGACGGGCCACGCGGCTTCCAGCGCCATGCACGCGCGCACGCAGCGGTTCGCGTTGGCGAATATGCCGGCGGCCAAGGTTGTCAGCGCCGGATCGGGTCGCGGTTCGCCGCGCAAGCGTTCGAGCGAGGCCTGCGCGTTCGTGCGAGTGCTGCGCGCGCGCGTACGGGTGGCGACGCGCCGCGTCGAATCGCCGTGCAGCAGCGCGTCGAAATAGGCTCGATACGCGTCCAGCATGGCCGCCAACGCCGGTCGCACCTGCTGGCGCTCCCATGTCGGCCATAACGCGTACGCGGTCAGCGCGAACCCACTGCCGATCACGGTGGCAATGCCGCGCGCAAGCATTGTGTCGTCGGGGGCCATGCCTTCGAACGCAAGCAGAATCACGACCAGACTGGTCAGCATCATCACCGCCAGTCCGTAGTGCATCGTGACCAGCATGCGGAACGCGATGCAGAATATAGCCAGCAGCGCGAGACGTTCCCAGTCGCTGCCGAACGCGTAGTGGACCAATGCGGTGGTCAGCACGAGTCCCAGCAGGGTCCCGATCACGCGCAACAAACCAATGCGCAAGGTGCCGGCAAAATCCGGTTTGAGCACGATCGCCGTGGTCATTGCCACCCAGTAGCCGTGCTCGAAGCCGGCGATACGGGTCGCGCCGACAGCGAGCGCAAGACAGACGCCGCAACGCAGTGCGTGGCGGAACGCAACCGAGGAAAATCCGAGGTTCGCCCGCAGCGTTGCCAGGGCGCTGCGTGGTCGCAACGCGCGTGGTCGGCGTGCCTCATCGACCTGACCGCCGAGGTCGCCAAGGCTGCCGGCGAACTGTGCATTGCGCAAGGCGGCGCGCAACTGGCCGCCCAGCCCCTGCGCACGCGCGAGGGCGATGGACAACGCGCGCCTGGCGCGATGTTCGCTTGCGCTACCCCGCAACGCGGCCAATGCGGCGACTGCGGCCGCAAATCCCTCCATCGGCACAGTCGTCGCCACGGGGCTGATGCCGCGTTCGAGTGCGCCGGCCAATGCATCCAGTGCTTGCGCGGCGTACTGGAGGACGCGCGTGAGTGCAACTTTCGCTTCACCATCGACAAGTGCGCCGCCAATGTCGCCAAGCGCAAGCAGTTCGAGGCGGATGCGCTCGACCAGTTCGGCCAGCACGCGAAACGTATCCATCACTTCCCCGCGCGCTCGATGTCGGCCGTGCAACAGGCTTTCCACAGCGAGCAACGCCTGCGTCACTGGCGGCGCCTGGGTGGGGTCGGCCTTGTGCCGCGCAGTGCCCGCAAGTTGGCGGCACACTTCGGCAAGGGCGTGCCGCTCCGGCCGGTAACGCTGCAGGGGCCACGCGGCGATCGCGAACAGGGTTTGCAGCGCGCCTCCGCAAAAAATCAGCAGCGCGGCGGCTAATGCCGCAGAGGGCGTACGCGGCTGCGACGAAGTAATGACAAGCAGGATCATGCTGGTCAGCCCCGCACGGCCGGCATCGGTACCAAGCGCGACCAGCAAGCCCCCGCCCACGCCCCACACCAATGCAGCCAGCACCGCGAGCACAAGGTTGGCGCCAACCAGACTGCCGACGAGCGCAGATACGCCAGCGATCAGCGCAGTCAACAGCATGCGCTGCATGCGCAACCGGTATGGCCCCGGCTGGTCGCTGAACATGGTTGTCAATGCACCGACCGCGATGCCAAGGCCGATACCGACATGGCCGCTGGCGATGCCCACGCCGAGCGGCAGCACGATCGCGGCTGCATTGCGCAGCGCGACGCGCAAGGGCACGTCGCGCGGTTTGAGTTCGATCAGCTCACGCAGCATGGCATGTCATTCGAAGCGGCACCCCTGCTGTCCATTCGAGCACTGGCACCGGCCTTGCGAACCCGACCATCCGTGCCTGGCAATCTACAGGGCTGGGACTATCCCGCGATATTTGTCAGGCGCCGGATTCACGTGTTTGCACGCTGCGCACGTGCGTGCTGCAAGGGAACCGTAGAAATGCTCGAAGACGCGCGGAAAATCGTTTTCGATGTCGTGCAGGATGAAGAATTCCTCGTACAGTTTGTGGTTGCAGCGCTCGCAAAACCACAGCAATCCATCGAGTTCGTGCGCCAGTCGGCGACGTTCGATGACGAGCCCGACGGAGCCGGCCATGCGCTGCGGCGAATGCAGCACGCGCGGCGGCAGGTAGAAGATTTCGCCGGCGCGGATCGGGATGTCGCGCACGCCGCCGTCCTCCTGGATTTTCAGCACCATCTCGCCTTCGAGCTGATGAAAAAACTCGGCGCCCTCATCATGATGGTAATCGGTGCGCGCGTTTGGTCCGCCAACGATCATCACGATGAAATCGCCGGCCACGATGCATTTGTTGCCGACCGGTGGTTTCAGAAACTCGCGGTGTTCGTCAACCCAGTGCTGGAGATTGAAGGCGGCGGGCAGCATTGCTGTTGCTTCCCTGTTGGCAGGAGGAGAGGCCAGTGTAGTGCGAAAACGCAGTTGCAAAGGCGGAGCGCGTGGTGGTCGAGGCGCCGGATTGAGTCATCCGCAAAAGCCAGGTCTCGAAAAAGAACATTGTGGGAGCGGCGCAAGCCGCGCTGCTTGTATCCTGAGAGCCAGGGCATCGCGGCTTCCGCCGCTCCCACCGATTAGCGCAGGCCTGCGCTTGCGGGAATCACCGCGATGCATTTGAGTTCGATCGCGATGGGCGTCGGCAGTGACGTAATGCCAAGCGTGGTTCGGCAGGGCGCGCAGGCCGGATCGGGGAAGAATTCGGTGTAGACCCGGTTGTAGATCGCAAAGTCACGCTGCATGTTGGTGAGAAAAACGGTTACATCAAGCAGATCCTGCCAGCGGGCGCCACTCGCTTGGAGCACTGCGCGCACATTGGCGAACACCTGGCGGCATTGTGCTTCGATGTCGTACGCAATGAGCTGACCATCCGCGTCGTGCACGTTGCCGGGAATTGCGTTTGATCCAGCCTGGCGCGGACCCACGCCGGACAGAAACAGCAAATCGCCGACACGCCTTGCATGCGGGTACGCCCCGACTGGCGCCGGTGCGTCGTGAGTACACACAGGTTCGTTCATTGGCCGCTTTTTGCGGGCACGTCCGGTGCCGCCGTACCGTCGGCGCCAATGTTGATATCCTGGCGAAACAGTGTTCGGTTGTCATCGCTGACGCCTATCAGGTGATACGCGCCCGGGCGCAGATAAAGGGTGCCGCGCGTTTGCGCGCCGCGAAATTCCAGACGATCGCGCAGGCCCTCGGCCGCTTTTACCGGATCGAGCACGAGCCGATCTGCGGGTATCGCATCATCGCCTTCTTTGGCGTAGCGCGCCTCGATCAGACACGGATACGTGTTCTGGCACATGCTGCCAGTGACGAAATATGGTTTGCGCAAGCCGCCCAGTCCGAGCCAGGTGGGGCGATCGTCGCGCACCACGTCTGGCGGAAAAAACACGCTCACATCGTAAGCACCGGGTTTGAGCGACCACGGCTTGCCATCCGCGCTCTCAAACACGATTGGCGCGAGCGGATGCAGCGAGTCGATGACCGCGCGATAGTACGGATGATTCTCGGTACCGGGTGGGTGCTCGATCAGCATCGTTTGCTCGACAGTCAGCGGATCGATGCCGCTGAGCGTGCGAAAATGCTGGGCCATGCTGCGGCCGCCGAGGTAGCGTCCGTTTTCCTGGATATGCGCGTAACCGGCGTTGACCACCAGGCGCGCCGACGGATCGTTCTTGAACACGCGTTCGTAGAGGTTTTTCGCCTGGGTGTTTTCGCGCACGTCACCGTTGCCCGGCGGCTCGCTTTCGTAGGCGACAACCTTGAAACCGAGTTTCAACGCGGTGCGCACCATTTCCGCGCAGATCGGCTCCATCGTGTAAAAACCGCTTTTGGGAACCGGATAGCCACGCTTGGACAGACCGCCATCGCTTTCGTAGAGCGTCTCCGCCGCGAAGTAGTTGAAACCTTCCGCGCGCAGGCGCGACAGCAGCTCGACCGTCAGCGTGCGGGTCAGCGGCACATTGTGTGCTTCGTTGAAAAAAACCGCCTTCTGGCCTTTGGCGAGGTCAGCGATAGCGTCGAGCGCGGGCTTGGCCATGTAGCCGCCGCCGAGCGGAGAGGGGGCGTCGTCCTTTGCCGCGAGTTGACGGATCGAATACGAATCGTGCGCGCCGGGATAGTCGCCGACAAAGGTCTGATACCAGCTCATGTACTGGCCAAACACGATCCGAAATGCCTTGTTGCGCTCGGCGCGATAGGTGGTGCGCATTGCCTGGTACTGCGCCAGCAGGCCATCTCGCTTGAGCGCGTCGGTGTAAACCTTTTCCGATTTGTCGAATGCCTCTTTTTGCGCTTGTTGCCATTGATACGGCGAAAGTTGTTCCTGCGCAAAGGCCATCGAAATGGCGACGGTGGACATGACGCAAACCAGGGCAAGGGCAAGCGGACGCATCGCAATTTCTCCTACGTATTGATCGCTTTGTCGAATACGGATGGCCGCTTCGCGGCCTGACCGACCTGCGCAAGAGCTGCCTCCAACGCCGCGGCAATTGCGCCGCCATGGGTCACGTGCAAACCCAGATCACGCACACGGCCATCGTGCAGGCCGTAGATCCAGCCGTGCACGCTCAGTTGCTGGCCACGCTCCCACGCGTCCATCACCACGGTCGTCTGGCACACGTTCAACGCCTGTTCGATCACGTTGAGTTCGCAAAGTCTGGCATGCCGTTCGAGCGGATCGGTGGTGCGACTCAAGGATTCGGCGTGCTTGTTCTTCACGTCGACGACGTGGCGCAGCCAGTTGTCAACCAGGCCCATGCGTCGTTCGTCAAGAACCGCCTGCACGCCGCCGCAGCCGTAGTGGCCGACCACGAGAATGTGCTTGACTTCAAGCACATCGACCGCGAACTGGATAGTGCTCAACGCATTGAGATCGGTGTGCACGACGACGTTGGCGACATTGCGATGCACGAATACTTCACCCGGCGCCATATCGATGATCTGGTTTGCCGGCACGCGTGAATCGGAGCAGCCGATCCACAGATATTTCGGCGCCTGTTGCTGGGAAAGACGCTTGAAGAAATCCGGGTCCTTTGCGCGCAGCGCGTCGGACCAGGCGTGGTTGCGTTGCAGCAGGATATCAAGATCGGACATGGAAGATCAGCTCAGTCGAAGACAGATGTTTTTCGGCTCGGTGAAGAAACGCAGGGCGTCGACGCCGCCTTCGCGTCCCACGCCCGAATTCTTGACTCCGCCGAACGGCGTGCGCAAGTCGCGCAACAGCCAGCAATTAATCCAAACAATGCCGAAGTCGAGCGCCGCGGCGACACGATGTGCGCGATCGAGATGGGATGTCCAAAGGGACGCGGCAAGGCCATATCCCGTCGCATTGGCCAGCGCAATCGCTTCGTCTTCGTCGTCGAACGGGATCAGGCTGACGACCGGACCGAAGATTTCCTGCTGGTTGGTCACGCTCGCGTTGGACAGATCTTCGAGCACGGTCGGCGCAACGAACCATCCTTCGCTGCAGCGACCTTCCAGCTTCACCGACTCGCCGCCGCACAACACTCGCGCGCCTTCGATGCGCGCGTGATTGATGCAGCCCATGACCTTGGCGTGATGGGCTTTTGAAACCAGCGCGCCGAGGTCGCTGGAAGCATTTTGCGGATCGCCCACGCGCAGGCCGCGCACGCGATCGAGGTAGCATTCGCGAAAATCCTCGTAGATCGAGCGCTGCACCAGCAAGCGCGACCCGCACAGACAGATTTCCCCCTGATTGGCAAAGCCCGATCGCACCAGCGCATCGAGATTGGCATCGCTGCAATCGAAATCAGCGAACACGATGGCCGGATTCTTGCCGCCCATTTCCAGCGACAGTTTCTTGAATTTCGGCGCCGCCGTCGCGGCGATCGCGGCGCCCGTCGCGCTGCTGCCGGTAAACGAGATGGCTTTTACGTTTGCATGCCCGACCAGGGCGTGACCGACGCCCGGTCCGCTGCCGTGCACGATATTGAGTACCCCGGGCGGGAAGCCCGCTTCGATCGCCAGCTCGCCAAGCCGCGCAGCGGTACAGGGCGTGATTTCCGACGGTTTGGCGACAACCGTATTGCCGGTCGCCAGCGCCGGCGCAATTTTCCAAGTGAGCAAGTAGAGCGGCAGATTCCATGGCGATATGCACGCAACCACGCCGAGCGGTTGGCGCAAGGTGTAATTGAGCGTGCGCGTATCGCTTGAATGCGATTCGCTCGACCACTGCGTGATGGCCGCGGCGAAAAAACGCAGGTTGGTGGCCGCGCGTGGAATGTCCAGACTGCGCGCGAGTTTCACCGGCTTGCCCGAATCGCGCGATTCCAGTTGCGCCAGATCGTCCAGATCGCGTTCGACGAGGTCGGCCAGCCGATTGAGCAAGCGCGCGCGCTCCTCAATGGTCGTTGCCGCCCAGCCGGGCGCGGCGCGCATCGCCGCCGCGACCGCGGCGTCCACATCGGCCGCATCGGAATCGGGACAACGCGCGAACACCGCCCCCGTGGCCGGCTCGAACACGTCCAGATAGCGATCCCGCGCAGCCGGGACCAAACGGCCATCGATCAGGTTGGCGAGCGTTTGCATGCGCGACAGCTTAGCGGTTGCGGCGTGCGCTGGGTAACGCCGCGGTGCAATTCATCGCCTTTCGATCTGGAGCAGGACCATCGCCCCCGGCAGCTGCGAATGACTTGGGTATGGAATCACGCAGCCGAGCAACCTCGTCCGCCCGGTTTTGCATTGAATGGTCAACGGCACGCTGGCGCACCCGGGTCGCCGTAAAAGGCTGCCATCCCCTTGAAAAAAGGCTGGCGCGCTGCGCGCGGGTTGTGGATTCGACAAGATCAGCGCAAAACGCGACGCAGTGGCGAAACCCAGCGCGGCAGCAATTGTGGAGGCAGGCACGCACAACCTGTGATGGTCGTTTCCTGTTGTAACGGTTGCCGCAGCCCGCGAGTTGCGGCCGGATAAACGGTGCCAACTCAGCAGCGCGCGCCGTCTACCAGCGGCTGCAAGGCGGTGTCTAATGCGACGCGTTGGTCGAACACGAAACAGCGGCCCTCGTAACCGTACCCGCCCACCTTTTCAAAATAGCCGAGGATGCCGCCATCGAGCTGCATCACGTTGGGCATGCCTTCTTGTCGCATCCACAGCGCAGCTTTCTCGCAGCGGATACCGCCGGTGCAAAAGCTGATCACAGTCGCATCGGCGAGCGCCTCGCGATGCGCGGCAAGCGCGTCGGGAAGATCGCTGAAGTTGTTGATCGGCAAGGTCAGGGCGCCGGCAAAGGTGCCGTGGGCGACTTCCTCGCGGTTGCGCGCATCGAGCAGCACGATACGCCGGCCGCCATCG
>JBDUED010000099.1:0-8847 GCA_040002595.1 Dokdonella sp. | reverse complement strand
GCCACCGGATTAACGAGGAAGATGACGCCCTCGGCATGCTCCAAGCTACTTCGCGTCCCCCGTCGAAACCGATCGCCCCCGGGGAACAAGGATGGTGAAGGCTGCGGATCGCGAAAGCAAGGCCGCCTGATAGCATGCGCGGCTTTCATTCATCGACGGGATGCTCATGGGCAACATCGTCTGGCTCGCCTCGTATCCAAAATCCGGCAATACGTGGCTGCGCGCGTTTCTCGCCAACCTGGTCGCGAACCGCGTCGATGCGGTGCCGCTGAACGAGCTGTCGCGTTATGCCGAAGACGAGGCGAATCCTGATTTGTTCAGTGCGCTCGCCGGACGCCCGAGCACCGAACTCAGCATCGGCGAGATTGCCGCGTTGCGGCCGCAGGTGCATGCCGCAATCGCGGCACGCGGACAGGGAACGCGTTTCGTCAAGACGCACAACATGGCCGGCAGTTTCGACGGCCATCCGCTGCACAACTGGCAGGTCAGTGCGGGCGCGTTATATGTGGTGCGCAATCCGCTCGATGTCGCGGTCAGCATGACCCATCATTTTGGTATCAGTCTGGACCAGGCGATAGAGCGATTGGGGGACGAAAATGTCGCGACCGGCAACGACGCCTTGTTCGTGAGTCAGATCATCGGCTCGTGGTCGGCGCACGTGAAAGGCTGGGCCGACGCGGCGAACGAGCGCATTCTGGTTCTGCGTTATGAGGACTTGATCGACAAGCCGGCGAAACATTTCGCGAAAGTCGCCCGGTTGGTCGGCATGGGACACGATCGGATACGCATCGAGCGGGCCATCGCGAACGCGAGTTTTCGCAGTCTGGCCACGATGGAGAAAAAAGATGGCTTCGTCGAGGCCGCCAATGACGCCGCACGATTCTTCCGCAAGGGTCGCGTCAACGAATGGCGCGAAGTGTTGAATCGCGAACAGGCGTCGCGGGTGATCGATGCGCATCGTGAACAGATGAAGCGCTTCGGTTATGTGCCGGCGGGGTATTGATCATTGTTTGTCGTTCCTGCCCGCGGACGAATGACGGCCATCGTGCAGCGGCACCCACGCATCAGCCAGCTTTTGTCGCTCACGCCGCGCGATTCTTCGCCCGCATCGTTCGCTGTTTCTCGCGATTCCAGTCGCGGTCTCTTTCGACGTCGCGCTTGTCGTGTTCCTGCTTGCCGCGCGCGACACCAAGATCGATCTTCACGCGGTTGTTTTTCCAGTACATGGCCAGTGGAACCAGCGTGTAGCCTTTGCGTTCTATGGCACCAATGAGCTTGTCGATTTCCTCTCGATGCAGCAGCAGCTTGCGCGTGCGGCGGTCGTCGGCCACCACGTGCGTCGAGGCCGAGATCAACGGCGGGATCGATGCGCCAAACAGGAAGATCTCCCCGTTCTTGACGATCGCGTACGCATCGCCGAGATTGATGCGGCCCGCGCGCAGGCTTTTGACTTCCCAGCCCTGCAGCATGACGCCCGCTTCATAGTGCTCGTCGATGTGATACTCGTGGCGCGCGCGCTTGTTCTGCGCGATTGTCGAGTTGACAGCCTTGTCGCTGGATTTCTGATTTGCCATGTCCGCTAGAATTCTGGAACTGATGATCAAGATTCGCCGCCACGCGCTGATTCGTCAGACGCCCGAACGCATGTTCGACCTCGTCAATGACGTTGAAGCATACCCGAGCCGCTTTGCGTGGTGCACGGCGGCGCGCGTGCTCGAGCGCGACGGCGATAGCGCGTTGACGGCACGCCTGGACCTGCGTTTCGCAGGTTTCACGCAAAGTTTTACCACGCACAACACGCTTGATCGTCCGCGCCACCTGAACATGACCTTGGTCGAAGGCCCGCTCAGCGCGCTGGACGGCGATTGGAGGTTCGATCCGCTCGGCGCAGACGGCTGCCGTATCGCGCTGGTACTTGATTTTGATTACAACGGGTTGTTGGCAGGCCCTTTTCGCCTCGGTTTCCAGAGCCTTGCCAATCGCATGGTCGACGATTTCTGTGCCGCGGCCATGAAAAATGATTGAGGACGAACCGCACGCGAATATCGCGGTCGAGGTCGCCTACGCCGAACCCGGACGGCAGTTCCTGCGTCTCATTCAATTGCCTGCCGGCGCCCGCGTCGCCGACGCCATTGCTGCATCAGGGGTTGCGGCGCACTGCGCCATCGATGTCGACACGCTGGTTGCTGGTGTGTGGTCGAAAGTCGTACAGCGCGATACGCAGCTTCGCGACGGCGATCGCGTCGAACTCTACCGGGTGCTCAAGGTCGATCCAAAGGACTCGCGGCGGCGGCGCGCTGAACGCGTATCGGGCAAGCGTCGCGGAACCCGTCAACCCTGATTCTGAGGTCTCTTTTTCTTCTCGTCTTCCGGGCGCTTCTCGTCCGGATACTGGCGCTTGTATTTGCGTGCGTCCTTGATCATCTGATCGGGATCTTCGGGGAAATAGTCGCCGTCGATCTTGACCAGGGCGTCGTCCTTGAAAGTCAGGACCAGGTCTTTCGATTCCATCTTGGTGCGGCCACGGCGTATGGTGGAGACATAGTCCCAGCGGTCTTGATCGAAGGGACTGATCACCGCTGGCGAACCCATGACCAGCAACACCTGGCGCTTGCTCATGCCGGGCTTCAGCGCCTCGACAGTCGGCTTGTCGAACAGGTTTCCCTGCTGGGCGTCGACCTTGTAGACGAGGCCGCAGCCGGTGAGTGGAATCAGGGCGAGGAGGGCGAGCGAGCGAAGACGCATGCGCGAGGAATCCGAAGGGCAAGACAAACCCCGATGATACACTAGAGGCCTCTGCTGCAAGGTCAAAGCACCGCGGACGGGGCGGCACGATGAAGGCGGAATCGACAGAACTGCGCAAGGCGGGCCTCAAGGTTACCCACCCGCGCATGCGCATCCTGGAAATCCTCGACAGTCACGAAGGCAAGCACGTCACTGCCGAAGATATCTATCGCCAGCTGCTTGACCATCGCGACGATATCGGACTTGCCACCGTGTACCGCGTGCTGACTCAATTCGAGGCATCGGGCATGGTGCTCAAGCACAACTTCGAAGGCGGGCAGGCGGTCTACGAACTTGACCGCGGCAAGCATCACGATCACATGGTCGACATCGAAACCGGCAAGGTCATCGAGTTTTCGAGCGA
This sequence comes from Dokdonella sp., assembly GCA_040002595.1. Taxonomy (GTDB): domain Bacteria; phylum Pseudomonadota; class Gammaproteobacteria; order Xanthomonadales; family Rhodanobacteraceae; genus Dokdonella_A. The sequence continues at coordinate 5,699 of JBDUED010000099.1, read as the reverse complement.
AGTCATCGAGCGCCTGCAACACGAAATCGCCGCCAAGCATGGCTACGTGATCGAGGATCACAGCCTGGTGTTGTATGTGCGCAAGAAGCCGGGAATCGGGAAACGGGAATAGGGAATCGAAGTAGCGGCTTCGCGCTCTCAACGATTGCCGATTCCCGATCCCCTTTTTCCACTCTCCAGCATCTGCTTCGCGTGCGCCAGGGTTTCTCGGGTGATCTCGATGCCGCCGAGCATGCGGGCGATTTCCTCATGACGCGTGGATCCGCCGAGCGAATCAATCCGCGTTTCGGTATGGAGGTCATCGCTGGATTTGCTGACGCGAAGGTGCTGATGGCCTTGCGCTGCGACCTGCGCCAGGTGTGTCACGCATAGCACCTGGCAGCGTTCGCCCAGTGCGCGCAGTTTTTGTCCGACGACTTCGGCAACAGCGCCGCCAATGCCCGCATCGACCTCATCGAACACCATCGTGCCGATCGTATCCAGACCGAGCGCGGCAACCTCGATCGCGAGGCTGATGCGCGACAGTTCGCCGCCCGAGGCTATCTTGCGCAACGCGCGTGGCGGCTGGCCGGGATTCGCACTGACCAGAAATTCGCAGCGTTCCGTGCCTTGGGGGTCGGGTTCGTGGTTGGTTTGCTTTTCCAGCTGTACCTCGAAGCGGCCCCCGCGCATGCCAAGCTCTGCCATCAACGCGCTTACCGCCGATCCCAGTGTGTGCGCAGTCGTGCTGCGTAGCGCGCCGAGGTTCTTTGCCGCTGCAACGTAAGCGGTTGCCAGTTGCTGCTGCGTATCGCGCAATGCCGCAATGCTCGCGCCTGCACCGCGCAGGCTCTGCAGTTCCTCGCGCAGGCTATCCGCGTGCGCCTGCAGCTCGGGCATTCGCACACGGTGCTTGCGCGAGAGTTCGTGCAATTTGCCCAGAGTCGCTTCGGCCTCGGCGAGGCGTTCGGGATCGAGATCGAGCGTGCTCTGGTAGCGCGTGATCGCGTTGCTTGCCTCGACAAGCTGGATCTGCGCCGCATCGATGAGTTCTGCGACGGGCCCGAGGCGATTGTCGAGCGCCCCCAGTTGCGAAAGTTCGGTTTGTGCACGCGCCACCAGACGCAACAACGTGCTGTCGTTGTCGCCATCGAGGCGATCGGCGACCGCGGCGCAACCTTGCAGCAGCTGGCCGCAATTGGCGAGGCGCTTGTGTTGCTCCTCCACGGTGGCGAGATCGGTCGCCGAGAGTGCGTGGCGGTCCAGTTCGTCGACCTGGTGCGCAAGCCATTCGATGCGCTCTGCGTGATCGGTGCGCCGTGACAATTGCCCGATGCGAGCGGTTGTGTCGCGCCATGCTTTTGCGATGCGAGAAACTTCGTCAAGCGCTGACGCGTGTTCTCCGAACGCATCCAGCAGAGTGAGCTGCTTCGCGCGATCCAGCAGGGCTTGATGTTCGTGCTGGCCGTGAATTTCGATCAATCGTGCGGCCAGCGTCTTCAACTGGGTCAACGTTACCGGTCGGCCGTTGATCCACGCACGCGAACTGCCTTCGCTGCGGATGACACGGCGCAACTGGCAGGCGCCATCCTCGTCGAGGTCTTCGGCCGTGAGCCAATCGCGCAGCTCGGCACGTGCGCTGAGGTCGAATGCGGCCGCCAGTTCCGCCCGCTCGCAGCCGTGGCGCACCATCGATGCTTCGGCGCGACCGCCTGCAAGCAACAAGAGCGCATCGACGAGCAGCGATTTGCCGGCGCCAGTTTCGCCAGTGACCACCGTCATGCCGGGTCCGAAGGCGATTTCCGCTTCACCGACGATCGCAAAATCCTTGACGTAGAGACTTTCCAGCATCGGGATGCAACACTCGAGGATGAGCCGATGAACGCTAGCATGTGCGCGTGACGCGGCCAAGCCGCTCCGTTGAATTCGGACGTTCGCGACCCTATTGATTGCTGTGAACCCGCTTGTTAGCGTGGGCGTCATCCCATTCGTCGGTCCGGCATTCACCGGATAGTGGACGACCGCATCTGGAACATGATGAATACCTTGTACCAGCATCCCCTCGACGCCCGCGCCCGCCAATTGCTGCGTACCTTGATCGCGCGCTACATCGCCGAGGGGCAGCCGATCGGTTCGCGCACGCTGGCGAAGGCGTCCGGGTTGGACGTTAGCCCGGCGACGATCCGCAACATCATGTCCGATCTGGAAGAAGCGGGCCTGGTCGCTGCGCCGCATACCTCCGCCGGTCGCGTGCCGACCTCGCAGGGTTATCGCGTGTTTGTCGACAGCTTGCTCGAGATGCGTCCACTCGGCGAAATCGAGATCGAGCAGCTTCGTCGCGAATTGCCGGTCGATGCGTCGACGCCGGATTTGCTCGGTAGCGCGACCTCGCTGCTTTCGGAAATGACCCGCTTCGTCGGCGTCGTCAGCGTGCCGCGGCGCGAGGAGTTTCCGTTCCGGCATATCGATTTCGTGGCGCTCGACGGCAGCCGCGTGCTGGCGATCCTGGTATTCACCGATGGGCAGGTGCAAAACCGCGTGATTGCGACGCAGCGCACCTATGCACCGGGCGAGCTTGAACAAGTTGCCAACTTTCTCAACCTGCATTACGCAGGTCTGCGTTTCGACGAAATCCGCGCGCGCCTGCTGCGCGAGATGCAGGAAGAAGGCGCGCGTCTCAACACGCTGTTGACGGCCGCGGTCGAAGTTGCGCAGCACGCGTTTCAAGCCAGCCCAAGCAACGACATGCTGGTGGTCGGTCAGACAAATCTGATGGGCAAGCAGGATGTGTCCGACGTTGACCGCCTGCGAGATTTGTTCGAAGCATTCCAGCGCAAGCGCGATCTGCTGCAATTGCTCGACCGCTGCTCGCGCGCCGAGGGCGTGCGTTTGTTTATCGGTGAGGAATCGGGGTTTGCCGCGCTCGATACCTGGAGCCTCATTACCGCGCCATATGGCGTCGGCGGCCGCGTACTGGGCGTGCTTGGCGTGATCGGACCGACGCGGATGGCCTACGAGCGCGTGATTCCGGTCGTGCACGCGACCGCGCAGATCATCTCGGGTGCCTTGAAGCGGGCGCAGTCGCCCCTATAAACCCAGGCGTGTGGGGATGGTCATCCACGGTTGTGCGGCGCCCGGCTGTGGATGGCCCTTGGGAAATGACAATGTCAGCCTCCACCTTGGGTGGGCGGCGTAGTTTCGAGGTGGAGGAGCAATGGAAAATACGGATCCAACAGGCGTCGACCAGGCTGACATTGACGAGGCAGTCGACAATGATATTGAGATACTTTCGCGCCAGCTTGGCGAGTGCGAGGCGAAGCTGGCCGAAATGCGCGACACCGTGTTGCGTGAGCGAGCGGATGTCGACAATCAGCGCAAGCGCCTGCAGCGCGATCTGGAACAGGCGCGCCGGTATGCAAACGAGAAGTTGCTGGCCGATCTGCTGCCCGTGCTCGACAACCTTGAGCGCGGTCTGGTGGTCGAGAGCGCCGATCCCGCGGCCTTGCGCGGCGGGGTCGAACTGACCCTGCGCGAATTGACCCGCGTCGCTGATGCCAGTGGTCTCAAAGCCATCGGCAGGCCCGGGGAGACGTTCGACCCGGAGCGCCATCAGGCGATGGCGATGGTCGACAGCGATGGACAAGGGCCAGGTCAGGTCGTCGCCGTGATGCAGAAGGGATACGTCTTGAACGATCGCCTGCTGCGCCCGGCACTGGTATCGGTATCGAAATAGAGGTGACTCAAACGCTTGAAATAGCGATGCGCAACCCCAAATTTCGCGACAAGGCGGCCCCTGCGGCCAAACGAATTCAAAGATCGGGAGAGTACAGCAATGGGCAAGATCATCGGTATCGACCTTGGCACGACCAACTCGTGCGTGTCGGTCATGGAAGGCAATACGGCGCGAGTGATCGAGAATTCCGAAGGTGATCGCACGACTCCTTCGGTGGTCGCATTCAAGGATAACGAAGTCGTGGTTGGCGCGACCGCGAAACGCCAGGCGGTCACGAACCCGAAGAACACGTTCTACGCGGTGAAGCGCCTGATCGGGCGCAAGTTCACCGATGCCGAGGTTCAAAAAGACATCAACATGGTGCCGTACAAGATTGTCGCGCACGACAATGGTGACGCGTGGGTCGCGACCGCCGACGGCAAGAGCATGCCGCCGCCGGAAGTCTCGGCCAAGGTTCTGATGAAGATGAAGAAGACGGCCGAGGATTATCTTGGCGAAGCCGTCACGGAAGCCGTCATCACGGTGCCGGCGTACTTCAACGATTCGCAGCGCCAGGCGACCAAGGACGCCGGCCGCATCGCGGGCCTCGACGTCAAGCGCATCATCAACGAGCCGACCGCGGCAGCGCTTGCCTACGGTATGGACAAGAAAGGCGGTGATCGCAAGATCGCGGTGTATGACCTCGGCGGCGGCACGTTCGACGTGTCGATCATCGAGATTGCCGAAGTCGATGGCGAGAAGCAGTTCGAAGTGCTGGCCACGAATGGCGATACCTTCCTGGGTGGCGAGGATTTCGACAAACGCGTCATCGATTATCTCGTTGACGAATTCAAGAAGGATCAGGGTGTTGATCTGAAAAACGATCCGCTCGCCTTGCAGCGTTTGAAGGATGCTGCCGAGCGCGCCAAGATTGAACTGTCGACGGCTCATCAGACTGAAGTAAACCTGCCGTATGTCACGGCGGATGCGTCGGGTCCCAAGCATCTCAACATCAAGCTGACCCGCGCCAAATTGGAAGCCCTCGTCGACGAACTGGTCAAGCGCACCATTGAGCCGTGCCGCGTCGCCTTGAAGGACGCCGGCTTGGCGATGTCCGACATCACCGAGGTGATCCTCGTCGGTGGCCAGACGCGCATGCCCAAGGTGCAGGAAGCGGTCAAGGACTTCTTCGGCAAGGAACCGCGCAAGGACGTCAACCCGGATGAAGCGGTCGCTGTCGGCGCCGCGATCCAGGGCGGCGTGCTCGGCGGTACGGTCAAGGACGTGCTGCTGCTCGACGTGACGCCGCTGTCGCTCGGCATCGAGACGCTGGGCGGCGTGATGACGAAGATGATCAAGAAGAACACGACCATCCCGACCAAGTTCGCGCAGACCTTCTCGACCGCCGACGACAACCAGCCGGCGGTGACGATCAAGGTCTACCAGGGCGAGCGCGAGATGGCGTCGGGCAACAAGTCGCTTGGCGAGTTCAATCTCGAGGGCATCGCTCCGGCGGCGCGCGGCATGCCGCAGATCGAGGTCACCTTCGACATCGACGCGAACGGCATCCTGCACGTCGGCGCGAAGGACAAGGCGACCGGCAAGGAACAGCGCATCGAGATCAAGGCAGGCTCGGGCCTCAGCGAGGACGAGATCCAGCGCATGGTGCGCGACGCCGAGGCGAACAAGGAAGAAGACAAGAAGTTCCACGAGCTCATTGGTGCGCGCAACAAGGCCGATCAACTGGTGGCTTCCACTCGCGCCGCGATCAAGGAGCACGGCGGCAAAGTGCCGGGTGACATCGGCCGCATCGAGGAGGCGTTGTCCGATCTGGAGAAGGTCATGAAGGGCGAGGACAAGGCGCAGATCGAATCGCGCACGACTGCGCTCGAGCAGGCTGCGCAGTCGCTGCACGCGGCTGCGGCGCAAGCGCCACCGTCGGGAGACGCGGCAGATTCGGGCGCGCATGCCGGCGCGGGCTCGAGCAAGAACGACGACGTCGTGGACG
>JBDUED010000098.1:0-8860 GCA_040002595.1 Dokdonella sp. | reverse complement strand
ATTTCTTGCCGCACCATGAGCCGAAAATAATATCGGGCGCGCGCCGCACAATCTCGGACGGATCAGCGAGGATGCGCTCGCGCGCAAGCGATTTTTCGGCACGCTCCGGAAAAATATCGTCTCCGCCAGCGATGCGGATAAGCTCGGCAACCCACAAGATGGCACTGATCGGTGGCACATCCCATTCCTCGAAATACACACTCGGACGGCGCGGCAACGCAGCGGCAGACTGCGCGATGGCAGTCAGATGTGCTTCGGCCTCGGCCGCATACGCGTCGGCCCGTTCGGCCGCGCCGACCAGCGCCCCGAGTCGGCGAATGTAGTCGAGAATGCCGGCGACGCTGCGGTGATTGCTGATCCACACCTCGACCCCGGCCTTGATCAGATCGCGTGCGATATCGGCCTGGATGTCGGAAAAACCCACCACGAAATCCGGTTGCAGCTTGAGGATTTCCTCGATGTTCGCACTGGTGAATGCGGAAACCTTCGGCTTCTCGCGTCGCGCGCGTGGCGGGCGGACGGTGAATCCGGAAATGCCGACGATGCGATCCTGTTCGCCGAGCGCATACAGCACTTCGGTCGGTTCCTCGGTCAGGCAGACAATGCGTTGCGGACCCTGATGGGACATGCGCGAGCTACGCCAGGGGAAGCTGCGATTCGTCGACGAAAATCGCCGGCGTCTGCCACGGATGATGCGCACGGATACCCTGTTCGATGACTCGCCGCAAGCGCGTTTCATCGCGTGCAATGCACAATTCGATCCGTACGCACGACACCTGCGTGACCTCACCGACTTTGCCGAGTGCAGGATGTGCGCCGGCAAGCGGTCGGAATTGTTCGGTTCCGATCGCCGATGTCCACAGCACGCGATCGTAATTGCCACAGCGAAGGTCATCCACCGCACAAATACCGTCAATCAGCCGTTGCGCGTACTCCGCTGGCACGAAAACGCTGATGCGATAGACCGGCATGACATTCATCGACACGAGGCTCATGGAAACAGCATTCCACGCGACCACACGCCGGCAGCATCGACGAAGTAGCGCATCCGCTCATGCAACCGGAACGCTGCGCCGTACCAGAATTCGATGCGATCAGGCGCGAGGACATAGCCGCCCCAGTGCGGCGGACGTGGCACGGGTACGCCCGCAAATCGCGTTTCGATCTGCGCAATGCGCGTGTCGAATTCATCGCGATTGCTCAATGGTTGCGACTGCAGTGATGCCCAGGCGCCAATCTGGCTGCCGCGCGAACGCGTCGCGAAATACGTGTCCGATTCCGCCGCTGGCAACCGTGTCGCAACGCCTTCGACGCGAACCTGGACGCCGTCGCGCAATGTCTTCCAGTGAAAACACAGGGCAGCTTGCGCGTTTTTTTCAAGCTGTCGTCCCTTGTCACTGGTGTAGTTGCTGAAAAAATGCAGCCCACGAGGATCAATCCCCTTGAGCAACACGATGCGCGCTGAAACACGGCCTTCGCCCGCAGTCGCCAGAGTCATTGCGGTGGGTTCCGGATCGCCCGCTGCGCGCGCTTCGTCGAGCAGCGCGCTCAGCGTCGCCAACGCCTGCTGATAGAGTGCGTCCGATTCACTCGAGGATGGGTTCGTCATGGCGCGCGATGCTAGCACGCAGCCTGGTTACCATCGCTGCGTGGTCGAGGCCACGCTGGATGCTCTACTGGCACGCTTGCGGCCCGCATCCGCGCGATGGATCGTTGGCTTGTCGGGCGTGCAGGGCAGCGGCAAGACCACCTTCGCGCATCAGCTCGCCACCTCGGCCCATGCGCGCGGCTTTCCCTGCGAAACGCTTTCGCTCGACGATTTCTATCGCGGCCGCCGCGAACGCCAATGGCTCGCGCGCAAGGTCCATCCGTTGCTCGCGACACGCGGCGTTCCGGGCACGCACGATCTGGATCTACTCGCGCGGACATTGGCCGCGCTCGCCGACGCGAGTGACGAAAATCCAGCGCGCGTTCCACGTTTCGACAAGGGCCGCGACACGCGCCTGCCGCCTTCGCGCTGGCGCAGGGTCACGCGGCGGCCGCGCCTGGTCCTGCTCGAAGGTTGGTGCGTTGGCGTGCCGCCGCAACCGGCACGTGCGTTGCCGCGCCCGATCAACGCGCTGGAACGCGTCGAAGACGCCAATGGTGTCTGGCGGCGCTGGGTCAATGCCCAGCTGGCCGGCGCGTATGCGCGCTTGTGGGTACGCCTTGACGCACTGATTGTGCTTGCTGCGCCGGATTTCGCGATCGTCACGTATTGGCGTGCCGGGCAAGAACGCATGTTGCGCGAGCGGGATGCGCCGCGGGCAATGGATGCCGCGGCCCTAAAACGCTTCCTGATGCATTACGAACGCCTCAGCCGACACGCGCTGCGCACGCTGCCGGCTCGCGCCGACGTGTGCATCCTGCTGCGAGCCGATCGCAGCGCGCGCGCAATCATTGGCGCCCGACGCGATGCGCGACTCGATCAGCGATAGGCGTGTTCAGCGCAGCGGTTCGACCACCACGGCGGTGCCGTAGGCGAGCACTTCGGTGACGCCCTGCGCCACTTCATTGGCGTCGTAGCGCATGGCGATCACCGCGTTGGCACCGTGTTCGGCCGCGTGCTGCAGCATCAGGTCGAAGGCATCATTGCGCGCCCGTTCGCACAGTTGCGTGAACAGGGTGATGTTGCCGCCAACGAGGGTCTGCAGGGCTGCACCGATGTTGCCGACCACGCTGCGCGAACGCACGATGATGCCGCGCACGATGCCCAGTTGGGCGCTGATGCGATAGCCAGCAAGTTCGTTGGCGGTGGTGACAAGTTTGCGATCGAGGGCTGGCATTTGATTCTCCGATTGAGGCTGGTTTTGCAACATGCTTCATCACGCCGACGAATTGTTCACTGCTGCGGGATTGGGTCAAGCAAGGACTGCGCGTCAAGGCGAGTGCAAACCCGCTCGTGCCCACCACGCGCGAACCGCCGCGATCCCCTGCGCGCCGGACATCTGCGCCGCATCCAGGTCTTCCTCATCGAGGCCCCCCAGCGCAAACACAGGCAGCGTCGCTTGCGCCGTCAGTTCGCCGAAGCGCTCCCAGCCGAGCGGCGCCGTGTGCGGGTGCGCGGGCGTTTCGTACACCGGCGACAAGGTCGCGAAATCGGCGCCGATGCGCGCCGCCTGGGCGAGTTCGGTGGCGTCGTGGCACGACACGCCGACCCAGCGGTCGCGCCCCAACGGGCGGTGCTGCAACGTTGCCGCGGTTCGCGCGGGCAGGTGCACGCCATCAAGGCCGAGAACTTCCGCGAGACGCCAGTCGTCGTTGAGCAGCAGGCGCGCATCGTGTTGGTGACATGAATTTCGCGCCGCGCGCGCCAATGTCGCGATGTCGTCGCGCGACCAGTGCGGCAGACGCAACTGGATCATGCGCAAGCCTTTGCGGCAGGCGCTTTCGATGCCGCGCAGCAAGGTTTCGGTCTGTTCGACCGGCAATGGCGGCGTGATGAGGTACCGATCCGGCAAGCGCAGCGCGCTGGCGACCGGACGGTCCGCGTGCGGCATCGCCATGCGGTCGAGGTCCGCGATTTCCACCCACGCCAGCGGCTGCCCCTCGCGCGCATGCGGCACGCCCGAATACGCCAGCACCTGCCACACGTCCAGCACGATGTTTTTTTCCGGATAGCGATGCGGAACGGCAATCAGCGGACGTGCGGATTCGACCGTGATGCCGATCTCCTCGCGCAGTTCGCGCGCAAGTGCGTCAACACCCGCCTCGTCCGATTCGCATTTTCCACCCGGAAATTCCCACAGGCCGGCCAGATGCTTGCCGGCCGGACGCTGCGCCAGCAGCACGCGGCCATGCGCATCACGCACGATACCGGCGACGACGTAGATGGCGCTTTCCATCAATGGCGACAGCCGTTATCGATTGCCGCCGCAGACGGTGGCGCCACCCGAAGAATGTCTCACGCCAGCTTGCCGTGGCATTGCTTGTATTTCTTGCCCGAGCCGCAGGGACAGGGATCATTGCGCCCGACCTTCGGCGCGTCGCGAAGGGCAGGCGACTGCGTGACGGCCATTTGCGCCCTCGGCATGTCGGGATCGGATGGCGCTTGGGCCGAAGCGAATCCCCCCGCTTCAGCATGCTGGAACTGCATCGCGCGAGCCTGGGTTTCAGCCTGCACGCGTTGCTGCTCTTCCATCGCTTCGACTTCCTCTTCACCGCGAATGCGCACGCGCGCGATGATCTGAACAATCTCGTGCTTGATGCGTCCGAGCATGCCCTCGAACAGCTCGAACGCTTCCCGCTTGAATTCCTGCTTGGGAGTTTTCTGTGCATACGCGCGCAGATAAATTCCCTGACGCAAGTAGTCCATGTTCGAGAGGTGCTCTTTCCAGCCGTTGTCGAGCACCGAAAGCATCACGTGTTTTTCCAGACCACGCATGACCTCCGATCCGATCATCGCTTCCTTTTCACGGAACATGCGATCGGCGCCGGCCAGCACATGGTCAAGCACGTCGTTCGCGTCGGCCTCGGTTTGTTCCTCCAGCCATTGCTGGAGATTGAGTTCGAGCCCGAACTCGGCATCGAGCTCACGCTGCAGTTCGCTGATCTTCCATTGTTCATCGATCGAATCGTGCGGCACGTAGCGCCGCGTCAGATCGGTGAATACATCCTGGCGGATGCTCGCGATCGTCTCGCCGATGTTGGCGCTGTCCAGCAACTCATTGCGCTGCTCGTAGATGACCTTGCGCTGATCGTTGGCGGTATCGTCGAACTCGAGCAGGTGTTTTCTGATGTCGAAGTTGTGCGCCTCGACCTTGCGCTGTGCCTTTTCAATCTGACGGCTGACCATCTTGTCCTGGATGGCATCATCTTCCTTCATGCCGAACATGCGCATCAGCTTGGCCACGCCTTCGCCCATGAAGATGCGGATAAGGCTGTCTTCGAGCGACAGGTAGAAGCGACTCGATCCCGGGTCTCCCTGGCGACCCGAGCGCCCGCGCAACTGGTTGTCGATGCGCCGCGATTCGTGCCGCTCGGTGCCGACGATGCGCAGGCCACCGAGGCGGATGACTTCGTCGTGGCGACGTTGCCATTCCATCTTGATGCGCTCGCGCTCAAATCCCGATGCATCCTCGGGCAACGCCGACAGCTCCGCTTCGAGGCTGCCGCCAAGCACGATGTCGGTACCGCGGCCGGCCATGTTGGTTGCAATCGTGATCGCATGGGGCTGGCCTGCCTGCGCGACGATATGCGCTTCGCGCTCGTGCTGTTTGGCATTGAGCACCTCATGCGGCACCTGCTGTTTCTTGAGCAACTCCGACAACAATTCCGACATCTCGATGGAGGCGGTGCCGACCAGCACCGGTTGGCCGCGCTCGCGGCTTTCCTTGATGTCCTCGACAATCGCATCGAACTTCGGCCCGGACTTGAGGAAGATGACGTCCGCTTCGTCCTTGCGCACCATCGGCCGATGGGTCGGAATGACCACGACTTCAAGGCCGTAGATCGACTGGAATTCGTAAGCTTCGGTATCCGCGGTGCCGGTCATGCCGGACAGCTTCTTGTACATGCGGAACAGGTTCTGGAACGTGATCGACGCGAGGGTCTGGTTCTCGCGCTGGATCGGCACGCCTTCCTTCGCTTCGACCGCCTGATGCAAGCCGTCGGACCAGCGTCGGCCAGCCAGGGTGCGGCCGGTGAATTCGTCGACAATGATGATTTCGCCGTCGCGCACGATGTAATCCACATCGCGTTGATAAATCGCATTTGCCCGCAGCGCGGCATTCAAGTGATGCACGACCGCGATGTGCTGCGAATCATAGAGACCTTCGTTCTCGCCGATGATGTCTTCGCTGCGCAGCAAATCCTCGGCATGCTGCATGCCCTCCTCGGACATGTGCACCTGTTTCTGCTTTTCATCGACCCAGTAATCGCCGGGGGCCGGCGCTTCACCGGGTTTGTCTTCGCTCGCCTGGCGCGTCATGCGCGGCACGATGCGGTTGACCTTGACGTAAAGTTGCGGCGATTCGTCGGACGGACCGGAAATGATCAACGGCGTGCGCGCTTCGTCGATCAGGATCGAATCGACCTCATCGACAATCGCGTAATGCAGACCGCGCTGATAGCGCTGCTCGCTCGCCTGCGCCATGTTGTCGCGCAGATAGTCGAAGCCAAATTCATTGTTGGTGCCGTAGGTGATGTCGGCCGCATAGGCTTCACGCTTGTCGCCATGGTCCATGCCCGGATACACGACGCCAACGCTCATGCCGAGGAAGTTGTAGACCTTGCCCATCCACGCCGCGTCGCGCTTGGCCAGATAATCGTTGACGGTAACGACGTGGACGCCCTTGCCTTCGAGCGCATTGAAATACACCGGCAGCGTTGCGACCAGGGTCTTGCCTTCGCCAGTGCGCATTTCGGCGATCTTGCCCGAGTGCAGGACCATGCCGCCGATCAACTGCACATCGTAAGGGCGCAGTCCCAAAACTCGGCTGGACGCTTCGCGCACGGTCGCAAACGCTTCTGGCAGCAGGCTGTCCAGAGTGGCTCCATCGGCGAGACGCTGACGGAATTGGCCCGTCATGGCGCGCAACTCGTCGTCGGAAAGTGCCTGGAACCGGGGCTCCAGCAGGTTGATCTGGGCAACGACTTTGCCCATTTGGCGCAGCACGCGCTCGTTGCGGCTGCCGAAAATGCGCGTCAGAAAACTGTTGAGCATGGATGATCTTCGATAGGGAGACGGATACGCGGCGGTGGCTCGGGTCAAGCAGCGCGCCGGTGAGACTTTGGGCTTTTAAGCGGCCAGTCACGGCCGCACGCACGACCGCCGATGATACGGTGACGCTGTTGCACAAGCCAGTTTTGTGGCGCAAAGGGCGCTTTCAAGGGCGGCGCAATCAGTTCGGGAGAGCCCTGATCGCTCGGGCTGGGTCAATTCGCGCGAGCGCCGACTGCGCCGCAGCGCCGTTGCGATCGACGCGCCTTGACGGCGCGGATGGCCGATTCCCGATTGTCCGCCTCTACCCGCGCGCGGCGCGTGTCGATTTCACGTAGACCATCGGATTCACCGGACGACCATTGAGCCACACTTCAAAATGGCAGTGCGGACCGGTCGAGCGGCCTGTCGAGCCGACCTTGGCAATCGTGTCGCCCGCATGCACGCGCGAGCCGATCGCGGCGACAATGACCGAATTGTGCGCATAACGCGTCATGTAGCCATTGCCGTGATCGATCTCGACAACGTTGCCGTAACCGCTGCGCTGCCCGGTAAACGTCACCATGCCATCTGCGACCGCCTGGACGGGCGTTCCGAACGGCGCCGAAAAATCCAGTCCCAGATGCAGCGCCTGATGACCGTTGAAGGGATCGGAGCGTTCGCCATACCCTGACGAGATGTAGCCCTGAGCGACCGGCATGCCGGTCGGCAGCAATTCGTTGTCCGTCTGGCGGTCGCGCAGCAGATTTTCGAGCACGTCCAGTTGCGCTTCCTGACGATCAAATTGCGCACGCAAGTCGTCGACGCCATTTTGCAGCGGCAAGGGATGGCCCGGATCGGTATCCGTCTCTTCCGGGCCGCCAACTGCTGGTTCGGACGCGAAATCGAATTCGCCGTCCGCGAGCTTGCCGACCTGGGTCAACCGATCCCCGAGTGCATTGAGCCGCGTCGCCTGCGCCTGCAACTGGCCAAGCTGCAGTGCCAAGGCATCCAGATTGCGGTGGGAATCCTGCTCCAGGCTAGCCAGTTGGCTGCGCTGCGCGTTCATCGTCGTGCGCAGGCTGGTCAGTTCGCGCAGATCGTGCGTGCGGGGATTTGCAATCAGCAGCGTCGCTGCGACACCGAGTGCAACAAAAAACAGCGCGCAACCAGCCAGTGTCGCCACAGCGAGGATGCGCGCGCGCCGGCGCGCGAGATCAAAGCGACGTGGCGCGCAATGCGCGTTGCGGACAATAATGATATTCATGCGTATGCAGCACCGAGTTCGTAATCGTCAATGTCGCCAAGCCGCAATCCGCTCCATGTCTCCACCACCGGCCCGAGAGCCGCTGCGCAGTGCATCGCACTCGGCGCGCTCGCCGATCGGGCGCGCGCGCTGGATGCGCTGGATGAAAGATTGCGCCATCTCTTGCCCGACGCGGTCGCGCGCGAGACCAGGCTCGCGGACGTCCGCAACGGACGGCTTGTCTTTCTGGCGTCGAGTCCGACATGGGCCAGCCGCGTAAGGCTTTATCAAGCTGCCTTGCTGGCCGAAGCCCGCACCGCTTTGGGCGGTAGCGTCGAACGTTTCACCGTGAAAGTGGCGCCCTTGTCGACCGTTCCCCCGAACCCGACAAAGCCCAAATCCCTTTCCGCCGCCAGCGCCCGACATTTGCGAGCGACGGCGACAGTTATCTCAGACCCGGAACTTCGAGCCTTGTATCTGCACCTGGCGTCCATCGCCACGGATGAGGGTTCCGCTTAGGCACCGGGGCGGCACCTATCCCCTGCACTCGGACGTCCACACGGACATCCGTTTTTTACCCGGGCCGCGCATGCTGCACGCCCGATTCAAGTACTGACGATCGACGCCGTCATTCTCTTGGTCGCGACGACCGCTCAGCCATCGCACCGGCTTGTTCTCAAAACGGTTCTTCTCCTGCCGTGCCCAGCAGCGGACTACATCGCCTGCGCCGGGTGGGCATAGGAAATGGGAGCCGCCTTTTCATCTTCGAAGCTGACTTCTTCCCAGGAGTCCGCTTCGGCAATCAAGGTACGCAACAGCTTGTTGTTGAGCTCGTGACCTGACTTGTAACCGTAAAACGCGCCAATCAGGCTGTGCCCGAGCAGGTACAGATCGCCGATCGCGTCGAGGATCTTGTGCTTGACGAACTCGTCCTC
>JBDUED010000097.1:0-8985 GCA_040002595.1 Dokdonella sp. | reverse complement strand
GGCCGCTGGTGATCTTCCAGCACGGCATCACGCGCAACCGCACCGACATGTTCGCCGTTGCCGGCACGCTCGCGGCGCAAGGTTTCGCCGTCGTCGCGATCGATCTGCCCCTGCACGGCCTGACCGATACGTCCAATCCGTTCTATATCGGCAATACGCCATTTGTCCTGCTCGGTGCGCATGAGCGCACCTTCGATCTCGACTTCGGCGACAACACGACCGGTGCGCCGGGACCGGATGGCGCGATTGATCCGTCGGGCAGCTATTTCATCAATCTGACCAGCCTCCTGACCTCGCGCGACAACCTGCGCCAAGGCGTCGCCGACATGCTCGAGTTGTCACATGACGCCTCGACTTTGCCGAATGTCGATGCCAGCAGCGTCAGCTTCGTCGGTCAGTCGCTCGGCAGCATCCTGGGCACGGTCTTCCTCGCCATCGATCCGACCGTGCCGACGGGCGTCCTCAACGTGCCGGGCGGCGGTATCGCGCGCCTGCTTGATGCCTCGCCGGCGTTCGGCCCGCGCATCCATGCAGGACTTGCCGCTGCGGGCCTGCAGCCGGGCACGGCGCAGTACGATGCGTTTTTCGTCGCGACGCAGACGGTGATCGATTCGGGCGATTCGATCAATTATCCGGTCAATGCGCCGCTGCTCGCGACCAAGCATCTGCTGGCGCAGGAAGTCATCGGCGGTGGCGATTTCCTGCCGGACCAGGTGATTCCCAACCGCGTTGCCGGTGCACCGTTGTCCGGCACCGAACCCCTGATCGCGGCGTTGGGCCTTTCTGCGATCACCGGTACCACGCAATCAGCCGACGGCATCCGCGGCGCGGTGCGCTTCCTGCAGGGCGAGCACGGTTCGCTGCTTGATCCGACAGATTTCCCCGCCGTGACAGCCGAGATGCAAGGCGAGATGGCGAGTTTGCTGGTCACCCACGGCACGGTAGTGCAGGTGCACAATCCGTCGATCATTCAGGGTCCGCAGCAGTAGAGCGCGTTTCCCGGCGGCGCGTCGTTGCCATGACGACGCGCCGCTTGCATTCCGGGTCAACTGATTCATCAGGGCATGCAGCGGCGGCTTCGCGGCGTCCGAACGCAGCGTGGTCGCATCAATCAAAGTCGATTCAGTACGCGATGCCCAATCGCCGCATCAGCTTGCCGATGAGCCATGCCGGACCAATCAGGAGGTAGGCCAGATCGGTGAGGAAAGACGGTTTGCGACCTTCGATCAGGTGGCCGAGGAACTGACCAATCCACGCGACGACAAAGACGCCTATCGCAAGCCACCGCAGATGAATCGGTCCGAGCGAGCGATACAGCACTTCAGTCAGCACGCCGAGTACCACGAAGACGATAAACATCGCGGCGCCGAGTGGGCGCGACAGGCGCCAATAGAATGCGAATGCCGCGACCATCACGAGGCCGCACCAGAAGCCGGGCCGGCCGATCGATGGCGGCACCGGAATCAGCCACAAGGCCGCGATCACCGCCCACAGGATCGCAGGCACGCAGAACCAGTGAATCAGACGATTGGCCGGGTTCTGGTGATCGGCGCTGTAGCTGCCGAACCATTCGTTGACGCTGCGCATGAGCAGCTCCTGTTGTGATTATTTTCCAGCAGACATTCGCTTGCAGCAGGCGACTTGTCGCCTTTGCTTTTTTGTGGGAGCGGCGGCAGCCGCGATGCCCGCACAGCAAATGTATAGCGGCCTCCGCCGCCTCGACGACGCGGACTGCGCCACGTAAAAACACGCTACTGATCGATCTGCATATTGGCCAGCCGCTGCAACGCTTCAGCATATTTTGCGGCAGTGCCCTCGATCACCGAACGCGGCAAGAGCGGGCCCGGTGCGGTCTTGTTCCAGTCCAGAGTCTCGAGATAGTCGCGCACGAATTGCTTGTCGTAACTGGGCGGGCTGATACCGACGCGGTATTCGTCGGCCGGCCAGAAGCGCGAGGAATCGGGCGTCAGCATCTCGTCCATCACGTAAAGTCTGCCGTCGGCATCGGTGCCGAATTCAAACTTGGTATCGGCGATCAGGACGCCGCGCTCCGCGGCATAGTCGGCGGCGAATCGGTAGATCGCCAAGGTTGCCGCGCGCACCTGCTCGGCCAGATCTTCGCCGATGGCCGCGATAACCTGGTCGAAGCCGATGTTCTCGTCATGGCTGCCCATCGCGGCCTTGGTCGATGGCGTGAAGATCGCCTGCGGCAATTTCTCCGCCAGACGCAAGCCGGCCGGCAATGCGATACCGCACAGCGCGCCTGTTGCCTGGTAGTCCTTCCAGCCGGAACCGATCAGGTAGCCGCGCGCGATGGCCTCGACCGGAACCGGCCTTAGACGTTTCGCGATCACGCTGCGTTGGACGTACAACGCGGCATCGGTGCCAGGCGGCAGCACGTCCGCAACGCGTTTGCCGGTCAGGTGGTTGGGTACCAGATGCGCGGTCCTGGCGAACCAGAAATTGGAGATCTGGGTGAGCATTTCGCCCTTGCCCGGAATCGGATCGGGCAACACGACATCGAATGCGGACAGTCGATCGCTGGCGACGATCAGCAATTCGTCGTCGCCGAGTGCATAGACATCGCGCACCTTGCCGCGATGGACAAGGTCGAGACCTGGGAGACTGGATTGCGAGAGAACGGTCGACACGGCGGATTTCCGCTGACGAACAAGGGTCAATTGTAGCGAGCGTTTGCCCCTGCGGTGATCGCCTTGAGCGAGCGCATGCAACCCGGTCCGGGCCGCCGCTTGCTAGACTCCGCAGCTTTCCAGCGCTCAACCCGACGATGCTGCCGATACCGTCCATGCCCCGCCGCTGCCTGCGCGTCATCGCGCCACAGACCTCGCGTGTGCTTTGCGCGCGCGCGGATGCAAGTCGATGAACATCACCGGCAAGCTGGTCGGCGCCATCATTGGCCTGATCGTATTCCACAATCCGATTGGTCTGCTGATTGGCGTGGTACTTGGTCACTTCTACGACGCGACGCTCGCGCGCCTGAAGCCGCCGTCGATGGGCAGCGGTTTCATCGAGCCGCTGTTTGCGTTCGCGGGGGCGTTGTCCAAATCCGATGGACGCGTATCTCCCCCGGAGATTGCCGCGACCGAAGCCTTGATGGGCCGCTTGCGTCTGGACACGGCGCAGCGGCAAGCGGCCATCGCTCGTTTCAATGTGGGCAAACAAGAGAGTTTCGACGCCGGCGTTGCCATTGCCGACATCAGGCGCTGGTGCAGCGGACGCCGCGATCTGGCCTTCATCGTTCTCGATCTGCTGCTTGATCTGGTTTACGCCGAAGGGTCGCTGGTGCCTTCCAAGCTCGCCCTGTTGCGTCGGCTGTGCGCGGCGCTCGGTGTCAGCGACCACGAACTGGCTGCGCTGTCCGCAATGAAGGGGTACGCCGCCGCGTCACAGGGCGCTGGTGGGTATGGGCCAAGCCCGCGGTCCGCCGCGCGGCCTTCGGAAATCGATCCGTACGCGGTGCTTGGGATAGAACGCGGGGCGAATGAGCAGGACATCAAACGCGCCTATCGCAAACTCATGAGCCAGCATCATCCGGACAAGCTTGGCAGCGATGTCCCCGAAGAGCTCAAGCATCGCGCCGAGGAGCGCGCGCGCGAAATCAACGCGGCTTACGAGCGCATCAAATCCGAGCGTGGATTGAAATAGGCGCCGGTGGGAGCGCCGAAAGGCGCGATGCTTTAGGCTTGGCGTGCATCGCGGCCGCGTCCGCGCCCACCGATCGCAGCGGAATCACCATGGCAAAGCAATCACCCATCATCGCGCCTTCGATCCTGTCCGCCGATTTCGCGCGGCTTGGGGCCGAGGTCGACGCGGTCCTCACGGCGGGTGCGCAATGGATCCATTTCGATGTGATGGATAACCACTACGTGCCGAATTTGACGATCGGGCCGTCGATCTGCGCAGCATTGCGCAAATACGGCGTGACAGCGCCAATCGATGTGCATCTTATGGTCAAGCCGGTCGACCGCATCGTGCCGGATTTTGCGCAGGCGGGCGCGACTTCGATCAGCTTTCATCCCGAAGCGACCGAACATGTCGATCGCACGATCCAGTTGATCACCGAATGCGGATGTCAGGCGGGCCTGGTGTTCAACCCAGCCACCTCGCTCGATTGGCTCGACTACGTGATCGACAAGCTCGATGTGGTGCTGATCATGTCGGTGAACCCCGGATTCGGCGGGCAGGCATTCCTGCCGTCCGCATTGGAGAAGCTGCGCCGCGCACGCGCGCGCATCGATGCAAGTGGGCGTGCGATCCGTCTCGAAATCGATGGCGGTGTCAAGCCTGACAACATCGCACAAATCGCACGCGCAGGGGCGGACACGTTTGTTGCGGGCTCGGCGATCTTCCACGAAAAGGACTACAGCGCTGTGATCGCCAGGATGCAGGCCGCCATCGGCAGCGCCTGATCCGTTGCAAAAAAACCCGCGCCGGATGCGGGAGGGGACGAGCAAGATCCGGCGCGGGGCCCAGCAAACGATCAGGTCAAATGACCTGCCAATCGGAATCGGTGCCTGCAGCATCGGCAACTCGGTTCGCGTCGTGCACGTCCCGCAAGTCGGACAGGCAGGCCGGTGCAATGAACGCCTCGCCGCCGAGCCAGAACGGATCACCACCTGGTTCGGATGGGTAGCTGTCCCGGTCGGTGCGAGTGCGCTGACCTGCGCAAAAGGAGCGATGCATCACGTTCTCCCTTCAGCCGTGCAGCGCGGCGATAAAGCCGAGGATCAAGGCCGCCAGCGCGAACACGATGCGCAGCGGTTCGGGCGAATCGAGTTCGGCGTTCGGATCGGAGTGTCGTTCGTTCATCGGATTCCCGGTTGCAGGTTTGGGGGCAGGGGTCTCCGCCCGGTGATGGCATTGAATCGTTGTGCGCGGCCCGCGCACGGTGCCATTCGGGGCGCGCCGCCGATGAGTTGTGTTCGTTTGCTGGCGCGTGCATCGCCGCCGTTGCGCAGGCGACAAAGCGCTGCGTAAGCTGGCGCACCCAGCAGGAGTCTCGATCCATGCCGCGCAGCATTGCCATCGTCGAAGACGAACCGCTGATCCGCGCCAACTATGCCGAGGCGCTCGCGCGACTCGGCTACGAAGTGCGTGGCTACGCCTCGCGCAGCGAAGCGGAAATTGCGTTTGCGCAACGCCTGCCGGAACTGGTGATTATCGACGTTGGCCTCGGAGACGAACCCGAAGGCGGTTTCGAACTCTGTCGCGGGCTGCGCGCACGAGCGCCGACCCTGCCGATCCTGTTCCTCACCGCCCGCGATTCGGATTTCGACGTGATCTCCGGCCTGCGCCTGGGCGCCGACGATTATCTGGCCAAGGACATCTCCCTGCATCAGCTCGCAGCGCGCATCAACGCGCTGTTCCGGCGCATGGAGGCGTTGCGCAAACCCGTTGCCGCCGACAGCGTGATCGCGCACGGCGCGCTCGTAATCGAAGCCGAGCGCATGCGCGTGACCTGGAACGGCATCGACGTGCCGCTGACCGTCACCGAATTCTGGATGGTGCACACTTTGGCCCGCTTCCCCGGCCACGTGAAAAATCGAGATCAGTTGATGCGCGACGCGCAAGTCGTTGTTGACGACGCGACGATCACTTCGCACATCAAACGCATCCGCAAGAAATTCGTTGCCATCGATGTGGCCTTCGATGCAATCGATACCGTGCACGGGGCGGGCTATCGGTGGAAGGCACAGAACGACTGAGACGTCGTTGTCCGCTGCGGATTGCTCAAGCCCCGAACCCGAGTCCCGTCCCATGTCCCTGCGTTTCAAACTCCTGCTGCTGGCCTTGTCCACATTGGCGCTGCCGTGGGCCGGTTGGCAGTTCGTGAAGCAGACCGAGGCGTTGCTGCGTGAGGGGCAGGAGCAGTCGCTGCTGGCTTCGGCTGGCATGCTCGTCAAGGTTCTCGAAGCGCGACAGGTCGCGTTGCCGCCGGCGGGAGCCTTGCTGTACGCACAGCGCGCGATCGACCCAATCATCGTCGATGGTTACGCCGACGATTGGGTCTCGCTGCGTGCTTTCGCGCAGGCGCTCGGGCCCGGCGATGATCCACGGAAATTGCAAGTGACGCTTGCCCGTCGCGACGACAGCATCTATCTGCTGGCGGATGTCAGCGACGCGACTCGCACGCGCGTCGATCCGACCGACCCGCGCGCCGCGACCAGCGATCACGTCACGCTCGCATTGTCGCTGGCTGGCGAGACGCAGCGTTATCGCTTGTGCAGCGCGGCGCCGGGCGCGTTCAGCGCGCCTGCGCTTGACGTCGGCACGCAGCTTCCGGCTCAGCTTGGCGGCGCCTTGCG
The DNA here is from genome assembly GCA_040002595.1 of Dokdonella sp. GTDB lineage: Bacteria > Pseudomonadota > Gammaproteobacteria > Xanthomonadales > Rhodanobacteraceae > Dokdonella_A. The sequence goes on along the minus strand of JBDUED010000097.1, from coordinate 2,659 downwards.
CGAAGACGGTTCCGGTTATCGCATCGAACTGCGCCTGCCGCGTGGCTTGATGCCGGAGCGTGTCGGTGTTGCTGTCTACGACGCGGCGCGGCCGGCAGTCGATGCGACCGAGCCGCGTGCGTTGATTGCCTACGATGACGCCAGCGCGCATGCGTTGCAGCCGGTGGTGCCCGAACACGCGCGCGCTCGCATTGTCAGCGCCGACGGTTGGTTGTTCGCGACAGCGGGTCGTCTGGTCGCGCCGGATGTCGAACGTTTGTCCGATGCAGGTTGGTTTGCCAATGTCGCCTATCGCAGCTTGTTCGCCCCCACATTTGCAGGTTCCCCCGCGCTGGCCGGCAATCCGCCGCGTGTCGAGGCGGCTGAGGTGTGGCAGGCGTTGTCGGGCATCTCTGCGACCAGTTGGCGCGCCTCGCAGGAGGCCGGGGTTGTCGTGTTGACGGCCGTCGTGCCGCTGCGCGAAGCCGGCGAAGTGCGCGGCGCATTGGTACTCGAACAGGCCAGTCGAGCGCTGCCGTTGCTGGCCAATCGCGCCCTGATCGGCCTCGCCGGCGCGACTCTGGCTGCGTTTGCGATCGCTGCGGCAATCCTGCTTGCGTTCGGCGCCTCGCTGTCCCTGCGCATTCGTCGTCTGCGTAACGCAACCGAGCGCGCGGTGCGGACGTCGGGACGTCTGGACGGTCCATTGCCGCTCATCGATTCCCCGGACGAACTGGGCGATCTGGCGCGCAGCTTCGGAAAATTGCTCGATGAAGTTGGTTCGTACACCGCCTATCTGCGCACACTGGCGTCGAAGCTCTCGCACGAACTCAACACGCCGCTTGCGATCGTCAAGTCGTCGCTCGACAACCTCGATCATCACGATCTGCCGCCTGCCGCGCGACCGTATCTGGCGCGCGCGCGTGATGGCGCCCAGCGCCTCGGCGCGATCGTGCGCGCAATGAGCGAAGCCAATCGCATGGAGCGCGCGATCGCGGGTGCAGACGCGGAAGATTTCGATATGCGCGCGCTGGTCGCCGGCTGCGCGGAGGGCTATCGCGCGCTGTGTGCAACGCGCGAGCTGCAAGTCGATTTGCCTTCGACGGCGGTTCCGTTCCACGGCGCACCCGACCTGATTGCACAGGCGCTCGACAAGCTGTTCGACAACGCCTGCTCGTTTACGCCGCCCGACGGCTGGATCGCATTGACCTTGCGCCCACTCAAGGGCAGGGTGGCAATTGTGGTCGCCAATGGCGGACCGCTGCTGCAAGCGACGATGCAGGAACGCTTGTTCGATTCACTGGTGTCCTTGCGTGAGCGCAGCACGCGCAGCGGCGAGACACCGCATCTGGGGCTGGGTCTTTACGTCGTGCGTCTGGTCGCCGAACTGCATCGCGGCTCGGCCAGCGCGGCCAACCTTGCCGACGCGAGCGGCGTCGAGTTCGTGCTCATGCTGGAGGGCATGCCGCGACGGGGCGTCGGCCAGGCAAGCGAAAGCTGACGCCGATGCCACAAGCTTGCTATCGTCGCGCGCCCCATTTTTTCCGGCCGCCTGCATGATTTCCAGCGAAGAGTTTGCCGCGCTCGCGCGACAAGGCTACAACCGTATTCCGGTCGTGCGAGAGGTGCTGTCCGATCTGGATACGCCGCTATCGGTGTATCTGAAACTGGCTGACGGACCCTACGCGTACTTGTTCGAATCGGTCGAGGGCGGCGAGAATTGGGGCCGGCATTCGATCATCGGGCTGCCGTGCCGGCGTGTTCATGTGCTGCGCGGGCATACGTTGACGATCGAGGAACTGGGCGAAGTCGTCGAGACGCGCACGCTGGCCGATCCATTGGCCGAGATTGAAACGCTGCGCACGACGTACAAGGTTCCACAACTTCCCGGCTTGCCCGCGTTCAGTGGTGGACTGGTCGGCTATTTCGGTTTCGAGACCGTCGGCTGGATCGAACCACGACTTGCCCAGACGGACAAGCGCGACGACCTCGGCACGCCGGACGCCCTGCTGATGCTGAGCGAGGAAGTCGCGGTGTTCGATAACCTCAAGGGTCGCTTGTATCTCATCGTGCATGCCGACCCGGCGCAGCCGCAGGCTTACGCGCGCGCGCAGCGACGGCTCGACGAGCTCGCGTTCCGGCTGCGTCATTCGGGCTCGGGTTACCCGGACGTGCTCGATCCAACAGCGCTGGAAGAAACCGATTTCACATCGAGCTTCACTCGTGATCAGTACGAAGCGATGGTGGAACGCGCGAAGGAATACATCCGCGCCGGCGATATTTTCCAGGTGGTGCCTTCGCAGCGATTGTCGGTGCCGTTTCGCGCACGACCGGTCGATGTGTACCGCGCCTTGCGGGCGTTGAATCCGTCGCCGTACATGTATTTTCTCGATCTTGGTAAAACGCAGATTGTCGGCTCATCGCCGGAAATTCTCGTACGCCTCAAGCAAGGGCGCGTTGTCGTGCGACCGATTGCGGGCACGCGTCCACGCGGCAAGACGCCCGAAGAGGATCTCGCACTCGAAACCGAACTGCTCGCCGACGCCAAGGAACGCGCCGAGCATCTGATGCTGATTGATCTGGGCCGCAACGATGTCGGTCGGGTCGCCACGACGGGCAGCGTGCAGCTCACGACAAGCTTCGTGATCGAGCGCTATTCGCACGTGATGCACATTGTCAG
>JBDUED010000096.1:0-9087 GCA_040002595.1 Dokdonella sp. | reverse complement strand
CCTCGTATTGCGTCTTGCCGGCGTGTTCCCATTCATCGAACCACAATTCCTCGGTTGAGTAACTCATCATGCGGCTGTCGAACACGCCGTCGTGATCGACGAAGCATTTCCATGGCTGGTTCCACACGCCGGCCATCCAGTACACCATGTAGCCACCGTACGAGGCGCCCAGTGCGCAGGCGCGATTGGCGTCGAGGAAGGCGTACTTTTCCTGCGCCGCGGCCCAACCGAGTTTCAAGTCTTCCAGTGGCGCGCCGCCCCAGTCTCCCGAAATGGCATCGGTGAATTTCTGGCCGTAGCCGGTCGAGCCGTGGAAATTGATCGTGACCACGGCGAAGCCTTGGCCAGCATAGGTTTCGGGATTCCAACGGTAGTGGAAATCGCGCGTCATGGCACCTTGTGGGCCACCGTGGATGATGAAGGCGACCGGGTATTTGGTGCCTTTCCGGTAGTCGACCGGCTTGATCACATAGCCTTGCACGCTGTCGCCGCTGGCGCCCTTGAAAGCAAAGAACTCGCCCGCGCCGAAACGGATGTCCTTCAAGCGGTCCGCATTGAAATGCGTAATCTGGGTCAGATGCTTGCCTTGCGTGTCGGCCGTATAGACGTCCGTCGGATACTGCCAGTCCTGACGCGCTACGATAATCTGCTTCGCGCCGACGTCGAAGCCGGTCACCGTGCCACCGCCCACCAGGCGCGTCGCTTCACCGTTGGCGACATCGACCGCAAACAGTGCATGCACGCCTTCATCGTCGCTGGTGGTGTAGAGCGTCTTGCCGTCGCGCGACGCCTTCAGCGCGGAGGCGGAACGATCCCACTTCGGGTCGACTTCGCGGGTGGCGCCGCTTGCTAGATCCAGCGCCATGATGCCGAAGCGATCCGCCTCGAAGCCGGCACGTTTCATCGCGAGGTAATACAGCGTCTTGCCATCTGCAGACGGCAGTGGATAGCCGTCCCAGGCCGGATTTGCCGTGGTCAGGTTTTTCGGTGTCGCGGATGCGTCCGCCGGTACCGAATAAATATCAAAGTTGGTCGACCACGGCTCGGTCTTGCCGGCGATGCGCACGTCGAAATAAACCGTCGCGCCATCCGCTGAAAATGCATATTCGCTATCGTCTCCGAATGGCTTGGATGGCACGTCGCCGTCGATGCCTGCGGTCAACAAGCGCAGCGCGCCCAGCTTGCCTTCGTTGTCGAGATCCCCGATGAAAAGTTGCGAGCGTCGACCATCGGCCCAGGTATCCCAATGACGCACGAAGATTGAATCGTAGAGCTTGCCGCTCGCCTTGTCGGCTTTGCGCGCATCCAGTTTCTTTTTGGTGCAGGCGAGCACGTCAGCATCGGTCGCGCAATCGGGGAACACGTCCAGCGACAGCAGTACGCGCTTGCCATCGGCAGACAATTTGTAATTGTTGACATCGACCGGCGCCGATGAAACCGCGTGCGCGGTGCCGCCTTTTGCCGCAACCTGCCAGAGCTGGGCGGTATCGTCTTTCGGCGCGCTGAAGTACACGCTGGCGCCATCGGCGGCCCAGCGTGGACTCGATGCGTTGAGCGCCTTGTCCGTAATGCGCTGCGACGCGCCGCCCTTGGCCGGCACGACCCACAACCCGCTGCTGCCCTTGTTCGCCGCGTAATCGGTTTCGCGCACGCTGAATACGATCATGCTGCCATCTGGCGACAACGCCGGATCGCTGACCCGATCCATCATCACAAGATCGTGCACATCAAACGGATGCGACGCGGCAAATACTGGCGCAGCGACAACCAGTGCAGCGACGGCAACGAGCAACTTCATCGGATTCTCCTGCGGAACAGCGAATCCGCGATGGTAAGCCCTGGGGCGGATTGCGCCAACCTCCGCGGAAAATGAAGTGTTGCTGCGATTACTGCGACCGCGCTGCCGCAACACGACTGGTCATCGCCCAACAGGTGGCTCCCGGCGATGCAGGTCATGCCTTGAAAAGCAATCGCTCAGGGAGACGGAGTCGCTGAAGCTCCGATAGTGCGATCGAGAAACGCGGTGACTTTCTCGAACAGGTCGAGCCGGTTCTTTTCGTCATAGAACCCGTGGCCTTCAGTCCGCTGGTACAGCCATTCGTGTTCGATATGCGCCTTGTTCAAGGCCGAATGCATCGCTTCGCCTTGCACCGGGGGCACGCGGGTGTCCTGTCCGCCTACGACCAGCATCACCTTCGCCTTGAGGCGGTCGATATGCGCAACCGGCGAGCGGGCCGACAACACCGCGTCGTCCTCGCCAAGCACCATCTTCAGATAGTTTTCGCCGAATACCGTTTGTGGAATGTCGCCACGTGAGCGCATCAGAGCCAGGTCGTAGACGCCGACGTAGCCAATCGCGCATCGGTAGAGATCGGGTTCCTTCACAGCGCCTTCAAGTGCGGCGTAACCGCCATAGCTGGCGCCGAAGATGCAGACACGTTTCGGGTCGGCGACGCCTTGGGTGATCGCCCAACGCGTCGCATCGGTCACGTCGTCCTGCATCTTGCCGCCCCATTCGCGAAAACCGGCGCGCACGAAGTCGTAGCCGTAATCGCCTGAGCCTCGGAAGTTGACCTGCAAAACGGCGTAGCCCCGGCTGGCGAGCAGTTGTACTTCCGGATCGAAATCCCAGCGGTCGCGAATGTAATAGGGACCCCCATGCACGAACACGACCAGCGGCAGGTTCTTGGCGTCGGCTTTGCCGGGAGGACGGGTCAGGTAGCCGTGAAGATCGAGACCATCGCGCGCCTTGAGTGCGATCGGTTCCACCGCAACCATTTGCTCGGGCTTGACCCACGGTCTGCGCGCAAACAGGAAGGTCGCCTTGCGCGCGCTGCCGTCATAGAGGAAAAACTCGCCCGGATTGCGGTCGCTCGCGACCAGGAAAACGACTTTGCTGCCGTCAGGCGTGCTGCTGGTAATGCGCACATCCTCACCGGGAAATTGTTGCATCAAGCCAACCAGCAGATTCGCCTCGGGGGCCTTCTTGTCGATCAGGGTCGTTGCGCTGCGGCCGGGCATTGAGCGGATTGCTATGACATCCTTTGCATCGAATGAGGAAACCAGGCTGTCGACGTCGGTTGGCGTACCACTCCAGATGCGAGTGAACTTGCGCGTCGCGACATCCCATGTGCACAGGCCGCCCGCGCCGTGCTCACTGCTGCAACTCATGTAGACCTGCGCTTCCTTGCGATCGAAGGCGAGTGGAACCGCGCGCTGGTGGTCCCTGCTCTCGTCCAGTATCAGCTCCCAATCCTTGCCATCGCCGGCGCGATACCAGACTCTCTCGATCTCATTTCCGGTGGGGTCGTAGGCGTAGCCATGCGCGAAGCGCACTGCGCCGTGGTTGTCAGTCAGGAACGAGGCATCGCGCATCGGCGACGTGGTGACCGGGTTGGTCACACCGGTGAAAAGATCGATCCGCGCAACCTCAGGAAATACACCGATCGTGCTGCCATTCCATGCATGGGTTGCGATCAGCGCGTGGTGCGGGTCCTCGCGCAGCGGATCGACCAGTGTCGCGTAGGCGCGCTGGCTGGTCCCGTGCGCAATGTGGGTCGCGCCCTGGTTGCCCATGCGGTAGCCATAGATGATGCCGTCGCCGGTGCCGTCCGCGTTGACCGCGTACATCTCGCCGGTAGAGGAAGGCTGCTCGAGTGCGCCGTAGCGCTCTCCAATCGTGTACATCACGCGATTCGGCGCAACCCACCAGAAGTCGGCCAGTTCGCGGCTTTCGCGCGGGCGCAGGTTGACGCCCTTCATGTCGGCCAGGTGGATCAGCGACAGGACGGTCTTGCCGTCGACGATGGCGCTGGCGGCAAGGTAGTCACCGCCGGGCGAGATCTTGATGTCGTGGAATTGCGCGTGGCGCGAAAAATCCGCCAGCGGTACCGCGGCATTTGCGCGATGGCTGCCAAGACAAGCGATCAGGGCGATAAAAGCAGAGAACGACCAGCGCAACAGCGGCATCACAAATTCCTTTTTGTCGGTTGTGTACTTAACCCTGCTACGACCACTCAGCCCTTCGCTGGCACGCGTCCATAGCGATCTTCCAGACGTACAATGTCATCTTCGCCAAAATAATCGCCGCACTGCACTTCGATCAAATGAATGTCGGTGGCGGTTGGATTTTCAAGTCGGTGCACGGTATTGAGCGGAATGTAGGCCGACTCGTTGCGGTTGAGCAGCAGCTCGCGTTCACCGATGCGTACCTTGGCGGTCCCTTCCACGACCGTCCAGTGCTCGCTGCGTCGATGGTGCAATTGCAGTGACAGCACATGCCCCGGTTTGACCACGAGGCGCTTGACCTTGCAGTCCGCGGCATCTTCGAGAACCGTGTAGCTGCCCCACGGACGGTGCACGGTCTGGTGCACGCTCGCGGCAGCGTGGTTGGTTGCGCGCAATCGTTCGACCACGAGCTTGACCTGCTGTGCGCGCTCGCGATGCGACACGAGTACCGCATCGCCGGTGTCGACAATGACCAGATCCTTCACCCCGACTGCCGCGACCATGCGCGTGCCGGACTGGATGTAGCAGTTCTCGCTCTCGACCAGGATCGCCTGGCCACGCACGCGATTGCCATCGTCGTCGGCTTCGTCAAGATCGCTCATGGCCTTCCACGAGCCAATATCGCTCCAGTCGAACAGCGCCGGCACGACCGCTACCTTAGGCGCGCGCTCCATGATGGCGTAGTCGATCGAGATATCGGGCTGGGCAAGAAAGGCCTCTCGCGCGAATTCGATCGGGCTTTCGTGATTGAGCGCTTGATCGTGGCAGGCTTGCGCGGCCGCCAACACATCGGGGCAGACGTTTGCCGCAACATCGAGCAACGCGTCGGCGCGAAAACAGAACATGCCGGAATTCCACACGTAATCGCCGGATGCGACATAGCTTTCGGCGGTCTGCATGTCCGGTTTCTCGACGAACGCGCCGACCTGACGACCGAGTGAGTCAGCCGCATCCATCTTGATCGAATCGCCCATCCGGATATAGCCAAAGCCGGTTTCCGGATGCGTCGGCCGGATCCCGAACGTGACCAGCCAGCCATCGTTGGCGAGTGCGGCAGCGCGCATTGCGTCGGCGACAAACGCGTCGAGATCGCGGATCAGGTGATCGGCCGGCAGGATCATCAGCACTGCGTCAGCACCGACATGATCGCGCGCGTGCAGCGCCGCCAGCACAACCGCTGGAGCGGTATTGCGCCCACCCGGTTCGAGAAGGAACGGCAACTTGTCCAGATCAGCACTGGCATGCTGCGCGTATTCGTCGCGGGTCAGAAAATAATAGTCGCGGCCGGTCACGGTCAGCACCTGTCCGCCATCCGCAAGACGCAAGGCGCGATCGAGCGTTTTCTTCAACAGCGATTCGCCATCGCCCATGCGCATGAAGGGTTTTGGATATGCACTGCGCGAAACCGGCCACAGCCGCGTGCCGGCGCCGCCGGAAAGGATTACAGGTACGAGCATTTCTTCAGGACTCCACGACAGCGAGTTGCCGGTACAAAACGCTTCCCTTCAAGGGGAAGGTTGGGAGGGTAGTGTGTGCGCCGCGACTTCCCCAAGCACTGCGCGCATCCCCTCGCGCCAATCCGCCAATTGTAGCCCGAACGTGCTTGCAAGCTTTGCGCTGTCGAGCACCGAGTATGCCGGTCGTCGCGCCCGGGTGGGATAATCGACAGTCGCGATGGGAACAACAGCAGGCGCATGAGCCAGCACTTCGCGCGCGGTGGCCTCGACAATTATCGCGTTGGCGAAATCGTACCAACTGCACTGACCGCCGGCGACCATGTGGTAGACACCCGCCAGCGCACCCCTGGCTTGAGCATCCGCATCGCGCCAATGCGCCAACGCCGTGAGCGTTGCGTCGGCGATCAAGCCGGCTGGCGTAGGCGCGCCAATCTGGTCGGCGACAATCCGCAGTTCTTCGCTTTTCGCACCGAGGCGCAACATGGTGCGCAGGAAGTTGTTTCCGCGCGCGGCGTAAACCCATGCTGTGCGAAAAACAAGGTGAGCCGCGCCACTCGCGCGCAACGCCTCGTCGCCGGCAAGCTTGCTGCGACCGTACACACCAAGTGGCGCGGTTGGGTCATCTTCGCGATACGGCTGCGTTGCGCGCCCATCGAACACGTAGTCGGTGGAGTAATGCACGACCAGCGCGCCATGTCGCGCAGCCCAGTCGCCGATTTCGCCGACCGCGCGATGGTTGACGCGATCCGCACGTTCCGGCTCGTCCTCAGCGCGATCAACGGCCGTATAGGCGGCCGCATTGACGATGATTCCCGCGTTTGCGTCGTCGAGCGCGCGCGTCAGCGATGGAGGATGGTCAAGATCGGCGCGTTGACAGAGCGTTCCATCCGCGAGCTTGCCGCTTCGCGTTGCTGCGACAACCTCGCCGAACGGCGCGAGCGTGCGCAGCAGTTCGAAACCGATCTGGCCGTTGGCGCCGAGCAGGAGAATTTTCATCGCGCCGTCGGACGATCGAGTGGCAAATCATTCATGCCAAATACGCCGGCAGCTTCTCGCGCGCCACGTCCGCGAGAAACGGCGCGCGCTGATCCTTGTCTGATAGCAGCGGCTGCGCGAGCGGCCAGTCGATCGCGAGCGCGGCATCGTTCCAGCGAATGCCGGCATCGCAGGCGCGGTCATACGGCGCGGTGCACTGGTAGACAAAGGTCGCGTTGTCGGACAAAACCGCAAACCCGTGCGCAAAGCCTTCCGGCACCCAGAAATGGCGCTTGTTGTCGGCAGAGAGGATGGCCGCGGCCCAGCGCCCGAAGGTTGGCGAGCCGGAGCGAATATCAACCGCGACATCGTAGACCTCGCCTTCGACCACGCTGACCAGTTTGCCTTGCGGATGCGGCCATTGGTAATGCAGGCCGCGCAACACGCCCTGCGCCGAACGCGAGACATTGGTTTGCACGAATGTCAGGTCGAACCCGGCTTCGGCAAAGCGCGCAGCGTTGAAACTTTCGTAAAAAAACCCGCGTGCGTCGCCGTGCACGGTCGGTTCGATCACCACGCATCCCGCCAATGGCGTCTTGATGATCTTCACGAGGCCCGACCCTGCTTCACCAGATCCTGAAGATACTGGCCATATCCGTTTTTGGACAACGGGGCGGCCAGCGCAAGCACCTGCTCGGCATCAATCCAGCCTTGCACGAAAGCGATCTCTTCCGGACAGCACACCTTCAAACCCTGACGCCGTTCAATCGTCTCGACATAGTTGGACGCTTCGACCAGCGATTCGTGGGTGCCGGTGTCGAGCCAGGCATAGCCGCGGCCGAGTTTTTCGAGCATCAAGGCCCCATCGTCGAGATAGCGTCGGTTGAGATCGGTGATTTCAAGCTCGCCGCGCACCGATGGCTTGAGTGCGGCGGCGTAGTCGCATGCCATTGCATCGTAAAAATACAGCCCGGTCACCGCCCAGTTCGAACGCGGTTCGCGTGGTTTTTCCTCCAATCCGATCACGCGACCCCGCGCGTCGAAGTTGGCGACCCCGTAACGCTCCGGATCGCGCACCCAGTAACCGAACACCGTCGCACCGCGTTCGCGCGAGGCCGCGCGCGCGAGCGTTTCCGTAAAGCCGTGGCCATAGAAAATATTGTCGCCGAGCACCAGGCAACACGGCTCGCCGGCGACAAACGCGCGCCCGATCAGGAATGCCTGTGCCAGACCATCCGGAGACGGCTGCACGGCGTAGCGGATCGAGATGCCCCACTGCGAACCATCGCCAAGCAGGTGCTGGAACAAGGCTTGCTCGTGTGGCGTGTTGATGATGAGCACATCACGGATGCCGGCGAGCATGAGCGTCGACAGCGGGTAATAAATCATCGGCTTGTCGTAGATCGGCAGCAACTGCTTGCTGATTGCCCGCGTCACCGGATACAGCCGCGTGCCGGAGCCGCCCGCGAGGATGATGCCTTTTGTGGTTGCCACGTGTGATGCCTCGCTGCATGAATCGTGTGGGGAGCGGTGTAAGCCGCGATGCCCTGTGGCTAGTGGGGGATGATCAAGGCATCGCGGCTTCCGCCGCTCCCACGGGCGTTTTTCAGAGTCCGCCCAAGCGTTCCATCCGGTAACTGCCATCGAGCACGCGCAGCACCCAGTCCTGATGCTGAAGATACCAGTCGACCATGCGTGCAAGCCCGCTTTCAAACGTTTCAGTCTGGCGCCAGCCCAGATCGCGCTTGATCTTCGACGCATCGATCGCGTAACGCCGGTCATGACCCGGACGATCCTTGACGTAGGCAATCAACGATTCGCGCGTGCGTCCGTCCGTCAGGGGGCGACGTTCGTCGAGCAGCGCGCAAATCGTCTTCACCACCTGGATGTTCTCGCGCTCGGCATCGCCACCGATGTTGTAGACCTCCCCGACGCGGCCGATCTCCAGCACGCGGCGAATCGCCGCACAGTGATCGCCGACGTAGAGCCAGTCGCGCACGTTGCGGCCATCGCCATACACCGGCAAGGCTTCGCCTGCGAGTGCCTTGTGGATGATCAGGGGGATGAGCTTTTCCGGAAATTGGTACGGCCCGTAATTGTTCGAGCAGTTTGTCGTCAACACGGGCAAGCCGTAGGTGTGATGGAACGCGCGCACCAGGTGATCGGACGCCGCCTTCGACGCCGAATACGGTGAATTGGGCAGGTACGGCGATTCCTCGTGGAACCGTCCGAGCGGTCCGAGCGAACCATAAACCTCGTCCGTCGACACGTGCAGGAAACGGAACGCATCCTGACGGTCGAGCGGCAGCGCGCGCCAATAGGCAAGCGCGCATTCGAGCAGGGTCAAGGTGCCGACGACATTCGTCTGTACAAATACCGCCGGCCCATCGATCGAACGGTCGACATGCGACTCGGCGGCAAAGTTCACAATGGCACTGGGTTGATGCTCCGCCAGCACGCGCTGCACGCAGTCCGCGTCGCCGATGTCGCCATGCACAAACGCATAGTCGGCGCGATCGGCGACAGTCGCCAGGGTGTCGAGATTGCCGGCATAGGTCAGCGCATCGAGATTGACGATGCGCCAACCGCCCTGCGCCAATGCGTCAAGCACGAAATTGCCGCCGATGAAGCCGGCGCCGCCGGTGAC
>JBDUED010000095.1:0-9090 GCA_040002595.1 Dokdonella sp. | reverse complement strand
CGACGCGCGTCTGTTGTTGCGCTGATGCTGCGGAGTAGCCATTGTCGCGTCATGCCGATGCGACCCATCGAATGAAAAGCCCATCCGGGTTAACCACGCCGCCGCCTGCAGTTCGCCTCGACGTCTGGTTGTGGGCAGCACGTTTCTTCAAGACGCGCGCGCTGGCCAAGAATGCGATTGAAGGCGGCAAGATCGAACTAAACGACGCCGCTGCCAAGCCAGCGAAAAACGTGCGCATCGGTGATCGATTGAGGATCAGCCGCGGCGAAGACCGGTTCGAAATCGACGTCATCGCGCTAAGCGAGAAGCGCGGTTCTGCTGCGATTGCGCAGCAACTGTATTGCGAGACCGAAGCGGGCCGCATCGCGCGCGAAGCGGCGGCCGAACAGCGCCGGCTCGCAATGGCCGGCTACATCAAGCCGGCCACCAAGCCGAACAAGCGTGCGCGCCGATTGATCCATGCGCTCGGTGATATCGATGCCTGGTAGATCCGGCTCGCGCCTGCCGCTTTGCTGATCCGGCAACGCTGTGCCGCCAGACGCGCAGGACACAGCTTTTTGGGGAGTCGGAGGCAGCGATGCTGATTGAAGAATGGCAAGCGCATCACGCGCGCCGCCGCTCCAACTGCTGCCCCAGCAGGAGCGCTGCAAGCGCAACCAGATAACGCGCGAGCATCACAATCGCAGCAGCGCCGCTCCTGCAATGGGCGATCCGCGGCCAGCCATTCGCATGTATCGCGCGGGCGCTACCGGTCCGCCTTCAATGCCTTCGCGACGCCGGCGCCATAGGCCGGATCGGCCTTGCCGCAGTGATCGATGTGGCGTTGCTGGATTTGCGCCGTGGTGCCGGTCATCGCGCGCGCCGTATTGTCGAACAACACCTGTTGCTGCGCCGTGCTCATCAGGCGGAACAGGTTGCCAGGCTGGGTGAAATAGTCGGCGTCGTCCTCGCGGAAGTTCCAGCGATCGGCTGCGCCCTCGATCGCCAGCGGTGGCTCTCGAAAATCGGGTTGTTCCTGCCATTCGCCAACACTGTTCGGCTCGTAATGCAGCGTGCTGCCGTGATTGCCGTCCACGCGCATCGCGCCGTCGCGGTGGTAACTGTGGAACGGGCACTTCGGCTGGTTGACCGGGATCTGCGCGTGGTTGACGCCGAGCCGGTAGCGCTGCGCGTCGCCGTACGAGAACAACCGGCCCTGCAGCATCTTGTCCGGCGAGAAGCTGATGCCGGGGACAACGCTCGCGGGCGTGAACGCAGCCTGCTCGACATCGGCGAAGTAGTTGGGCGAATTTCGGTTGAGTTCGAATTCGCCGACTTCGATCAGCGGGTAATCGCCCTTTGGCCAGACCTTGGTCAGGTCGAACGGGTGGTACGAAACCTTGGCCGCGTCCGTCTCCGGCATGATCTGCACGGACATTGTCCACTTCGGGAAATCGCCGCGCTCGATCGCTTCGTAGAGATCACGTTGCGAGCTTTCGCGATCGCCGGCGACGATGGCTGCGGCCTCGGCATCGCTCAGGTTCTTGATGCCCTGCCGGGTGCGGAAGTGGAATTTCACCCAGAAGCGTTCGTTGGCCGCGTTGATGAAACTGAAGGTGTGGCTGCCGAAGCCGTGCATGTGCCGATAGCCGGCCGGGATGCCACGGTCGCTCATCACGATGGTGATCTGGTGCAGCGCCTCCGGCAGCGAAGTCCAGAAATCCCAATTGTTGTTCGCGCTGCGCAGATTGGTGCGTGGATCGCGCTTGACCGCGTGATTGAGGTCCGGGAATTTCAACGGGTCACGGAAGAAGAACACCGGCGTGTTGTTGCCAACCAGGTCCCAGTTGCCCTCCTCGGTGTAGAACTTCATCGCGAAGCCGCGGATATCGCGTTCGGCATCCGCCGCGCCGCGTTCGCCGGCGACGGTGGAGAAGCGCACGAACATGTCGGTCTTCTTGCCGATCGCGGAGAACAATTTGGCTTTGGTGTAGCGGCTGATGTCGTGCGTCACGGTGAACGTGCCGAATGCACCGGAGCCCTTGGCATGCATGCGACGCTCGGGAATCACCTCGCGGTCGAAGTGGGCGAGTTTTTCGAGGAACCAGACATCCTGCAGCAATGCGGGTCCGCGCGGGCCGGCGGTCATCGTGTTCTGGTTGTCCGCAACGGGTGCGCCTGCAGCGGTGGTCAGTTTCTTCTTCATCGCGTTTTCCTTGGCCGGTGTGGAATCCGCATCACCTGGAAGCGGGCGTGCAGCTCGTTCTCGCGTTGGCACAGCCGGATGGTGGAGTGTCTTCCGGCCCACAGCCAACGTACTAGCTTGCAGCAATTGGTGGAAGTTGTTTGTCTCGATCCGCTCGATAGCCTGAGGCTATGACAAAGAATGCACCGTCGATGCGTCTCGATCGTCTCTGCGGCGGTTGTGTTTCAGTCCAGCTGCTTCAGGCGATACAGCGCTTCAAGCGCTTCGCGCGGCGACAGAGCATCCGGATCCATGTCGCGCAAAGCGGCTTCGACTTTCGAGGGCAATGCGGGCGAAAACAAGCCGAGCTGCGGCGACGTGGCATTGCTCTCGAGTGCGCGCGTGCGGTCGGCGCCGTGCGCACCGCGTTCGAGGTTCGCGAGTGTCTTGCGCGCGTCCGCGATGACCGCCTTCGGCAGACCCGCAAGCGCGGCGACCTGCAGCCCGAAGCTGCGGTTGGCCGGGCCTTCCTTGACCGCATGCATGAACACGAGTTGGTCGCCCCGCTGTTTGTCGTGAAATTCGACGGCGTCGAGATGTACGTTGGCGATACCCTCATACTCGACTGCGAGTTCGGTCAACTCGAAATAGTGCGTAGCGAACAGTGCGAATGCGCGGTTCGTCGTTGCGAGGCTGACTGCGCACGCGCGAGCGAGCGCGAGACCGTCGTAGGTCGAAGTGCCGCGACCTATCTCGTCCATCAGCACAAGACTCGACGCTGTCGCATTGTGCAGAATGTTCGCGGTTTCGCTCATCTCGACCATGAAGGTTGATTGGCCGCGCGCGAGATCGTCGCCTGCACCGATGCGTGTGAAGATGCGGTCGATCGGCCCAATCGTCGCGGAGTCGGCCGGGACGAAACTGCCGATGTGTGCGAGGAGCACGATCAGTGCGGCCTGGCGCATGTAGGTCGACTTGCCGCCCATGTTGGGGCCGGTTACTACCAGCATGCGGCGGGCATCGTTGAGCACCAGATCATTTGGTTCGAACGGATCGCTGCGCACCTGTTCGACGACCGGATGGCGTCCGCGCACGATGTGGATGCCGCCGATATCGACCAGTTCGGGTGGATTCCAGCCGAGCGCGTCGGCACGTTCGGCAAGGTTTGCGAGCACATCGAGTTCGGCGATGGCAGCGGCGGCGACTTGCAGCGGTCCAAGGCGTTCGACCAGAAAATCGAGCAGGCCTTCGTAAAGCGCTCGCTCGCGCATCAGCGAACGTTCGCGCGCGCTCAATACCTTGTCTTCGAACGCTTTTAGTTCTTCGGTGACGTAGCGCTCGGCGCCTTTGATGGTCTGGCGGCGCGTATAACGGGTTGGCGCCTTGTCCGCTTGCGCCTTGCTGATTTCGATGTAGTAGCCGTGCACGCGGTTGTAGCCTACCTTCAGCGTGGGGATGCCGCTCGCGGCCTTCTCACGTTCTTCCAGATCAATGAGGAACTGGTCTGCATGGGTTGAAAGCAGGCGCAGTTCGTCCAGTTCGGCGTCGAACCCGGTGCGGATCACGCCACCGTCGCGTTGCAAAGCGGGCGGCGACTCGACCAGGGCGCTGGCGAGATGCTGGGTGGTTGCCGCGTGTTCGCCGAATCGCGCGAGCAGGTCATGCAAAAGCGGGCTGGCTTGCGGAGAAGTGCGGCCGGGGATGGCAACTTTCTTGTCTTCACGCTCGGGGAGCAGTGCACGAGCAAGCTCCGGCGCCAGCGCAAGACCATCGCGCAGTGTCGACAGATCGCGCGGGCGCGCAGAGCGCAGTGCCACACGCGCGAGGATGCGTTCCAGATCGCCAATGCCGCGCAGGATTTCACGCAGTCCTTCGTGTTCGCGCTGATCGATCAGCGATTGGATTGCCTGGTGACGGCGCTTGGGCACGTCGCGCTCGCGCAGGGGTCGATGCAGCCAGCGCCGCAGCGCTCGCGCACCCATCGGCGTGATGGTGCGGTCGATTACGCCGAGCAAGGTAAATTCGCGGTTGCCGCTCGCGTGCGAATCGAGTTCGAGGTTGCGTCGCGTGGCCGCGTCGAGTGCAATCGTCTCATTCGTATTCTCGACGCTAAGCCCGGCCAGATGCGGGAGCGCAGATTTTTGAGTTTCCTCGACATAGCCAAGCAATGCGCCGGCCGCGGCGACGCCCAAAGCCAGGCCGTCGCAGCCAAATCCGGACAGATTCCGGGTGCCGAAAAAACGAGCCAGTTCACGCTGCGCCGTGGCACCGTCGAAGTGCCAAGGCGCGCGCTTGCGCAAGCCGGGCAGGGCGGTGACGAAGATCGGCCATGCGATCTCTTCGGCGACCAGGGTTTCCGCCGGGGCAAGACGCGCAAGTTCAGCGGCGAGCGATTCTGCGTCGTCCACTTCGCTGAGAAGGAAACGCCCTGCCGAAAGATCAATCCAGGCCAGACCGTATGGAGTCTTGTCCGCGCCGGATTTGCTGGCGGGTGGTTTTCCCGCCGAAATCGCCAGCAGCAGGTTGTCGCGACGCTCTTCCAGCAGTGCCGCATCGGTCACCGTGCCGGGCGTGACCACGCGCACGACCTTGCGCTCGACCAGTCCTTTTGCGAGGGCCGGGTCGCCGATCTGCTCGCAAATCGCAATCGACTCGCCGAGTTTGACCAGGCGCGCAAGATAACCCTCGACCGCGTGATACGGCACACCGGCCATTGGAATTGGCGCACCCGCCGACGCGCCGCGCTGGGTCAACGTGATGTCGAGCAGACGCGCTGCCTTGCGCGCATCGTCATAGAACAATTCGTAGAAATCGCCCATGCGGAAGAACAACAGCACATCAGGATGCTGGCTCTTGGCCGCAAAATACTGGCGCATCAGCGGGGTGTGTTGGGCGGAATCCGGAGCATTCATGCAAAGCAGTGGCGCGACGACCCAAAGCGCTTAGTGTAGCCGGACGCCAACATCGTCCGGTCGTCGAGATTGGAGCAGTTGCAGAGCCGTTCTCCAATGCGCTTCGCCCACCAAGGGCTGACCTGTTTCTTGGCCTCATCGCCTCTTCAACGGGCTGGCGTTTTTGCCATGCAAGATTGATAGCGCTGGTCGACCCGGGTCGCGAACCATTCGGTGGTAAGGGCGCGCGTGATTTTCGGACTGGCCAGTTTGATGCGCGGAACCAGCGCGCGCGGAAGTGGTTTGCGTTCGATCTGTTCGGCGAGCGCGAAGACGCGCGTGTAGAGTGAAGTCGTTTCGAATTCGACGGTCTCGCCTTGTTCAAGCGCACGGCGGATTTGCGAGTCGCTCAAGTCCAGGCGGCGTGCCAGCGAGCGGACCGCGCGTTCTGTGGCGCCCGGATCGTTGCCGTCACGCCCGCTGTCGTAGCGAATCAGGTCGCCGTCAAGCGCGAGCGGGATGCCGGATGCGCGGCTGACGGCATTCTGGAACGCCGCATTGCGGCTGGCGTAGAAGCCGGCATTGAAGTCGGCGAAGCGGTAGAGCATGCGCTCATAGTGTTCTGGATAACCCAGCAAATGGGCGATACCAAAGTACACGCCACCGCGCCGGCTGAACACCTCGTGCCGGATCGAGCCGTTGATCGGGTAGGGATAGGGATGCTCGCGCACGTGCTGTTCGGCAAAGGCGACGCTCACCTGCATCGGGCCGGCGGTATGCACAGGGTTCGACTCCGCAAACAGCCTTTTTCCCAACGGCACCGAGCCGATGAAGTCCTCGTAAATATGACTCATGTCCTGTTCGGTGCGCACCGCGGCAATCCGCTCGCTGTAGCTCTTGCCATTGGGTGACTTCAGCAGCAGCGCGGCGCGCACCAGCAACAGCGGTACATGGTGCTGCTCGGCGCGACGTTCGATTTCGGCGCGCGCGATCTTGCCCAAGCCGGGCACCACCGGATCGACGTTGAATGATGATTCCTGCTCGGCCACCGCCAGCGTTGCGCAGAGGTTGCTGGTTGTCGGTTCGATGTCGAGGGCGTTGAAGGCGGCGTAGATGTCGGTTGCCCAGCCTTGCCGGTCCACGGTTTTTGCAGGCATCAGGCGCACGATCTGCGCACGCACCTCGGCCGGCGGGCGCGTCGGGCCCCGCACCGGCTTTTGTGTAGCGCAACCGCCGAGCACGGCGAGGGCTGCGAGCACGAGGGCAGCGCCGCAATGGCGTGGAAGCCTCACGGCGAGCGGGAGGCGTCGACGGGAATTGGTCACAGCGTGTCTCTATTTGTGGGTTGGAGCGGAAATGGGGTCGACTTCACCAATCAGAAGCGCCGCCGCAGGGGATCGTATTGCTGGCCAGCAGACCCGTCGCTATGCTGGTCGCCGGGGATCCGCGCGGGGGCGTTGCGCAAGGTCCGGGTCGAGGGGAGGATGAAGCTGGATGCGTATCGCCGCAGCGCTGGTCACCATGGTCCTTGCCGCCGCGTCGGCAAGCGCCGATCCACTGAGCTATGACTACGTATACCTGAGCCACCAGCAGGCCCACGTCGACGGTCGCAGTTTCAGCAACGACACCCTCGGCGGCTATGTCGAGGTGGGCCGCCACGTTCATCTATTTGGGTCGCTTGGCAATGCTGGCGCCTACGGCAATCCTGCGTGGCAGCACAGCCGCGCGATTCGAATCGGAACTGGCGGACGCTGGTTGCTCGACGACGACACATTGATCGCCGTGGAAGGAGCGGTGGTGCGGGCCCAATTCGAACATCCCGTGCGCGGCACGGTGCGCGATACCGGATTGTCCCAGATCGTCGAGTTCCGTCACCGCTTTGCGCCCTGGGTCGAGGCGATTGCGAGTGCCAGCCACAGCGACGTGCTTGGCCACCGCACCACCGAATTCGTCACCGGACCGGTGTTCCACCTCAACCGATACATCGCGCTGGGCGTGTTCTACCGGCGCACCGAATCAGGCTCGGGCATGGAAGTGACCGCGCGGACTTACTACTGAGCGGACCAGGACGAAGCGGAACCGGCGCCATCGGAGCGTGCGAAACCGCCTGTCGACTGCCATCAGGCAGTGGACTTGGCGGCCCCGTATGTATCCCCGCTTGGGCATGGGGGACCCCGCGCCGCAAAGGACGCAAAAGGGGACGGCGCGACCTTTTCCCTTATTGCTGTGCCAGCCACTGCAGCACACCGCCGTGCTTGTTGCAGGCACTGGTGCGGTTTTTGTTGTAGCTAAATGACAAATCACGGCACTGCGCGCTGGCTTCCATACCACCGTCGTCAGCCGCTTTTGCCTGGGGTGCAACCGTGGTCACGCACTTGCCGGCTGCATTCATGTGTCCAATGGTCGCGCCGGATTGTCCGTTCGGGCCGGGAATCCGCGCGGCGCAACTGGCGCCTTCTGCCGCTAGCGCACATGACGAAGCCGCAGCCAGGGCCAGAACCGCCGCGAATGTCGCATGCCGAAAAACGTTCTTGCTGATCATGCCATTACCCCATCGTTTACGAGCAGCTTGAGGGAGGCATATTGCGTGCCAGCATTGACGAGTGTGGAGACGTGCCCTTCGTCGCACCTCTCCAACGTAATCATCGTGCCCGGTGTAAGCTCCCCGTCCGGTCATTCAGGGGAAGGGATCATGCGGCGCCATGCAACGTTATTCGCACTGTTCATTTGTGGTCTTTGCCCGCTATCGGTTTACGCCGCAGAGGGGACGGTGCAAGGCAAGATGATCGTCAACGGCAAGGCGATTGCGTTGACCCACGCGTATGCGATTGCGCAACCCAATTCATTTCACAAGGAAAAGCAGGACATTCGCCTGATTTTCGCAGACGCGCCCATCAGCGGCGACGCGCTCCGGCACGATCGCGATCAACTGGACAAGCTTGCTGCCGCAGGCAAGTTTCATGCGATCGCGGTCACCATAGGCGATGACATGTTTGATCACGGCAAGCGTGCCAACAGCAACGACATCTACACAGTGGAAATCAACAAAGGCTGGATGAATACCAGTGGCCTCGATCAGTTCGAGATGAAATCGCTTGATGACAAGGTGATTGCCGGCCGCTTGCACACCGACGGCGCGCATACCTTCAGCGACGAGCATGCGTCGTTCGAGTACGACGTGACGTTCAGCGCGCCGATTGAGCACTGATTGCAGGAATTTGCGCAGGTCCAGCGACGCTTGCGCAGCGCTGGCCATTGTGACCGTTCACCCGTGCCCCGACATTTCGGGGTAGCAGCCCGTTTGGGCAGAACCGGAGAGGGCAATGGCAACCGGCTGGGCAGGCGACAGCGCCGTACAAGACCAGATCGACGCGACGGTCGAGGATGCGATCAAGCGCGCACGTAGACAGATGCCCAAGGGCCCGAGCCTGACGCGTTGTGAGGAATGCGCCGCACGCATCCCGCCGGCACGGCGCAAGGCCGTGCCTGGCGTGCGACTGTGTGTGGCGTGCCAGCAAACACATGATCGCACTCAAGCGAGCGCCGGCGGCTACAACCGCCGCGGTAGCAAGGACAGCCAGCTTCGATAGGATCCGTGCCGGCGTCGCTTCAGTCGAAACCGTTGCCGAATATGATGTCGTCCGTTCCCGTCAACGCGAATGCCTGATTGAACGTTTGCGTACCGCCGACGATGTCGGTGCCAATGCGCAACCGGTCCGGCTCGCGTGCCGCGTGGCCAGCTGGCGCTATTTTCTCGATATCACAGGCGACCGATGGGCAATTCTACGAATGGCTACAACGCCCAACCGATTGCATTCGTGCGGTCGCCTTACACGCGGCGTATCGACGCACCGCATCAGTCGACCGTCGTCGAAGGGACCGAGACCGGTGCGGTCGCTGAGGCGAGCATAGAATTTGTGCCTGACATCGAGTTCGCGGCATTTCGCGATCTGGCCGGGTTCGAGCGCATCTGGCTGCTGTTCGTGTTCCATCGCAGCGAAGGCTGGAAGGCCGAGGTTCGACCACCGCGCGGCG
>JBDUED010000094.1:0-9165 GCA_040002595.1 Dokdonella sp. | reverse complement strand
ATATCGACATCACCTTCGATCGCGACACGCGCACCCTGACGATCGCCGACAACGGTATCGGCATGAGTCGCGACGAGGTGATCGAAAACATCGGCACGATCGCGCGCTCGGGTACGCGCAAATTCCTCGATTCACTGTCCGGCGATGCGCGCAAGGACACTCAGTTGATCGGCCAATTCGGCGTCGGTTTCTATTCGGCCTTCATTGTGGCCGACAAGGTCACCCTGGTCACGCGCAAGGCCGGCATGTCGGCAGACGATGGCGTGCGCTGGGAGTCGACGGGGAGCGGCGAATACACGCTCGAAACGATCGACGCGCCGCGGCGCGGCACCACGGTGACGTTGCACCTGAAGACCGATGAATCGGAGTTCCTCGACGCATGGAAACTGCGCGAGCTGATCAAGCGCTATTCGGACCACGTCGCATTTCCGATACGCCTGCCGGTGCAAAAAGACGGCAACGCAACCGATGAATGGGAGACCATAAATCACGCGGCGGCACTGTGGGCGCGGCCAAAAGCGGAGATCACCGACGAGGAATATCAGGCCTTCTACAAGTCCCTGTCGCACGATTTCAGTGATGCGCTGGGATGGACCCACAACCGCGTCGAGGGTTCGCAAAGCTACACGCTCCTGCTTTACGTGCCGGAAAAACCGCCGTTCGATGCTGTTTTCAGCGGTCGCGACGAGCGGCATGGCCTCAAGCTCTACATCCGCCGCGTATTCATCATGGACGCGAGCGAACAACTGTTGCCGAACTACCTGCGCTTCGTGCGCGGAGTCGTCGATTCCGACGACCTGCCGCTCAACGTAAGTCGCGAAATCCTGCAGGACAACCGCCTAGTGGCACAAATTCGCAGCGCCTGCGTTAAACGCGTGCTGGACTTGCTGGAGAAACTGGCGAAGGACGAACCGGAAAAATTTCAGCAGTTCATCAGCGCGTTCGGCAACACACTCAAGGAAGGTATAGCCGAGGATGGTGCGAACCGCGAACGAATTGCGAAGTTGCTGCGTTTCGCATCGACCAAGACCGAGGACGGGCTGAAAAATGTATCGCTCGACGATTACATCGGGCGCATGCAGGCCGGGCAGGATGTGATCTGGTACATCACCGCTGATACGCATGCTGCGGCGAAAGGCAGCCCACAGATCGAAGCGTTGCGAGCAAAGGACGTCGAAGTCCTGCTGCTCAGTGATCGCATCGATGAATGGATGATCGGCTATCTCGGCGAATATGCAGGCAAGAAGTTGCGGAACGCGGCGAAGGGCGATCTCGATGTCGAGAAGCCTGATAGTGCCGAAGTCGAGCGACGCCAACAGGTCGCGAAAGATGCCGAACCGTTGTTGAAGAAGTTGACGGATGTTCTGGGCGACCGCGTCAGCGAAGTGCGCGTCAGCCATCGTTTGACCGAATCGCCATCCTGCATCGTGCTGGGTGAAAACGACATGGCACTGCACATGCAACGTTTGTTGCGCGAGGCAGGTCACGAAATGCCAAGCAGCGCGCCGATTCTCGAAATCAACCCGGCGCATCCGCTGCTGCGCAAGCTCGAAGAGGATACAGACAAGGCGCGCGTCGAGGATATCGGCACGTTGCTGTTCGAGGAAGCGCAACTGGCCGCCGGCGATCAGCTCGCCGATCCCTCTGCGTTTATCGCACGCGTGAATCGCGCGTTGCTCGGCGCGCATAGTGCTTGATGGTTTTGCGGCCAACCGCTGTTGCCTGATGCGGCAGCGGTAGCGTGCTACCATCGATTTGCACGCGGCTTTTGGCCGTCCAAACGAACGGGACGACATGCTGATCGAGACCAAACTGCCGAAAGTCGGCACCACGATCTTCACGGTGATGAGCCAGCTAGCTGCTGAGTACAAGGCAGTCAATCTGGGTCAGGGATTCCCCGATTTCGATGGTCCGCAGGCGTTGCGCGACGCGCTGAGTGCGGCAATGAATTCCGGCAAGAATCAATATTCGCCGATGAGCGGCATTCCGGCACTGCGCGAGCAGATTGCGCGCAAGACCGAAAAATTGTACAGGCGCACTGTCAACGTCGACAGCGAGATCACGGTCACCTCGGGTGCAACCGAAGCATTGTTCGCGGCGATTGCGGCAGTGGTGCGCACGGGCGACGAAGTGATCGTGCTCGATCCGTGTTACGACAGTTACGATCCGGCGATCGAACTCAACGGGGGGCGCGCTGTACACGTGCCGCTAGATCCGCGCGACTTCACGCCGGACTGGCAACGGATCGAAGCAGCAGTCACACCAAAGACACGCATGATCGTGGTCAACACGCCACACAATCCATGCGGGTCGGTTTTCAGCGCGGCGGATCTGGAGGCGCTTGCAGCGCTGACGCGCAAGCATGACATGCTCGTGTTGTCCGACGAGGTCTACGAGCACATTGTGTTCGATGGCGCGCAGCATCAAAGCGTGTTGCGCCACGCCGAGCTTGCCGAGCGCAGTTTTGTGATCAGTTCGTTCGGCAAGACCTATCACTGCACCGGCTGGAAGGTCGGCTACTGCATTGCGTCGCCTGCGATGTCTGTCGAGTTTCGCAAAGTGCATCAGTACCTGACGTTCTGCACGTTCACGCCGGCGCAATGGGCGCTGGCTGATATCCTCGAAAGCGATCCACAGCATTACCTGGAACTCCCGGCGTTTTATCAGGCCAAGCGTGATCGATTTCGCGATTTGCTCGCTGGTTCCAATTTCAAGTTGAGACCGGTGGCGGGCGCGTATTTCCAGATCGCCGATTATTCAGCGCTGAGCCACGCCGACGACCTGGCGTTCTGCGAATGGCTGGCGAAAGAAGGCGGCGTTGCGGCTATCCCGATTTCGGCGTTTTACGAATCGCCGCCATTGGGGCAACGTCTGATCCGGTTTTGTTTCGCGAAGACCGACACGACGCTGGAGCTGGCGGCTGCCCGGCTGCAGGCGCTGTGATGGCCGTCGCGATGACTCCGTTGCGGGTGTCGCTGGTGCAGGGCGAGACACGCTGGCATGACGCGGCGGCGAACCGCGCGTACTACGGCTCGCTGGTGCGACCGCTGCACGGTCAGACCGATCTGGTCGTACTGCCGGAAACCTTTCTCTCCGGGTTCACCAACGAAACCCTCGTCAATGCCGAGACGATGGATGGCGAGGGACTGCGCTGGCTGCGCGATCTTGCGCGCGAAGTCCGCGCGACAGTCACCGGCAGCCTCGTGATGCGCGAAGGCGAGGTTTGCGTGAACCGGCTGATTTGGATGCGTCCGGATGGCAGCCATGCGCTGTACGACAAGCGCCATCTGTTTCGAATGGCGAAAGAGCATGAACGCTACAGCGGCGGCTGCGAACGCCTGATTGTGGAATTGAATGGCTGGCGCATTTGCCCGCAGGTTTGCTACGACTTGCGCTTTCCGGTCTGGTTGCGCAACCGCTACGATCGCAGCGCGCAACGCTTCGACTACGACGTGCTGCTGTTTGTGGCGAACTGGCCAAGCGCACGCCGGCACGCGTGGCGAACGTTGCTGCGTGCGCGTGCGATCGAGAACCTGGCGTATTGCATCGGGGTCAATCGCGTCGGCGTCGATGGCAATGGGTTGAACTACGCTGGCGACAGTGCCGTCCTGGACTATCTCGGGGTCCCGCAGATCGAACTCGGCGCGCACGAGCAGGTCGTCACGGTGACTCTCGATCCGGTCGCGCTGGCAGCACATCGCGAGAGCTTTCCGGCGTGGATGGACGCGGACGAATTTGCCATGACGCAGTGACAGTGGTTGCTCGATAATCCAGAATAAGTGAAGCCGCGGTCCGCATTCGTGGTTTACAGAATTGACAGCACGTCTGCAGGCGGACGCCCAATCGCGGCCTTGCCATTGGCCAGCACGATCGGTCGCTGGATCAATTGCGGGTACTTGTGCATTGCGGCGACCAGTTCCTTGCGGCTCAGCGATGGATCGTCCAGATCAAGCGTCTTGTATTCCGCTTCCTCGTGGCGCATCAGCGCGCGCGGTTCCATGCCAAGTGCATCGAGGATCAAATCGATTTCCGCAATGCTCGGCGGCGTCGTGATGTAGTCGACAATGCGCGGCGCGATGCCGCGCGCCTGGATCAGATCGAGCGTCGCGCGCGATTTTGAACAGCGTGGATTATGCAGGATCACAACTTCATTCATCGTCAAATCAATTGCCAATCGCTGGAGTGGGCATTATCGGTGATCCGCGCTTGGCCGCAATCAAAACGCCGCCGAAGGCCTCGGCAACGCGCACAATTCGCGCGCGACGATTTCGCGCTCTGCTTCCGCGCGATGCGCGAAACTGCCGAGCAGCATTGCCGATTCGGGCGCCAGAACTTCGTACCATTGTGCGGCGACGTTGCCGAAGTCGTCGAGTTTCTGCAGGCGCTCAATGCGATAGCCGAGCACGTTCACTTCGGTATGACGCTTGTCACGCATGGGAGCCTCCGTCGTTCGATTTGCGACAGCATACGGATCGCACGTGTTCGCGCGGTTAACGTGATGTTGCAGGCCGGTTAACCCGCAAACACCGTGGGGCAGGAATCTGCGGCGTCGTCGCGATATGCCGCGCGCAGCAGTTCGTGGAAATGATGTACGCCGCTTTCACGCAATGGATTGAGACGGCCGCCGATGTACGAGCCTGAGGCCAGGCCGCGCTGCACCTGCTCGCAGATGTCGACATCTTCCTTCTGCACGACGTCGCTGAAGGACAGGTCGCGCGCATGACGGCTTGCGCCGTCGGCATTGTCGGGATAGTAGAAATCAAACTCGACGCGGCAACGCGCGTCGCCGAGCGCCATCACGCGATTGGTTTGCAGGCGCCCTGGCAGGATATTGAGCATCGTGTTCGGCCAGATCCAGTAGTACAGCGCATCACCATTGCCATACAGATCGCCGGCACTCTCAAGCGCACTCCATTGCAGCGAATGCCAGCGCGACAGCTCGGTCACGTAACTGCGATAGTCGAGCATGCGATTGAGCTCGGGGTGAATATGGGGGACGTGGTAACCCTCCAGATAGTTGTCCACGTAGACCTTCCAGTTGCAGGCGATGTCGTACGCGATGTGCTGGTGGAATGCGTAATCGCTCAATGCATCGGCGCCGATGCGTTCGTCGATGCCATCGAGGAGTTCGGCCAGTGGCGGTCCCGCGCCGAGCGTCACAAAAACCAATCCGTGCCAGCTTGCGACCTGCGCTTGCGGCAAACGGATCGCATCCACGTCGAAGTCGGCTGCGTCTTTCATTTCAGGCGCGCTGACGAGACGCCCATCGAGTGCGTAGGTCCAGCCGTGATAGCGACAGCGCAGACGTTTCGCGCCGCGCCCGTCGCATAATGCGAGCGGACCGGCGCGATGGCGACACACGTTATGCAAGGCGCGCAGCTTGCCGTCAGCCCCGCGCACGACCAGCAGCGGAACGCCGGCGATTTCCGCCACGACGTGATCGCCCGTTTCCGTCAATTGCGCAGCATGTGCGACCAGTGCCCAGGCACGCGCGAATACCGCGCGGTGATCCCGCGCGTGCGCCTCCGTTCCGGCGTAGCAACGCGCCGGCAGGGCGCTCGCGCTGACGAGCGGTTGCGCGGCGAAATCCGTCGATGCAATGGGCGACATGATCAGGTTCCTCGGCTGCGCGCGAGTATCGCCAACCGTGCGGTCGACGGCAATTGCGGCCGGCCTGCAGCGTTGCTCATTGCCAGATACACGGTCCTGATTGCCCGAAAAGTAACAAGATGTCTGATTGCGGCATGAGCCGGTCTGCTCGTCTGCTAGCATGGGCGCGGCTTTCCCGTCCGATTTGTCGCATGAATTCCATCGCCGCTTCGTCCGCTGCGCGCCGCGAGCGACGCCAGTTCTGCGTGTTCATGCTGATCGCTCTGGGCCTGCTCGCTGTCGGCATCGGTCTGCGCGATCCATGGCCGTCTGACGAACCCCGCTTTGCGTTGGTCGCCCGGCAGATGATCGCGTCGGGCGACTGGTTGTTTCCGCATCGCGGCATTGAACTGTATTCGGACAAGCCGCCGCTGCTGTTCTGGCTGCAGGCCGCGTCGTATGAAGTCGTGCGTAACTGGCGCATCGCGTTTTTGTTGCCGTCGCTGCTTGCCGGCCTGCTCACGCTCGGCCTGACGTACGATCTTGGCCGGCGGTTCTGGAATCACCGCGCCGGTTTGTTGGCCGCGCTCGGCGTGTTGTTCGCCTTCCAGTTCATGTATCAGGTCAAACGCGCGCAGATCGATCCGCTGGTGATGGGCTGGGTCACGCTTGCCAACTGGGGTTTGTTGCTGCATTTCCTGCGCGGACCCAATTGGCGCGCGTACTGGCTCGGTTGTTTTGCAGCTGGCCTCGGAGTGATCAGCAAAGGCGTTGGTGTGCTCGCGCTGTTGATGTTCGTGCCCTACCTGTTTGCGCGCTGGCGCAACTGGCAAGGCGTGACGCAGACATCGGCCTCTGCGTTGCGCTGGCTCGGCGGCGCGATGGCGTTTGCCGCTCCGATCCTCGCCTGGGCAATTGCGGTGGTGCTGGTCGCTCGTGCGCGCGGCACGCCGGAGTATGCGGCCTATGTCAGCGACCTTTTCTTTCACCAGACCGCTGGCCGGTACGCCGGCACGTGGTCGCACCCGCAACCGTTCTGGTATTACCTGCCGGTGCTGCTATTCGCCTGGTTTCCGTTGTCGTTGGCGTATGGCGCCGCGCTGCGGCGCTGGTCGCGCGATCTCAAGGCGGGCGATGCACGCGTACTGCTGCCGCTGGCGTGGTCGCTGATCGTGATCGTGTTCTTCAGTATTCCTGCCGGCAAGCGCGACGTCTACTTGATGCCCGTGCTACCGATGCTCGCGCTCGCGCTTGCGCCGACCCTCGTTGATATCGCGAACGCGCGCTGGCTGCGCGCGACGGCATTCGTGATTGCACTGGCGGGCGGCCTTGCGATCACCGGGATTGGCCTGTGGGCGCTATTCGGCCATTGGGCCGCGGCGGACAACTTTCTGCAACGGCGCGAACTGGAAGCTATCGGCCGCAGTATCTGGGGCATGTTCGTGGTGATCGGTATCTCATGCGTCGCGGCGGCGGCGTGGTTCCGACTGCGCCGCGGCGTGCATGCGTTGCTTGGCGGAATTTGCGCCTTGTGGCTGATCTTGAGTCTGTGGGCGTACCCCTTGCTCAACGATTCGAGTTCCGCAGCCGGCGTCATGCGGCGCGCGCGAGAACTGGCTGGTGCGAATACCGAGATCGGGCTTGTCGCATGGAAAGAACAGAACCTGCTGATGGCGAGCGGGCCGGTGCGCGATTTCGGCTTCAATTTGGCATGGGACAAGCAGTATGCGGCAGCGGTGCACTGGCAAGGCGAGGCACCGACGCAGCGGCGCATCTTCATTCTCGAAGAGGCGATGGGCGATTGCATCGACACGACAAAGGCGACCCGGGTCGGGCATGCGAATCGTCGCGATTGGTGGTTGTTCGGTGCAGACGCGGTCCGGCCTGGCTGCGCGCCGATCGACAAGAGCGCCGTGCAGGACGATTCGGAACCCTGAGCGCAGGTGCGCCGGCGCTGCGAACGTGCGGATGGGCGTTACACTGAGTCACCATCCTCGCAACTCAATGCAATCGTGGAACCGACAGCAGTCCACAGCCCCGAATCAAGCGTCCGGCTTGAACCGCTCGACGCGACCCAGGCGCGCATCCTCGGCTGTCTGGTCGAGAAAGCGGCGACGACGGCCGAGGTTTATCCGCTCACCGTGAACTCGGTAGTCGCGGCATGCAACCAGAAGAGCAGTCGCGAGCCGGTCATGCATCTGGAGCCCGGTGCGGTCGCGCATGCGCTGCGCGAGATGGAGGGTCGCGGTCTGGTCAGGACTGCGCCGTCGTCGCAACGTGCGCTGCGCTACGAACACCGCTTCGATTCGGTCTATGGGGTGACCGCGCGGCAACGAGCTGTGTTGTGCGTCATGCTGCTGCGTGGACCGCAGACATTGGCTGAATTGCTGACGCGCACTGAGCGGCTCGCTGAATTTCCGGGTCTCGACGATGTGCGGGACACGCTCGACCGCCTCATCCAGCGCGAACCTGCAATGGTCATGCAACTTGGTCGTGCGCCGGGCCAGCGCGAAGATCGGTACATGCATCTGTTGGGCGGTCCGATCGATCCAGCTTCGTTTGCCGGCATCCCGACTGCGCCGTCGACGGCGCGCACCGACCTGGCCGAACGCGTCGCGCGGCTTGAGGCGGAGGTCGCGAGCTTGCATGACGAACTTGCAGCGTTGCGCGAGCAGCACCGCAGCGACGCGTCATGAATCAAGCCATGCATGGGCTGATTCTGGCGGTCCTGATCGCCTTTTGCGCGATCTGCGCCAGCGCCCACGCCGCTGTGCCGGCACTGGCGCTGACGTCGCGCGCGGCAACTGAAATCGGCACGCGCGATGGCGCCGCGTACCGCATCGACATTCCCGCAAACTGGAATCGCGGCCTGGTCGTGTTCTTTCACGGCTATGCGATCGACCCGATCACGTTCCGAAAGGGCGAACGCCTGTCGCCGATGTTCGATTCGATTCTTGGCCGCGGTTTTGCATTGATCCAGTCCGCCTATTCGAAAACCGGCTGGGCGGTCGAGGAGGGCAGCGCGGACAGCGAGCGTCTGCGACGTTATTTCATCGCGAAACATGGCGCGCCGAAGCGCACATTCGCGATGGGCATGTCGATGGGCGGCACCTTGACGGTGATGGCGATGGAGACGCAGCCGCAGGTTTACACGGGTGGCTTGTCGTTGTGCGGAGCGATCGAGCCGACCGATGCGCTGATGCAGCGTGACTTTGCATTGCGCGCCGCGTTCGACTATTACTTTCCTGACATGCTCGGCGCACTGGTGCCTGTGGCTGCCGCGTACCGGCCCACCAATGCCGTGGTCGCTAAAATTGGAGCGGCAATTCAGGCCAATCCGTCCGCATACACTTCGCTGCACGCGATCTACGGCGCCGGGGATACCCGCAGCCTGCCTGACGTGATCGCGTTCAATACCTACGAGGTTGCGGAATTGCAGCAGCGTGCGCGCGGCAATCCATTCGGCAACGCTGATCTGATTTACACCGGCCCAACCGACGTGTTTGCGCTCAATGATGGCGTGCGCCGTTACCGTGCGGATGCGCAGGCGGCGGCCTACCTGTCGCGGTGGTACAC
>JBDUED010000093.1:0-9215 GCA_040002595.1 Dokdonella sp. | reverse complement strand
CAGGTGCTCGACGTGCCGTCACAGGACGTGATTACCAAGGACAACGCCGTCGTCAAGGTCGATGGCGTGGTGTTCTACCAGGTGCTTGATGCGGCGAAGGCAGCGTACGAGGTTTCGACCCTCGAAATCGCGATCATCAACCTCATCATGACCAATATCCGCACCGTACTGGGTTCGCTCGATCTCGATGAAAGCCTCAGCAAACGCGACGAGATCAACGCCAAGCTGTTGCGCGTCGTTGACGAGGCGACGCATCCGTGGGGACTGAAAGTCACGCGCATCGAACTGAAGGACATCCAGCCGCCGCGCGATCTGGTCGATTCGATGGCGCGCCAGATGAAAGCCGAACGCGAGAAGCGAGCGAACATCCTCGATGCCGAGGGGTTTCGCCAGGCTGCGATTCTCAAGGCCGAGGGCGCCAAGCAATCGGTCATCCTCGCCGCCGAGGGCGAGAAGGAAGCGGCATTTCGGCAGGCGGAGGCGCGCGAACGTCTCGCCGCGGCGGAAGCCAAGGCAACCGATCTGGTGTCTGCAGCGATCGCCGGCGGCAACATCAATGCGCTGAACTACTTCGTCGCCAACAACTATGTCGAAGCGCTGAAGGCAATGGCCAATTCACCGAACCAGAAGATGCTGCTGCTGCCGATCGAGGCCACCGGCATCATCGGCGCGATGGCCGGTATTGCCGAGCTGGCGAAGAATGCGATGTCCGAGCAAGGCGCCGCGCCTCGACCGCCATCGCCGCCGCCAGTGGCGCGCGTATCACCGCCGCCTTCGCCGCCGCCGATTCCACGTTGACCTGCTTATGATCGTCATTCCGGCCAAGGCCGAAATTCCGCGTCTGGATTGTCCTGTTAGGACAAGGTAGCGGAATCCCGGCGTTCCTCGGGATGACGAGTAAAGGAAATCCGCCGCTGATCTGGATCCGCATTCATGGAAAATCTCGTTAATAACTACGGCTGGTGGCTGCTCGCGCTGATTCTCGTCGGTGCGGAGATGATCCTGCCTGGCTACTTCATGCTCTGGATAGGCATTGCCGCCGGCGTGATGGGGATCGTGATGCTGGTCGCCCCCGGCCTGCCAACCATTGCGCAAGCAATCGTGTTCGCGCTGCTGTCGATCGCGGCCTGCCTCGTGTACTGGAAATTCATCCGTCCGCTCGCCGAGCAACGCAATGACCAGCCCCTGCTCAACCGCCGCGGCAAGAAACTTGTCGGCGAGCGTTTCGTGCTGATCGAAGCAATCGTCAATGGCCGAGGCAAGGTCAAGGTCGGCGATGGACAGTGGCTGGCCGAGGGTCCGGATTTGCCGGTGGGCAGCGAGGTCGAGGTAATCGCTGTCGATGGCACGGCGTTGCGCGTGAAGTCCGTTGCGTGAAGGCATTGTGGATCGACCGGCATTGGAGCCCGAGACACGGCTGCAATTGCGGTTGCGGTTGCTGGCCGCCCGCGAAACGGACCGCTGACCGGCTTCGCCCGTGACAGCCATCGCGGCAACACCTGTCCCAGACCGGGCGCAGACATCACTGCTCCTTCCCGCGATAATGCAGACCCGCATTTCCAGCTCAAAATCGACATGACCCAAAAGACCGTCCTCAACGAAACCCATCGCGCGCTTGGCGCAAAGATGGTCGACTTCGGTGGCTGGGACATGCCTATAAGCTACGGCTCGCAGATCGAAGAGCATCACGCGGTGCGTCGCGACGCGGGCATGTTCGATGTGTCGCACATGACGGTGGTCGATCTGCACGGCGCACGTTGCCGCGAATTCCTGCGTCACCTTCTTGCCAACAACATCGACAAACTGAAGGTTGCGGGCAAGGCGCTGTATTCGTGCATGTTGAATGAACGCGGCGGCGTGATCGACGACTTGATCGTGTATTTCCTGGCCGAGGATTTCTTTCGTGTGGTTGTGAACGCGTCAACGCGCGACAAGGATCTGGCGTGGATTGAAAAGCAAGCCATGGCGTTCGACGTGAAGGTCAGCGAGCGCCCGGAGTTCGCCATGATCGCGGTGCAGGGTCCGCATGCGCGCGAAAAGGTGCTCGGCTTGCTGACACCCCCGACACGTGCGAAAGCCGCGAAGATCGGCAAGTTCGTCGCGACCGAGGGCGACGGCTTGTTCATCGCGCGCACCGGCTACACCGGCGAAGATGGTTTTGAAATCATCGTGCCGGAAAAAGACGCGGTGTCGTTGTGGAACAAATTGAAAGACGCCGGCGTTGCGCCCGCGGGCCTGGGCGCGCGCGATACGCTGCGCCTCGAAGCGGGCATGAACCTGTACGGCCAGGACATGGACGAGAGCGTCACGCCGTTGGAAGCCAACCTCGGCTGGACCCTTGCCCTCGACGAAGGCCGCGACTTCATCGGCCGCGGCGTGCTGGAAAAGCAGAAGGCCGATGGTGGCCATCGCATGATGGTCGGCTTGGTCATGGATGATAAAGGCGTATTGCGTCACGGTCAGCGGGTGATCACATCGCTCGGCGAGGGCGAGATCCTGTCTGGCGGGTTTTCGCCGACGCTGGGCAAATCAATCGCGTTCGCGCGCGTGCCGGCTGGGTCGGTGGGAACGCTGCACGCAGACATCCGCGGCAGGCAAGTGCCGGTGCGTGTGGTCAAGTATCCGTTTGTGCGCGATGGCAAGGCGTGCGAGGGCGTGTAGCCTGTCGTTCGCGCACAGCCGTTTCCGTTGCTAGAATTCGCTTTCAGTGGTACCCATCAAGGACTTGAGCCATGCAAGAAATTCCCGGCGACCTGAAGTTCATGAAATCCCACGAATGGGCGCGCGTCGAAGATTCGGGCGACGTCACAGTCGGCATTTCCGATCACGCGCAGGGCCTGCTCGGCGATCTGGTCTACGTCGAGCTTCCGAGCATCGGCGATACAGTCAAGGCCGGCAACGCGGTTGCGGTGGTTGAATCGGTTAAAGCCGCTTCCGATGTCTACGCGCCGGTCTCCGGCGAGATCATCGCGGTCAACGAAGCGCTGCCGGACAAGCCCGAGACGATCAACGAGGACGCATTCGGTGACGGCTGGATCTTTGTCATCAAGCCGGACAATCTCGCCGAGGATCAGGAAGACCTGCTCGATCCGGATGCCTACGCCGAGTTGATCGACAGCGAAGAGCACTGAGGAGCCGGCATGCGGGATTCGGCATCGGACAATAGGTACCTCCGTTCCGCCTCTTTTGATTCGCGTCCTGCATCCGTGATTTGCCGCTGACGCCCCTGCTGCCGGCACAAGTGGCTCCGTCGCCATCGTGTCGTGCGCGCACCATTGCGCTTTGAATCCATCCCGTTTCCAATTCCCGATTCCCAAAAAATGCCTTTCATTCCCCATTCTGAAGCCGACGTCGGCGCGATGCTGCAAGCGATCGGCGTTGCCCGCATCGAGGAGCTGTTCGATGAAATTCCCGCTGCGCTGAAGATCGATGCGCTGGCGAAAGTGCCGCCCGGTTTATCGGAACAACAGGTCGCGCGCCTGATGAAAGAGCGTGCCGCGCAGGACGGCACGCCACTCAACTTCGCCGGCGCCGGCGCGTACGAGCATCACATTCCGGCTGCCGTGTGGGCAATCGTTTCGCGCGGCGAATTTTATTCCGCGTACACGCCGTACCAGGCCGAGGCAAGCCAGGGCACGCTGCAACTGATCTACGAATATCAGACCATGATGACGCGGCTGACGGGCATGGACGTGAGCAACGCGTCAATGTACGACGGCGCGACGTCGTTGGCCGAAGCGGTGTTGATGGCGATACGTTGCTCGAAGCAAGGTCCGCGCAGAGTGCTGGTGCCGCGCAGCGTGCATCCGGCGTATCGCAAGACCCTGAAGACGATCGTTGCTCTGCAGGATATCGAGGTCGTCGAATTCGATTTCTGCCATGAGGGTGCCCAAGCGGGCGGCATATCGCCCGAGTGGCTGGCGCAGCAGGATTTCGGCGCCTTCACCGCGCTGGCCATTCCGCAGCCGAACTTCTTCGGAGTGCTTGAGGATGTCGATGCGCTGACCGATTGGGCGCATGCGAAGGGGGCCTTGGTCATCGGCATCGTCAATCCGTTGTCGCTGGCGGCATTGAAACCGCCAGGCGAGTGGGGTTCGACCGGTGCCGACATCGTCTGCGGCGAAGGCCAGCCGCTGGGCGTTCCGCTGTCGTCCGGTGGCCCGTATTTCGGCATTCTCGCCTGCCGTCAGGAGCTGGTACGCCAATTACCCGGTCGCATTGTGGGGCGCACCACCGATGTGGAGGGCAAGGAAGGCTTCGCGCTGACCTTGCAAGCGCGCGAGCAGCACATTCGCCGTGCCAAGGCGACTTCGAACATCTGCACGAACCAGGGATTGCTGGTCACGGCCGCGACAATCGCGATGGCGATGCTCGGTCCGGAAGGTGTGCGGCGAGCAGCTGCGAACAGCATGACGAACGCGCGCGCATTGCGCGAAAAACTCATCGCGATTCCCGGGGTGCGTGCGTTGTCGACGCGAGCATTCTTTCACGAGTTCGCGATCGCGTTGCCCAAGTCGGCGCCGTTGATCGTCGAGCAACTCGCGCAAGAAAACATCGTTGCCGGCGTCGCTGTCGGCGACGAATATCCGGAGCTCGGCGACGCGTTGCTGGTGTGTGCCACCGAGACCAAGACGGCCGCAGACCTGGACCGTTTCGCCGAAATTCTGCGCCAAGCGCTCGTCTGACGAAAATATTTTTCCTGCCCGCGGCGCGTCCGGAACGGCCCTCTCAGGCGTCGGCGGCGCTCGCAATCCCGCGTTTTAATTTCGCGATTTATAACGCGAAAACAATTGCGTTCACACGCATGCGGAGATATTGGAAAGCCGTGAAAGCCGCGCCACGCCTTGCTCTGCGGGGTTTTTCGTGTGCGTGAAAGACGTTCATGTAATAGACGTATATATGGATAGACGTCTATATTTGTGACATCTAGAGAACGGCATGAGATCGGATTTTGGACCCGTTTTTGCCGCCCAGCAGTCGTGTGGGAACTGCTTGTTTACCCTCAGAAATTTGTTGACACTTGCGCACGACAGGAATAGTTTCTGCGCCGGCATGACAAATAAATAAAGGAAACATGGCTTCGACTCGAATCATCGCTCCGTACATTGAGCACGGCACGAAAGCCGGGTCGGTAAAAAAAATCACGGTGTCGGTTCCATTTCACATTCTCAAGCTTCTGTCCGACGAGAGGACCCGCCGCCAAGTCAGTGATCTGCGTCATGCCACCAACAGCGATTTGTTGTGCGAAGCATTCCTTCACGCTTTTACTGGGCAACCACTGCCAACTGACGAGGAGCTAAGACGCGATATGGCTATGAAGAAAGCAGCAGCTAAAAAGAAACCGGCAAAAAAGGCCGCCGCGAAAAAAGCGGTGAAGAAGACAACCGCCAAGGCTAAGACCGCCACCGCTCGCAAGACCGGTGCGGCCAAGAAGCCAGCCGCAAAGAAAGCGGCAAAGAAATCCGTAAAGAAGGCTGCAAAGAAGGCCAAGTAAGGCCTGCCTTCAGCCGGCCGTGATATTGCGCGCCGGATAGGCTGCCGGCTTCGGGTCGAAAGGCGCGAAGCCGGTCAGCGGTAGAGCAACACCGCAACAAGCACCACCAGCAACACAGTAACATCGGAAATCAATTGCTCTCCCTGCGGATATGCCCAGCGCAGGGAGAGAATTTCCCCTCCCGCAACACCCCCTCCCAGCAATATCAATCGAGCGTGCGAAATCGCGGCATGTTCGCGGTGCGCCATGAGTCCCGTGCGCTTCAGCGCGACAACAAGATCGCCAGTGCGTCGCCCTCCAGGATGCGCTCGGCGATGATTTTCGCGCATGCCAGCAAGGGTACTGCGAGCAGCAGTCCCGCGACGCCCCACATCCAGCCGAGCACGATGAGTGCGAGAAATACCACCACCGGATCGAGTGCCAATCGACGTCCGACCAGATGCGGCGTGATCAGCTCACCTTCGAGCAGGTGCAAAACCAGAAAGGCAGCCGGTGCGGCGAGCGCGGACGCGGGAGAGGTGAACTCGGCAAAGCCGGCAATGACAAGCGCTCCAGCAGTCAGCAGTGGGCCGATGAACGGCGCGTAGTTCATCAGCGCGGCGATACCCCCCCACAGCAACGGATCAGGCACATGCAATGCGTACAACGCCGCTGCCGTGGCCAGACCGAGCGCTGCGTTGATCAGCGTTATCGTGATCATGTAGATCGACAACTCGCGCTGTGCCTCGCGCGTCGCTATGACGATATCGCGCTTTGCGCGCAGATGCGGGGCCATGGTCACGAATTTGCGCAACAACGCATCCCCATGCAGCAGGAAGAGAAAAGTCAGGAACACGGTCACGACCACACCGGCGAGCGCGACGGGCGCCGCGCTGAGCGCGTGTGCAATGAAATCTGGCGATGCGTCGACCACGGCCACGGTGTGTGTGTCACCCATCGTGCCAAGCTTGCCAAGTTGGCGGGTCGCCTCGCTCGCTGCCTGCAACGGACGGCGCACATCACGCAATGCAAGTTGCAGATGCGATAAGGCAACCGGCATCCGCGACAACCAAGTCCGCGCGGGCGATGCCAGCGCGACAATGGCTGCCCCCAGCACCCCGAACATGGCACTCACTGCGAACAGCGCGCCGAGTATGCGCGGTACACGCCGACGCTCGAGAAAGCGCACCGCGGGCGCCAGCATCAGACCCAGCAGGACGCCAACCAGAATCGGCACCAGCAGTGCTTCGGTCAGGGCGCACGTGTACAGCGCAAGAACGACAACCAGAAAACCCAGCAGACGGTCCTGCATCTTCGTCGAATGCGTCGGGCGCGTGCCGGGGTCGGGAGAAACGGCAACGTCTGCTGCCACCGGTGCCACCGGTGCCACCGGCGACGCAGCCTTCGAGCGCGCTGAAACCTCGGCGCCTGCAGTCGTGCTCGGCACCGGCGTTGTCGCTTCCGTTTTTGTCATGGTGGTGGGTCCGGTTTCGCGGGATCGGATTTGGTTGCTGCACTGGCAAACAGCAAGGCGATGAGTGGCGAACGCAAAACGAAAGAAAGTGTGCGGCTGGCCAGGCGGCCGGCGCGCCTGAAGCCGTGCAGCGGCAACAAGCCGGCAATCAAACCGCCGGCAAGCCCGCTGCTCAGAATCCACCACTCGCGGTGGGCGGCCACCCGCGTACGCAGCGACTGTGTCTGCCGCATCCACTGATCACGTTCCAGTTGCAGCCTGGCACTCGCAAACAGCACTTCGCGCCGGCGAGCGCGCAAATTCATTGACTACCGTGCCTGATCTGATGGAGCACGCCGCGCGTGCGCGGTAGGCCAAGATCGTGCCAGCATCCACGCATCGAACGCAGCACGAGTACCACGCCGATCACGTTGGCGATGGCGACAATGGCAATGCCGTAAAACACATTGCCCGTCAGTTGGTAGACGCCGGCAGCAATGGCCGCGCTCAGTGCAAGCCACGCGCCGACGCCGAAAAAAACGAGGGCGAAGGCAAGCCATACCAGCGCCATCACGCTGCTGCGCGCGAGGCGAAACTCCGCGCGCAACAAGTCGACCGCTGCCTTGGCGAATCGCAGCGCCTGCTCGAACGCCGTGCTTGCCGCCGCTAATGCATCTTCGGGCGGCGCGCTCGGTGCATCAGCGTCGGCTGCGGTTTCCATGTCAACGGCGGCGCAGCATCCGCGACACCACCAACCCTGCCACGAACGCGATACCGAACGCTGCCATCGGATGTTCGCGCACTTGCTCGATCGCCGCATCGCCAAACGTGCGTGCGCCTTGCGCCAGACGTGCACCGGCGTCGTGCAGTTCCTCTTCAAGCTGGGCGCCATTCGAGCGCAACTTTGCACCCAGGCGATGCAGTTCGCCATTTGCATCGTCAACGCTTGCGCGGGCCGCGCCTGCAACTTCGTTGCCGGCGTCGTCGAGCTGTTGCTTCATTTCGCGTACGGTAGCCATATCCTGATCCTCGCATGAAAAAGTGGAGTGCACTACGGCGACCGGGCTCCGGCTTGCCGTTTGCTACGCCAGCTTATGGGGAGGAAACTGAATGGGCACAGTGCGCGGCAGGCGTCACAGGCGGCACGCATTGTGCATTTTGAAATAGGCTATCTTTGCATTGTACGCGGCGCCTTGCCCCGTTCAATGTCCAATCTCCGGGGGACGATCAGATGTCGAAATCAAATGACAGGGCCGGCACAGCGGTCGATGGATGCGCGCAAGAAGGCGTGCAGCTCAAGCGCGCATCGCGGATGCGCGGGGCCGCCTCGACCGCACAACTGGCGATGGCGGCGATTCTGGTTGTCGTGGTCGTTGTGGCCGCATGGTGGTTCCTCGGCAAGTCAAGCGCGCCCAAGACAGCTGTGACGGGCCCGGCGACGGTCACCGCGCCGACGGAAGCGGCACCGACAGCCGCTCCGGTCCTTACCGTTGACCAGATGTACAAGGAAGCGCGCAAGGCGATGGGGGAGAACCGCATGGTCTCTCCGGCCGGCAACAACGCACTGGAGTATTACCTGCAGATCATGGCCAAGCAGCCGGACGATGCGGGCGCCATCGATGCAGTGCGCGAACTGTTTCCGTTTGCCACTGGCAGTGCGGAGGAACAGATCAACCAAGGCAATTTCGACGAAGCCACGCGCATCATGAACCTGCTGGCAAAGGCGGATCCGAGCAACTACACGCTGACGATCCTGCGCAGCAAGCTGGACGCGAAAAAGAAACAGGGTGACAAGGACCAGCAACTGGCCCTGCAGCAGGCAGCCGCGGCTGCTGCGGCCGCCGCTGCCAAGGAGAAGGCTGCGGCAGCGCCCGCCGCAAGCCCCGAACCCGCCGCCGCAACCGCGGAATCCGCAGCTGCGCCAGCGGCGCCCAAACCCAAGGCCGAGGTTGCGCGCGCCACGCCGCCACCGGCTGCAGCGCCAGCGGCCCCGGAACCGGTGGGCGAGACGCGCGATGTACGTGTCGTCACCCCGCCACGACCCAACTATCCGCCAGCCGCCGCGCGCAATCGACAGGATGGCTGGGTCGAAGTGGAGTTCACGGTTGGGACGGACGGTTCCGTGAGCAACGCCAAAGTCACTGCCTCGCAGCCTTCGCGCATCTTCGACAGCGAAGCGATCAGTGCGATCAAGCGCGCGAAGTTCGAGCCACGCCTTGAGAAAGGCAAGCCGGTCACATCCACCTTGCGGCGCCGGATCGAGTTCAAGCTCGGCCTGTGATGCCGGCC
>JBDUED010000092.1:0-9338 GCA_040002595.1 Dokdonella sp. | reverse complement strand
CGGCGAGCAGGTTCGACGAGGTGCCGATCAGCGTGCATACCCCGCCCATTTGTGCGGCGTAGGCCATCGGCATCAGCACGCGCGCCGGCGAAGTGCCGGTGTTCGCGCACACGCGCAGCGCGAGCGGAAGGAAGGTTGCAACCAGTGCGATGTTCTTGACGAACGCGCCCATCGGCGCGATCGCAAGCATCAAGGCGAGCGTCAGCAACCACGGTTGGCGGATGCGCGACAGCAATCGCCCGAGCGGTTCAAGCGCACCGGATCGTTCGATGCCGAGGCTGAGCGCAAACATCGCCGCAACCGTGATCGTCGCCTCATTGCTGAAGCCGGCGAGTGCTTCGACCGGCGTGACGAGGCCCAGCACCACCAGCAGCACCAGCACGATCAACGCGACCAGATCGATGCGCACCTTCTCGCTCGCGAACAGCGTGATCGCGCCAATCACGACGGCGAGCGTCAGCCACGCGTGCGCCGTCATGCGACGCCTCTACTCGCGCCCAGCTCGATGCGGTGACCCTCGATGCGCGGATGTAGATCGCGTTCGATGCGCACGCGCAAGTCGAACCATGCGGCCTGTCCGGTGACGGGATCGGCATTTGAACGCGCCGGGCTGCCGTCACGTGCAGGCAGCGATTCATCAATCAGGTGATTGAGCAGAAAACCATCGACGAATTCCGGGGCGCGCGCAGCGAGTTTCCAGGCACCCTTGTGCTTGCCGATTGCGTTCCACGTCCACACGGTTCCCGGCGCGGTACCTGCGTGCAGTTTCGCTTGCACGCGGATGCGCCCGAGCGATGCCACCAGCCAGACCCAGTCCTCATCGGCGACGTCGTTTGCGGCGGCGGTAGCAGGATGCAGGTACAGATAATTGCGCGTGGCAATCTGGCGCAACCATTTGTTCTGCGAACCCCACGAGTGGTACATGAACATCGGGCGCTGGGTGATGGCGGCGAGCGGGTAGGCCGTCGTCATGCGATTGGCGGAGTGGCTGCGGTGGGTACTAAAAAGCTCCATCGGCCCTTCATCGCGAGTCGATATCGCGCCTGCCGGCGCTCCCACAGTAACCTGGTCCGCCGCCAGTCCCGCATACCAGAACGGCAAGGGATCGAAGTAGCGCGCAACGCGTTCGCGATCCTGATCCGGCGGTTGGATCGCGCCGTGCCCTTGCGCCGCAAGACGAAATCGCTGCAGCGATTCGGAATAAAACTGCAACACGATCGGTTGCGTCGTGGCGACGAAGCCGAGCGCTTGGGCCCAGTCAAGATAGTCGCGATTGGCCATCTTGTAGTAGCGGCCAGCCGCGGGAACGGGCTGATGCCAGAAACAGCCGTGCTCGATGTAGCGGTCGAGCTGGCGCGGATTCGCCGCGCCGATGGCGGCCTTCGATTCATCGGCGCCGCGCCAGCCGGCAAGCAGACCTACGCCCGGTGCGCGCTCGTGCTCGACCATGTATTGCGCGTAGCCGCCGGGATATTTCGCCGCGCCACCGGCATCGACCAGCCCCGGCAAACGAAGACGCGTGCCCAGATCAAGCAGCACGTCCTGAAACGGTCGCACGTCGCGATCAAGCGCGACGACAGGACGCCGGATCGCATCGCCTGCGCTGTCGGCGTCGGAGGTCGGCCGGTCAAGCAGACTGATGCAATCGTAGCGTTCCAGATACGTCGTATCCGGCAACACCAGATCAGCGAACGCGACCGTTTCAGAATCGTAGGCATCGCTGTAGATGATGTGCGGAATGCGGTAATCGCCCGTTGCCGGATCGCGCTCGCACAACTGGCGTCGCGTCTCGCCGGTATTCATCGCCGAGTTCCAGCCCATGTTGGCCATGAACAGGAACAAGGTATCGATGCGATACGGATCGCCCTTGCAGGCATTGGCGATCACGCTCTGCAGCATGCCGTGGGCGGCGAACGGGTATTCCCACGAGAAAGCCTTGTCGATGCGACGCGGCACGCCGTTGGCGTCGACGACGAGATCCTCGGGCGCGTGCACATAGCCGAGCGGGCCTGCGTTGAGGGTGCCGTTTTCAGTACGCGTCCTGCCGGGACGGTTGGGCGGTGGGGCGGTTTTCGGGTACGGCGGCTGGTAGCGGAAACTGCCAGGCGTATCAATTGCGCCAAGTATCATTTGCAATAAATGCACTATCTTGCAGGTGTGAAAACCATTTGCATGCGCCGCGATGCCGCGCATCGCATGCATTGCGACTGGCCGACCGATCATCTGGGCATGTTCGCGGCCCCACGCGTCGGTCCACGGTTGGTCGAGCGTGATCGCCTGCTCGAACGCGGTGTCGGCCAGTTCGCGCGCGAGGCGGCGGATATCCACTGCCGCAACGCCGCAGGTTGTCGCCACCGCATCCGGCGCGTAGTCCTCGGCCATGAAACGCTCGGCGAACAACTGGAACGCGGGTACGGCACTGCGCCCGTCTGCCAGTGTGTAGTCGCCGACGATCAACGGCGCGATCTCGATCGCGTCGGCGCGCGTGATGCGAACGTCAGAAGGGTGTCCGGCTTCCGTGCACGTCGCGCATAGCGCATTGCCGTCCGCATCACGCGCAATCAAGCCGTCGTCCGGCGCACCCGGCGCGCGTATCACCAGATGATGCGCATTCGTGTAACGCACCAGATAGTCCAGATCGATGCGATCGCTGTGCAGCAATTCGTGGATGAATGCACCGGCAAGCAGCCCATCGGTGCCGGGATTGATCGGCACCCATTCGTCGGCAATCGCGCCGTAACCGGTGCGCACCGGATTGATCGAGACAATCTTCGCGCCGCGCGCCTTGAGCTTGCCGAGGCCAAGTTTTATCGGATTGGAATCGTGGTCTTCGGCTACGCCCCACAGCATCAGGTATTTGGTCAGCTCCCAATCGGGCTCGCCAAATTCCCAGAAGCTGCCGCCGAGGGTATACATGCCAGCCGCGGCCATGTTGACGGAGCAGAAGCCGCCGTGCGCGGCATAGTTGAGCGTGCCGAACTGCTGCGCCCACCAGCTGGTCAGCGCCTGCGATTGATCGCGGCCGGTGAAGAATGCCAGTTCATCGGGATTGCGCGCGCGGATGTCACCGAGCCATTTTGTAGCGAGCGCAAGCGCTTCATCCCATTCGATTTCGCGAAATTGCCGCGCGCCGCGTTCACCGACGCGCAGTAGCGGCTTGCTCAATCGTGCCGGCGAGTAGTGCTGCATGATCCCCGCCGAACCTTTCGCGCAGATCACACCCTGGTTGACCGGGTGTTGCGGGTTGCCGTCAATGTAGCGAACCGCGCCTTGCTTGAGGTGCACACGAATGCCGCAGCGGCACGCGCACATGTAGCAGGTGGTGCTCTTGA
The DNA here is from genome assembly GCA_040002595.1 of Dokdonella sp. Lineage (GTDB taxonomy): Bacteria > Pseudomonadota > Gammaproteobacteria > Xanthomonadales > Rhodanobacteraceae > Dokdonella_A. The sequence continues at coordinate 6,006 of JBDUED010000092.1, read as the reverse complement.
CCTCGTCGCCGGTCGGAAGATTGAGATTCAGGTGCGCATGCGGCATGGAGCGTTATTTCCTGTAACAGGCTCGCCTGCTGCAATCAAAGTATTGGGCGGCGACGACCCAATGGTAGCGGATGCTCCCGACAAAGGACGTATCACTGCCACTGTTGCGCCATTTTTGAGCAAAAAGGTCCCGCTAGACTGCGCGTCCGCTGCAATGAGGACACACCGATGCGATTGCGTTTGATGATGTTGTTGCTGCAGTTGCTGTTGCTGCCCATGTGGGCTTCGGCCAGCGAGGCACGCTGGGAAGAACATCCCGAATGGGCGCCGGAGTTTTCCGACCGCGGTGTCGTCGGAACCGCGCTGATTCTTGACGAACAGGCGAATCGCTATCTCGTGTTCGACCGTAAGCGCGCCGAATCTCGTTTTAGTCCGGCGTCGACGTTCAAGCTTTTCAACGCCCTGGTCGCACTCGACACCGGAGCCGTAAAGGACGAGTACGAAGTAATCCGCTGGGACGGCGTGAAGCGTCATTTCGACAACTGGAATCGCGATCAGTCGCTGGCCAGCGCGATGAAATTTTCTGCCGTCTGGTTCTATCAGGAAATTGCGCGGCGTGCAGGTTCGCTGCGCATGCAAGGCTGGATCGACAAGACCGGTTACGGCAATCGCGATATTGGCGGTAGCATCGACCGCTTCTGGCTGAGCGGCCAGTTGCGCATCAGCGCGGTCGAGCAGATCGCGTTCCTGCACCGCCTCGCTGCCGGCACGCTGCCATTCTCGGCGCGCGCGCAAGAGACTGTGCGGCGCATTTCCATGGTGGATTCGGCGCCAGATTACGTATTGCGCGGGAAGACCGGCTGGGCGGTAAGCGAAGACACGGCACGCGCGCTCGACCTGGGCTGGTTTGTCGGCTGGGTCGAGCGCGGCGGCAGGCGCTGGTTCTTCGCGATCAATGTGGACATGCCAAACGGCCTTGTGGATGCCCCCAAGCGTATGGCGATCGCCCGCGCCGTACTTGCGCGAAGCGGTGCATTGCCGGCGTCGCAATGAGACGTGCATTGCGCTGCATGCTGGGCGCAGCCGGCTACAATCGACGTCTTTCGGGCGCGTCTTTACGATGCACGATCCGGCACGAGATTTGCCGACAGCGCGGGATGCAGCAGAGCCGGCCCCGGGGTCGCTAGTCGTGCTGCCGCGCGCGTTCTATCGACGTGATCCGCGAGAAGTCGCGCCCGATTTGCTCAACAAGATCCTGATCGGCGCGGACGGATGTTGCGCACGCATCGTCGAAACCGAAGCCTATTGCGGGCCGCTTGATGAGGCGGCGCACTCGTTTCGCGGCAGGACCGCGCGCAACGCGACGATGTTCGGACCGCCTGGCCATCTCTATGTGTATTTCACCTACGGCATGCATTGGTGCGCGAATGCGGCATGCGGCGAGGAAGGCGAGGGGGTCGGCGTGTTGCTGCGCGCTGCGCAACCGCTTAGCGGTCTGGCGCTGATGCACACGCGCCGGCCGCGCGCGAAAAACGAGCGCGATCTTTGCAGCGGGCCGGCGCGTCTGTGCCAGGCGTTCGGCATTACGCGTGCAGACGACGGTGCCGATCTCGTCGACGGCCGCCACCGGATCGCCAGCGACGGCATTCCCCCGCCGCGTGATCCGGTGGTCAGACCACGCGTAGGCATTTCGCGCGCGATCGAGGAGCCCTGGCGCTGGTACGTGGCGGAGAATGCGCACGTGTCCAAACGCTGAGCTCCTCGCTCAAGCCGGCACTGCTGCGCGATTACGAGATGATGGCGTTCCCGTTCACGCTCGCCCACGGCGTTTTCCTGATCGGCATCGCGATTGTGGGTGGCGCACACCATCCGCATGAATCGATGTGGCAATTTGATCCCCGCTCTTTGCGCAACGGCGCAGGCATCTTGTTTGCAACCTTGCTTCTCGATTTTTTACGTCGAGCGCGCGACGCTTCAATCTCGTCCGTTCGCCTGGATCAAGGCGTACGCGCAGCAACGGCTGGGTCGCGGGTTGGTGCTGCATCTGACACTGATTGCCGGGATGGTCGCGATGGCGCTGTCTGGATCAACGTTGGCTGTCCTGTATGTGCTGATCGGGTTGAAAACGCTGTGGGAGCTGGCGACATCGGACGTGCGCGAAAGCAGCGCCGACGAACGCCGCGCCGCCCGCCTGGATGCGCAAGGCGGGCGAGCGGTTGTTGCAGGACAAGGCGGCGCGACCGCACTGGCCGAACAATGGAACGCGAGCTGCGCGACCGCGCGCAGGCACGCCATCGAGGACGAGCGATCGATGCCGCGCTGAGCGCGTTTCCGCGACCAAGCGTTGCGTTGCCGCTTCAGTTCGGCGCGTCGATCTTGATCGAAGGATCGTTGAAGCCTGAATAGCGGATGCGCGTGGTCGATTTGTGGCCCATGAAACTGCCGCTCGATTCCACCTGGATCGGCAGGCCGGTCTTTTTGGAAACCCACGCCTTGGAATCGGACGTTATTGGCTTGGTCATGGTGTACGCGTAAACCCGCGCCGGTTCGCCATCGACGGTGTCATCGGCCAGCGCCTGCACGCTCATCCCGCCCTCGACCTCGGTCAGAAAATCCGGATTGCGGTAGCGCGCTGTGAGCTTGCCCACGCCTGGAATCGGCATGCGCGTCATCTTGCCGTCCATGTCCATGTACATCGCATCGCCGACAATGATCTCCTGCGGGCCGTCGGCAACCTTCATGCGGTACCGGTCGGGGGCGACATATTCCATTGTGGAAATCTGCTCGCCCTTGGCCATATCGGTCACACTGGCACGAAGGCTGTGCATGGCCATGAATTTGGCAAAAGCATCGTGCAACTCGTCCTTTGGCGCGGCGCTCGCGAGCGTGCACGCAAAAGCCAGCGACAGGGTGGTGAACGTCTTCGTGAGCGTCAACATGGAAACCTCCGGAAACCAGGGATGGACAAATCGCGATTACACACCATTGAATCGGAACGCAAAATAGCAAAATTGGCGAATCGATTATCCGCCCTTGCGCTGTGCTCGCGCGAGGGCGGATTGGCCAGGCACGCAAACTGACTGCGCGTCGCATGTATAACGTACCTTACGTGAAACGGCATCCATCGAGGACACGCCATGGACCGCTACGAACGCATCCTGACCCTCCACCGCATCCTGAAGTCCGCGCGCTATCCGGTGTCGTTCGCGCGTCTCAAGGAGGATCTTTCCTGCTCACGCGCAACCCTGTATCGCGACATTGCCTTCCTGCGCGATGCACTCGGTGCGCCAATCGAGAGCGGCGAGGGCGAGGAGGCGACCTACCATTACGCGGCTGCCCAGAGCGAGCGTTTTGAACTTCCCGGTCTGTGGCTGAGCAGCGAGGAACTGGCAGCGCTGCTGGCGCTCAACGAGTTGCTCGGACGTTCCGATCCGGGTGTGCTGGCCGGCGCGCTGGCCCCGTTTCGCGCGCGCATCGAGCGCTTGCTGTCGGACCATTCGAGTGGAAGGGCGCTGCCGATCGAGCGTATCCGGGTACTCGCCAGCGGATCGCGCACGCTCGACCAGGCGGCCTTTCGCGCCGTCGCCAGCGCGCTGTTGAAACGCCAGCGCCTGAAATTCCGCTATCGCGCGCGCTCGACCGATACGCTGACCGAACGGGTCGTCTCGCCGCAGCGCCTCGCCCACTATCGCGACAACTGGTATCTGGATGCGTGGGATCACAGCCGCGATGCGCTGCGCAGTTTTGCGCTCGATCGCATCCGCGAACCGCAGCTTGTCGAGGAGCCCGCGCTCGACCGCGAGGTGGGCGAACTCGACGCGCACCTTGCCGCCAGCTACGGCATTTTTTCCGGCGCTCCCAAGGCCTGGGCGACGATCCGCTTCTCCCCGCATGCGGCGCGTTGGGTGGCCGATGAACACTGGCATTCGCAGCAGCAGGGCGCCCGTCTTGGCGACGGCCGCTACGAGCTGAAGCTGCCTTATTCCAATTCGCGTGAACTGTTGATGGATGTACTCAAATACGGACCGGACGCCGAAGTGGTCGCGCCGGTAAGCTTGCGCGAGGAAATGAAGATCCTGCTGCAGCTTGCGTTGGGCGCGTATCAAGGCACATCGGCATGAACGATGAAGCGGCTCCGGCGTCGCTGATCGAGACAAAGCGCGACTCGCCGACGGCGTCGCTGGTGCTAAGTTCCGGTGGGGCGCGAGGTTATGCGCACATCGGCGCGATTGAGGAACTGGTCGCGCAGGGATTTGCGATCCGCTCGATTGCCGGCAGTTCCATGGGTGCGCTGATTGGTGGCGTCTATGCCGCCGGCAAGCTTGATCCCTACAGCAAGTGGGCGCGGCGGTTGCAACGGTTCGATGTGCTGCGCCTGCTGGACTGGACGTTTTCCGGCGGCGGCTTCATCAAGGGCGATCGTCTCATCGGCGTGCTGCGCAAACTGATCGGTGATATCAACATCGAAGATCTGCCGATTCCCTACACAGCGGTCGCAGTCGATCTGGATGCGCAGCGCGAAGTGTGGTTTTCGCGGGGACCGTTGTTCGATGCGATTCGCGCCTCCATTGCGATCCCGACGATGTTGCGTCCTTACCGCTATCAAGGTCGCCTGCTGGTCGATGGCGGTCTGCTCAACCCGCTGCCGATTGCGCCGACCTTGCGTGATCTGACCGATGTGACGATTGCAGTCGACGTGAATGCCCCGGCCGAACCGTCGCATGCCTGGCTTCGGCATTCTTCCGCCAAGCCCAACGAGGATCGCGGGACGGCCGGCCAGGCTTCGCCGGAGATGCTGCCAGCGACCGGCAAGCCGACAGGTCCGAATGCAGGAAACTACCCGCAGCGGGTCGCCGGTTTTTTCTCCGCCATGGTTGGCCAGCGCGAACGTCGCGCGGTTGCCCGTGAGCCGGGCGCAATCGAGTTGTTTGCGCGCTCGCTCGACGTGGTGCAGGAAACGGTCACGCGGCTGAAGATGGCAGCGCAGCCGCCCGATATCTTGATCACGATACCGCGCAACATCTGCGCGATGTACGAATTCTATCGCGCCGCGGAAATCATTGAAATCGGTCGCCAACGCACGCGCGAAGCTCTCGCGCGCAATTCGTGGTCCTGCTGATCGGCGTTCGACTCGCAACGAAAATCGGCCCGCCTGGAGAGGCGGGCCGATAGGGTGTGGCGGCGGAAGAGACCGGGGAGAGTCTCAACGCCGAACCACAAGGCGGAGCTTGGATAAGCGAGCTTTCGTCAGGCTTTCGTCGTCGCTCGAAACACGCGCCCACCAGCGGCGCGCTGGCGCGGCACCCGTTCGACACTCGACGCGACGCGCAACATTCTCAAGGAACAAGACCGGCATGCGCCGGCCTTGTCGTCAATGCTTGAATGAATCCATCAACCGCGCTTCATCGCGCCGAAGAATTCGTCGTTGCTCTTGGTGTTCTTCATCTTGTCGAGCATGAATTCGATTGCAGCCAGTTCGTCCATCGGATGCAGAAGTTTCCTCAGGATCCAGATTTTCTGCAGTTGGTCCGGATCGATGAGCAGTTCTTCGCGGCGCGTGCCCGAGCGGTTGATGTCGATCGCCGGATACACGCGTTTCTCGGAGATGCGCCGGTTCAAGTGCACTTCCATGTTGCCGGTGCCTTTGAATTCCTCGTAGATCACTTCGTCCATCTTCGAGCCGGTGTCGATCAGCGCGGTCGCGATGATGGTGAGCGAGCCGCCTTCCTCGACGTTGCGCGCAGCACCGAAGAACCTCTTCGGGCGCTGCAGTGCATTCGCGTCGACACCACCGGTCAGTACCTTGCCCGATGAGGGCACCACGGTGTTGTAGGCGCGTGCGAGACGCGTGATCGAGTCGAGCAGGATGATCACATCCTTCTTGTGTTCGACCAGACGCTTGGCACGCTCGATCACCATCTCGGCAACCTGCACATGGCGCACTGCAGGTTCGTCGAAGGTCGACGCCACCACTTCGGCGCGCACCCCGCGCTGCATCTCGGTGACTTCTTCCGGACG
>JBDUED010000091.1:0-9351 GCA_040002595.1 Dokdonella sp. | reverse complement strand
CGATTACGCGGTGCTGCTCGCGCAGGGCCATGGGGACGAAGACATCTCCGCGCTGATCCGGCTCAAGCGCAAACGCGCTTGATGGCAAACGCGGCAGCCCCAGAAGGGCGCGTTGTGCAAAGGACGTTCAGTTCAATCCAAACTTCCACAACTTGGCATTGTTGTCGGTGATGTAGAGCGCGCCATTGACCAGGATCGGGCTCTGCCAGTGGACGGCGCCGATGGTCGGCGAACTCCACAACACGCTGCCGGTCAGCGGATTGCGCGCGCTGATGCAGGTGCCGCCACCGGTACACGCGCCGGCGTTGTACAGCATGCCGTTCGCGATAATGGGCGAGGTCGATGAAGCCAACTTCGTCCAGCGTGAAGTCAATAGTGGTCGATGGTTGCCATCGAGTCCGAGTTGCAAACCTGAAATGCCGCTGTGGTTGGCGACGAACAACCAGATCGAGTTATCCAAAGGATTGACCCATACGGCCGGCTGTTCGCGCATGCCGTCGCCCCCTTGTGGAACATTCATCAATTGCACTTCGCCGCCGACGCCGCCAGGGGCGCCACGCGCCGCGACCGATGGACCGTCGAAACCGTCCACGAAGATGCTTTGCTGACTCATGTCGTCCAGATCAATCAAACGCAGCTTGGCGTCCTTGCCGACCTGCATGCCAAGATGGGCCACTGCGCTGCCCGCAGGAACAGGCAACACCGCCATCGATATCGAACCAAGATCAGTATCGGTATCCTGCAGGTTCTGATAGTTGGCCGGGGTGTAGCTGTCACGCGGCTGGCCGCCGCCGCGGCCACTGCCGTCTGGGGCGAGCGCGAGCACGCTGTCGCCCCAGTTGGAGCCGCCGGAGTTCGCGTTGAACTGGCCATTGCCGGTAGCGATGTAGACGCGATCCGTCGCCGTATCGAAGGTTGCTCCGCCGCGACCCCAGATTCCACTTTGGACGCCAGCACAATCGTTAGCGCCCGAGCTGAAGTGGATGCTGCGGTCGCTGCACATCACATTGAAAACAGTCTGCGCGCCGGTGGCCAGCCGGATCGAGACAAGGTGACCCTGATAGTTGCCGCCGTCGCCGATGTAGCCGTCCGTCACGACAACCAGAAAATTCGTGCCGCCTGAACTGGCAATCGTCAATCCGCTCGCGACTTTTTCGACGTCGGTCTTCAGGCTGATGACTTCGGGCCATCCGCCGGTCACGACTTCGTTGCCGCTGCCTATCGCATACTTGTGCGCCATGCCATCGACGCCGTAGCTGTAGACGAACTGCTGATTCGGATCGATCGCCGGCGACGACGTGGTTGGCTGCTTGCCGCTGGTCTGCTTCGACCAGACGGTGGCTCCGCTTGCTGCATCGATCGCGAGCAGGGTGGCTGTACTGCCGCTGCTGGTCAGTGCGAACAGCAGGTCCTGCGTGCCTGTCGAGGTGACGACGTTGCTCTGGTAGACCGGCGCGCTGTCGACCTTCGCGGGCAAAGTCGCGCCGCCTGGAAACAGGGACACGAGCTGTTTGACGGTCGTCGCCGTGAGCACGGTTTCCGCCGGATTGTTGCCGCTGTGCGTCGCGTCGTAGCCGAACTGCGGCCAATCGGCAGCCAGAGCATGCGCGGCTGGAATGAGAACGGAGATGCAGGCGGCAAACAGCGCGTTCGTGTTACGCATGACAGCGTCCTCGGGCGATGCAGCGGCGCGTGACTACGCGTCGTTCAAGAGACAACCATCTTACCCACGCATGCGCAACGCCGTGTGAGCACGCGATCGCGAAACTTCCATGGCAGTACGCACGGGTGGCGTGGGCGTCACGCCGGCCACACCGCGTTGAGCGGGTCGAATTCGATTTCGTTGCGCGTGTCCCCCCGATGGCCGAAACCGCTGACCGACATTACGCCCTGCTGCATCGGGTCGAGGCCGAAGGCGTCCTCGATGTCGCCTTCGTTGATCGCGGCGGTGATGAACGCGGCTAAGCCAAGTTCTGTCGCGGCCAGATACAGTGTCTGCGACAGATGGCCGGCATCGAGAATCGTCGCGCGGTATGCCTTGGCGTGGTTGCGATATTTCCAGAAATTGCGCTCGAAGCGGCTCGCCATGACCAGCAGCAGCGGCGCGTGGGTGAAGTAGGGTTGGCCGGCGACGAAGCGGCGCGCGTGATCGGCGGCCTCGGCGGGCGCCAGTTCGCGCAGCGGTTCCAGTGCGTGCGCGACGGGATGATAGTGATACAGACCCGCTGCGAGCCCTTCGACGCGCTGCACCAGCAGATACGCCTCGGTCGGATGCAGGCCGCCGGCGGACGGCACGCCTTTTTTCAGCACCGCGACGCCGGTGACATCCACCTGCGTACGCGCACCAAACGCGCGATACAGCACCGCGCCGACCTCGGCCAGTGACAGCGCGCGCGTGGTATCGAAATTGCGGCAGGTCACGCGGCGGTCGAGCAGGGCATCCAGCGCGGAGGGTTCACCGCGCGACAACGCAATCTGCCGTTCGGCGGCAACGCAGGCGATCACGGGCGGTGGCGGAGGACCCAGATGATCGAGCACCGCACCGCCGCTGATTTCGGCGAAACGTTCGGCTTCGATCTCGGTATCGACGCCGCGCCAGCGCGAATGGCGGTGCGCGACTGCCGACAACGGGCGCCAGTGTTGCGCACGTGCGGCCTTGTCGGAGGCTGCGCTGGCGCTGGCATCGTCGGCGACCAGCAAGCCCTTGGCGATCATACTGTCGAGGGTGCCGGGAGCATGCGCGCGCGCAAGCTCATTGGAATCGGCCCAATCGGTCGGCGAGACGGCGCCGAGCACGGCGACTTCCGCCGCATTCAGCGGCACTTCCTGGTCCAGATGTGGCGCCAGCGCGAACCAGGCGAGGGTCGAGGCCAGCCGTGGCGTGGCACCGAGCAGCAGTTCCAGATCGATTTGCTTGTGTTCGCGCGGTTCGATCAGCACGGTCTGGCAGCGACGCAGGCGCATGGGTGCTCGCAAGGCGAATGGACGGACGGATTGGTCGACGCCGCTGTCGTTGCGAACCCGCAAGCGGACCGAGCGGGATTGGGACGCCGGCGCAGGCGCGTTGTCAACCCGGGTGCAATTGGGCCTGTGGGAGCGGCGGCAGCCGCGATGTTTTTGGGCGAATTGCAACAAGCATCGCGCCTTCCGGCGCTCCCACCAAGCAATGGGACACGGGTGCGGGTGGTGGACCTGTGGGGGCGGCCGCAGCGGCGATGCTCTGCTGGCGAGAGGCGTCGGTAGAAGTGGGATACCTCAGGCGCCGGACTGGGGCTAGACTTCGCCGGCCAACAACCAACAGGGGAATTTCGTGGCGGATACCAATCTGACTCAGGACCAGGGGCGCGCATTGCTGGAGAAGCTTGCGCGCGACGACAAATTCCGTGAACTCTTCGAGACCACGCCAGCGCGTGCGCTGCGCGCCCTTGGCGTCGATGCGGAAACGATTGTCATGCTGCCGGCGGCGTGCCTGTGCACCCAGGAACTCGCGCCGAAGGATCACTATGAGGATCTGCTGGAGAACTGCGCCGATGCCGCGATCGGCAGTGCGATGATGATGACGCCGCCGCAGATTGGCTTCAAATAGCGGCAGGCTTCGTTGCTAGCGATGTATCCAACGCGCGCAAGCGTTGCTGCAGGAACGGCAGTTGATCTGCCTTAGGCCACGCCTTGCGCAGGTCGCCGAGCGCTGCACGCGCGGCATCCGGCTTTTTCAACTTCACTGAAAATTCTGCGGCATCGAGCAACGCCAGATCCGATAGCGCGACGTTGAACGGTTGCAGGCCGACTTGGCCGAACTGTTCGGCATACGCGCGGCCGCGATGCTTTGCGAGCCATTGCGCCTCGGCCAGCGCATTCGCGTAGTCACTCTGCGCCGCATACGCATCCATCAACACGCGATGGCTGAAATAGTATTCGCTGCCATCAATGTGCGGCTTCAGCAGCGCAATCGCCTGCTGCGGTTGGCCATTCGCGCGCGCGAGTTCTGCTTCGACGACGGTCAGCAGACTGGTCAGATACGGGTAATCGCCACTGCGGCTGAGTGGGGTCACGTGGGCAAGTGCGGCTTTCGCCAGATCGGTCTGGTCCGCTCGTGATGCCAGGTAGGCCGCGAACATCAGATCGAACTGGGCGTCTTCCGTGCCGCTCGCTTTTGCGGCTTGCACGGTGTGCAGATAGCTCACCAGTGCGGGCTTGAGGGTATCGTCCGGCTCGGTCAGTGCGCGCAGGGCAAGGCCGACCAGCGTGAACTCCGCATGCAGAGTGCCTTTCATCGTTCCGGTCGCGTTTTGCGCGCCAGCGACCGCCGAACGCGCACCCTCCCAATTGCCGCGATCAAGGGCGAGAGTGATGCGCGGATACCCGCTTTGCGCGTCATCAGAAGCGATGCCGGTGGCCTTGCCGACCGCAAGTATCTTGTCGGCGCGGTCGAACTGGCGCTGGGCTGCATACAGATACGCGTGATAAATGTCCTGGGTTGAGAATCCATTCGCAGTCGCTGATTCAAAACGGCGCTGCGCGTCGGCATAGCGCTCTTCGCCGAGATACAGGGTCGCGAGGAGGTAGTCGCCTATCGCGCGATGTGGATTGGTCGATACCGCATTGAGTTCGGTCGCGGTTATCGCTGCATCGAACCGGTTCGCCGCGTGGTATGAAAAAAATCCCAATGCTCCGCTGGCCAGGGTGAAATCCGGATACAGCTTGCTGAGCAACTGCCACTTCTCCAGCGCGACGCGCGGGTTCTCGAAATTCGCAAGCCACGCCTGGGCATACAGTGCATCGCGCGCGGACAACCGATCACCTTGACCGGCCGCCTTGCGAAACTCCGCGATCGCTGCCGTTTCGTCGCCTGCACTCGTGACGGCCAATGCGCTGCCCAAGCTTATCCGTGCAAGCGCGAATTCCGGATCGAGCTGGACCGCTTGGCGGAACAGCGCGATGGCCTGCTTGAAATCACCCTTGGTGTCCGCGGTGACACCGAGCGAATACGCGCGCAACGCATCCAGATTCTTCGTCGCCACCTTCTCCAGCGGCTTGGACTCATTCGACACCGTCGCCAACGCCTCGCCAAGGCGCTCGCGCAGCTTCTGGTTGACCTTGTCCAGCGAGGGCAGCACCGAGTTCGCACCGACGCCATCGGCCGATTCCGAATACACCGTGGTCTGCGTGTTCGGGTCGATCACTTCTGCGGTCACGCGTACGCGGCCGCCGATTTCGGCCACGGTCGGCAGGATCAGCGCGCGTGCGCCATCGCGCAGCGCGACTTCGGAACCGACCGTGCGGTCGATCGTCGTCTTGTCCGGATCGCGCTGCATCAGCGTGATCGTCTCGCGCGTTTTCAGATCGGACATCACGTTGACGTAGCGTGATTGCTCGAGGCCAATGCGGAAGGCGGTGTCAATCGATTCGTCGAAGGCCGCATCACCGGTCAGGTTTTTCAGATTGCCGACGACAACCCAGTCGCGGTTCGCAAAAGCGATCGCGGGCGCGGGTTTGAGTAGATACCAGACTGGCACCGCGAGCAGCAGCAACAGCAGCGCGATTTCGATGCCCATCGTCGCCGGACGGCGCCAGAACGGCACTTCGCGATGTGCCTTGCCCGACCATGGCGGCGCTTTCAGCGGCGCCAGACCTTCGTCGCCCACTTCGAACACCGGCACCGGATCGGGAATGCCCTTGAAACGGTAGCGCCCATGCGTGCGCCAGCGCACGTGGGTGAGCTGATTGCCCAGTTCGCCCTGCGCGCGATGCGCCAGCGAATAGGCGACGCCGGATAAAAGTACCTGGTTGGGCAACGCCAACTGCATCAGACGCGAGGTGACCGGCTTGACCAGACCCTCGACTTCGACCTGCTTGGCGCCCAAGGCAATGTCGGCGGCGGAGTTGTCCCAGGTGAGCACATCGCCAACATGGATGCCGACGCGCGCGGCAAGCGCGGCTTTTTCGTCTGCGCCCAGTTGCTTCAATGCGCGCTGGTAATCGAGTGCAAACGCGACCGCCTGGATCGGACGATCGAACATGAAAAGAAAACCGTCGGTCTTGTCGATCTCGCGGCCGCCGCGCGCCTGCAGCAGCGTGCGCGCGAGACGGTCGTGTTTGCGAAACAGTTCAGCCGCGCGTTGATCGCCAAGACGCTCGACCAGCGCGGTTGAATCGACCAGATCGCACAACACGAGCGTACGCAGCAGCGGAATGCTGACCGGCTGCGGTTCGGACGTGACAGGTTGTGCGAGTGCGTTCATGGCCCTGCTGGATGACTACGCCGACCCAAATTCGACATCGGTGACGCCGGCCGCGCAACGGATGCACCGCGCGACCATTACTTCAACTTGTGCTGCTCAACGGTTGCATTGATGGCACCGTCGGCAGCGCGATCTGGTATCCATCACCGCCCTTGCCCTTGGCTTCGTAAAGCGCGGTATCCGCGTCGCTGTACCAGATGGCCCAGTCGACGTCGTCCGCGCACAGGCTGCCGCCAATGCTGACTGTTACCGACGGATTGTCCTTGCAGCCGGGAAAACGCAGCGCGCGCACGGCGGCGGCAATCTGCGTTGCGCGCGCGCACAGCTCTTCCTCACCGGTGACCTGGGTCAGCAGCGCAAATTCATCGCCGCCGAGGCGGCATGGCAGATCGGTGGAGGCTGCCGCGTCCTGCACTTCCTCGGCAATTGCGCGCAGTACCTGGTCGCCGACGAGATGGCCGCAGCGGTCGTTGATTTGCTTGAAACGGTCCAGATCGATCAACAGCAAGCCGAGCATGGTGCCGGGCAGGCGATATTCGGCGAGTCGTTCGAGAAACATGTAGAGGCCGCGGCGATTGCACAGCCCGGTCAATTCGTCGGTCTGCACGAGATGCTGAGCGGTAGACAATTGCGTACGCGTCTGGCGCAGAGAATCGAGGGTGACCATCAAATCCTCATTGCGCCGCTTGAGGTTCTGGATCAACTGTTGCTCGCTGCTGACGAGATAGGAAAAGGAGCGGCGCATGAATTGCGCGAGCAGGCGTGGTTCGCTCGCGACCAGGTCGTCGAAGGTGTCGTGGTCGACGATGCGCAATGCCGTCGGCATGGTCGCCAGCGCATTTGCCACGCGCGTATGACTGCCGATAAACAGCACCAATTCGCCAAAAAATTCGCGCGGACCGATCAGCTTGTCCGGCATGCCATCGCCGAATTCGAGCTGGATCTGCCCGCTTTCGACAATGAACATGCTGCGGCCCAATTCGCCGCGCTGAAAAATCATTTCGCCACGAGGAATCTCGCGGCGAATGCCGACGCGCGCGAAGAGATCTAGTTCAATGTCAGAAAGCTGCCGCGGCAGCAATGCCCCTCGCGCGCTGCCCGCCACCTTTGCGATCTCGGTCAATTCCGTCTTGACAGGCGCCACACGAAGCTCCTTCCCGGCTCGGCCCCAGCGGGGATGGTACCTCAAGTGGCCCCGCTACTCATCCGTACCTGACGCCCGGTGTCGAAAAGGAACATCGAACCCCGGCCGCCGATTCCGCAGCCCGAAAGCACGGTTTTCCGGGTCTATCCGGCGCAAAAGCCCCGAACCGTGACTTTTGTGCGACGAAACGAACGGCGGACGCGTCTTTTGCAACGTACCCACGCGTATGCTTTGTGCGGCGGCCCGGTACTTGCAACGAAATCATGGCCAGCCGCGGGTTCGGATCTGCAATAGCAGGGCCGACCCTTCCGCAACACCGGCATCGGAATGGCGACTCGACGGCGATACCCCGCCCGAAGGTGCTTCCTCTCCCGCTTTTTCCGATGCCGGTTGGCTGCGCATCCAGCGCCCGACCGCTGAATCAGTCGCGCCCACTTCGCGTTTATACCTGTCCGCTGTAAACCATTGATCGGCGGAGGCAAATTCCGTTTCCGGCAATCGGACGAGGGCGCCAATCGGGTTGCCTGCGTGGCCGTGCTCGTGAAGGAACATCGGATAATCGCGCACGTAAAAGCCGGCCTGGGCGATGCACTGACGCCGGATATTCGCAGCCGCATCCGTTTCTGCTAGCGTGCTGTTCCTTCGACTTTTCGCGCACGGTGCGCCATGACCCGGCTTGTCCTGCTGATTGCGATGATGAGCGGCTTAGCGCTTGCATTCGTCACCCGCTCGCCCGGTTTGCTCGGGCTTGGACTGCTGCTGGCCATCGTCGGACTGTTCGGTTTCATTTTTTCATTGGCGGCGGCGCGTGTGTCGGCCAACGCGCGTCCAGACACGTCGATGGCATCCGTGGAAGATCTGATCGCCTTGCGTGCGCGGCCTGCGCGAGGGTCGGCTGCGCCTGCCACGGAGCCGACGGGTGCGCCCGAACGCCCTCGTTGAAGCGGAGGACGCGTCGCCGCACCTGAACCGAAACCGACGCTCGCCGCAGCGCGGCATGCGCAGCAGCGGCGACTGCGGCACAATTGAGCGGTCGCAGCGCGCGACGTCATGATGGGAGGCATCCGTGGACGCAACTGCAATTATTATCTGGTTGGTTATCGGGGCTATCGCCGGTTGGTTGGCGGGCTTGATTGTGCGGGGATATGGGTTTGGCCTGGTTGGCAATATTGTGGTCGGCATTGTCGGCGCGTTTCTCGCTGGCTGGTTGCTGCCCACGCTGGGCATCAACTTGGGCAGTCCGATGCTCAATTCGATCGTGTTCGCGCTGATCGGCGCGATCATCCTGCTCGTCATCATCGGTTTGTTCCGGCGCGTCGCCCGCTAGCGCTGGAATTGCGATACCCAAGGGGCCGGATTCAATCCGGCCCTTTTTTTTGCGCAAAACAGAGATTTGCTGACGAAGACCGCGGCGCGCATGCGTGGCAAACTGGGATTGTTGAGGTCGCGTTGCGCTCGAGGAGGTTTCGTGTCGACCGTGCACCCTGTTCGTCCCGCATTCGCCGCCAGCGCGCGCATCGACAAGGCCGCCTACGAGCGCGACTACGCGCAATCGTTGCGCGATCCGGCCGCGTTCTGGGGACGCATTGGTGAGCGCCTCGACTGGATCACGCCCTACACGCAGGTCAAGGACACGTCCTTTGATGCTGCCGATTTGCACATCCACTGGTACGCCGATGGTGCACTCAATGTTGCCGCGAACTGCCTGGATCGGCACCTCGCCACGCGCGGCGACAAGACCGCGATCATTTGGGAAGGCGATGATCCGGCCGAATCGAAACGGATCAGTTACCGCGAACTGCACGCCGAGGTGTGCAAGGCCGCCAACCTGCTGACCCATCTTGGCATCACCAAAGGCGACCGCGTTGCAATCTATCTGCCGATGATTCCCGAAGCGGCCGTCGCGATGCTCGCGTGCGCGCGCATCGGCGCGATCCACACCGTCGTGTTCGGCGGCTTCTCGCC
>JBDUED010000090.1:0-9444 GCA_040002595.1 Dokdonella sp. | reverse complement strand
ATCCGGCCAAGTCCGAATGGCAGGCCGAAGTCGAATATGCGCAAGGAAATCTCGGAACGCTTTGGCTCGACCAGGGTCGCGCGGCGGATGCGGCGACCGCATTTACGCAGGCGCTGCAAGTGGCCGAGGAACTCAATCGACGCGCGCCAAACGACGCCGCGCGGCAGATCGAGTTGGCCCAATCGCACGCCTGGCTGGCCGATGCGCAGGTGGCGCAGGGGCGCCTTGCCGAGGCGGCGGCGCAGCGCCAAGCGGAAACCGCGATCTACGAAGACGTCCTTGCGCTCAATCCGAAAAACATGGACGCGAAGAATGCGTTGCTGGTGGCCGAGCGCGAGCTTGGTGGGCTCGCGATGATCCGCGGCGAGCGCGCGATGGCGCTGTCGCAGCTGCATCGCGCGGTCACCCTGGCGGACGAACTGCTCGCCTCCGATGCGGACAACACCGCCTCGGCACAGAACGCATCGGCAGCGTTTGCGGATCTGGGCGAAGCGCTCGACGACGGCGGCGAGGGCAACGCCGCGCGCGCTGCGGTGACGCGTGCACGCGCGATCGCGACGCACCTGGTCGAGCGTGATCCGAGTGTGGTCATGTGGCAGGCGCGCCTGTGCCGCAGCCTGTTGCTGCAAGCGCAGTTGACTGCCGCAGGCGGCGACCCACTGGAAGCGCTGCGTCAGGTTCAGGGCGTCATCCAGCGCCTCGATACGCTGCGCCAGTCCGGCCGGCTGGATCGGCATACGCACGTGTTGTATGCCAAGGCGCTGCTGGCAGCCGGTGACCAGAACGACGCGCTCGGCAATCATTCGGAGGCTCGCGAGGACTGGCTTCACCTGGTTGAATGGTTGCGCGGCGACGTGCAAATCGCGGAGCCGCAGATGCAGGCGATTCTCGCGATCGCGCTGCAGGCGCTGGACGAAGCGGACCAATCGGCGGCGCCGATCATCGCGCGCCTGGACGAAATGGGCTATCGCGAACCGCGCTACCAGCGATGGCGCAACCGCAACGCAGTTTCCACCAAATCCCAAGTCCGGTCAGATGGCTGAAAGGATCGCCGGACGTCAAAACGTACTTCACTTTGAAAGCCCACAACAAAGGAGAACGTCATGCCGACAAGAAATTCGAAGATTGAAATCGAAGTGAGCATCGCGGCGCGCGGCAAGTCCATTCGCAACGGCTGGCGGTTCGAATACAAATCTACCAGTGAATATGTGGACAAAACGACGGGTGATATCACCATCCCGACCAGGGCGGGTGAACAGACCCTGGTGTTCATCCTTGCAACGCCTTTCATCGCATGGGGAACGCACGAATCCGACCGCTTCGCGCTGAGTCTTCAGCTTGGCCGTCGCAGCAACGGCAACGATGTGTTGTCGATCTGGCGTGAGGGTAATCCCGAGAAACCGCATCCATCGGCGGCATTCTCGTATCCGGCGCTGAGCCGCGACAACAAGGGTCGCGACAACGTCACAACCACCAACTACAACCTGACGGCGGGCTCCTACCGCTATTGCCTGACGTTCGGCTTGATGCTTGGCGGAGGCCGCATCCTCAAGATCGACAACGACCCACGCATCAAGAATTGACGCCGCCGCAACGATCAGCGCATCGCGAGCGCGAGCACGAGTCCGACCCACAATGCAAGACCGACCCAGTTGTTGTTGCGGAATGCACTGAAGCAGTGCGCGCGCGAACGATCGCGGATCAGCCTTTGCTGGTACGCGAACAACCCGACCGCGGCCGCGAGACCGATGAAATAGGGCCAGTGCAGGACTGCGCGCGTGCCGGCCAGCAGCATCGCGAGCGCGAAGGTCGCCATCAGCACGCCGATCGCGGCGCGGTCGGCGTCGCCGAACAGGATCGCGGTCGACTTCGCGCCGACCCGGATGTCATCGTCGCGGTCGACCATTGCGTACTCGGTGTCGTAGACGGTCGAAAACAGCACGTTGGCCAGGAACAGCAGCCAGCACAGCGGAGGCAATGCGTTGGTCACCGCTGCAAACGCCATCGGGATCGACCAGCCGAACGCGGCACCGAGCACGACCTGGGCCAGATGCGTGACGCGTTTTGCAAACGGATAGATCGCCGCGAGCGCCGCACCGACGAACGCCAACTTGATCGTCAACGCGTTGGTGAACAGCACCAGCACGAAGGCAAAAGCAAGCAGGCCGCTGAACAGGAGTAACGCCTCTTTCTTCGACACGCGCCCGGCCGCCATTGGCCGCCCGCGCGTGCGTTCGACCTTGGCATCGAGCCATGCGTGGTCGGCGTAATCGTTGATCACGCACCCCGCGCTGCGCATCACAAACACGCCGACGGTGAAGATGAAGAGCGCACCCATTGGCGGAAAATCATTCGCTGCAAACCACAGCGCCCACCACGTCGGCCACAGCAGCAAGAGCGCGCCGACCGGACGATCGATGCGCATCAGCACGAGGTATTCGCGGATACGGCCGCGCTGTTGCGGCGGCAGATAGCCGAGCAGCCAATCGATGACGCGCACCGAGCGCATCGAGGTATCGGCCGGTCGCGGGTCCGCCGCCGCTGTCCGCGACGGTGCTACGGATGTGCGAGCGAATGAGGGCACCCTCGCCTCGGCCGGCTGCGCGTTGATCGCTGCGGTTGCCGCCTCGCCGACCGGCGCAGAAGCACTTCGCGGCGTCGCCCGGCGACGCGTCACTTTCGACGGGCGGGTTGATGCCGCACTATCGGCAGTCGTCGCGCTCGCTTTGCGCTTGCGCGGGGGTTTCGGGGATTTGGTTTCATCCATTTCCCGAGTCTATCCCGCAATGTGGGCATCCGACCTACGCCGCGCATGGGCGGCGCGCGGTGAGGGCATTCTGATGTTCGCCGGCGTCTGGGTGAGGTCTTTACCCGACTCGGCCCGTCCGGCACGTCGCCGATCGAGGATTCATTGGTCGCGCTGCACGACTGCTGATCGAAACCGCCACAAGCGGCTATTATCCTTGGCTTCGTCAAGGGGAATTCCGCATGAGCCTGATCGCGCAACTGACGCGGCACAAGTCGATCGAACAACTGCAGGCGGACGTCAGCACACGCCGCGATTTCCGCCGCGTGCTCGGCTTGTGGCAGCTCACCGCGATCGGCATCGGCGGCATTATCGGTGTCGGTATCTTCGTGTTGGCCGGGCAACAGGCGGCGCTCAACGCCGGTCCGGCGGTTGCGTTGTCCTTCATCATCGCTGGCATCGGCAGCGCGGCGGCGGCGTTGTGCTACGCGGAATTTGCCGGACTGATTCCAGTCACCGGCAGCGCATACACCTATGGCTATGCGGTGCTTGGCGAATTTGTAGCCTGGATCATTGGCTGGGATCTGCTGCTCGAATATGCGCTGGTGGTCGCGGTGGTCGCAATCGGTTGGGCTGGCTACGTCCAGGTCTTGCTTGCATCAGCCGGGGTGCATATGCCGGTATGGGCGCTGGGTGCGATCGGCACGGGCGAAGGCCACGTGTTCAACGTGATTGCGGCGGCTATCACCGTGCTGGTCGCGTTACTGTTGACTGTGCGCACCGAATGGGGTGCGCGCTTCAATACCGCTGTCGTCGCGATCAAGGTAATCGGCATCGCGTTGGTGATCGGCGTCGGCGTTTTCTATATCGAAACGGCAAACTGGCACCCGTTTATTCCTGCTCGCGTGCAAGACGCCAGCGGTATCTGGCATTTCGGCTGGTCGGGCGTCTTGACCGGCGCGAGCGTGGTGTTCTTTGCCGTGTTCGGGTACGACACGTTGACCACGGCAGCGGAGGAAGCGAAGAATCCGCAGCGCGACCTGCCTCGCGCCGTCCTGTTGTCGCTGGCCATCGCGATGGTCTTGTACATCGCGGTGTCGCTGGTGCTGACCGGCATCGTGCCTTACTCGCAACTCGGCGGCGACGCGTCGGTGTCACAAGCGTTTGCTGCGCGCGGTCTGCACTGGGTCAGCATCGCGATTGCGGTTGCGGCGGTGATCGGCGTAGTCAGCGTGCTGTTCGCATTCACCCTTGGCGCGGCGCGGATCTGGTTTGCATTGGCGCGCGACGGATTGCTGCCGGCCTGGTTTGCCAAAGTCCATCCGCGCTTTGGCACGCCGGCGCGGCCGACCTTGATCATCGGCGGGGTGACGGCGCTGGTCGCAGGCCTGCTGCCAATCAGCGAAGTCGCCGAGCTGGTGAATATCGGCACGCTCGCCGCATTCATCATCATCTGCAGCGCGGTGATGGTGTTGCGCGCGCGCCGACCGGAACTACCACGCAGCTTTCGCACGCCGGCGGTGTGGTTCGTGGCGCCACTGGGCATCGTGTTTTCGCTGGCGCTGATCTGGGGCCTGCCGTGGGTCACCTGGGCGCGCTTCGCGATCTGGATGGCGCTTGGGCTGATCGTGTATTTCAGTTACGGCATCCGCCACAGCCGGCTCGCGCAAAAAAGCTGATGCGAGTGTGCGATGTGGCTTTTTTTTTGATCAGTCCGCCGCGGTCTTGCCGCGGCGCGCCCACACGAACGCGGCCACCACGGCGACCAACGCAGCCAGTTGCGCGCTCAATCCCTGCTCGGTCGGATACACGCCGAGCAATGGCAGCGAAACAAACGCCACGCTGCGCGCTCCGAGCATGCCCGCTTCCTGCAACGCATGCACTCCATTGCCGACAAAAACGACCGCGAGCAGCGCAAGCAATACCGACGTGCCGACAAAAAACGGTCCGAGTGGCAGGCGTACGCTGTACTTGAGGAGGGCCCAGCCAATCACGCCGAGCGCGACCACGGCGGCGACAAGTCCGCCGATAACCGGAGCGTGTCCGCCAGCCGGTGCCTGCGCCCACAACGCTTCATAAAACAATACGACTTCGACAATCTCGCGGTACACGGCAAGGAACGCAACGCCGGCCATTGTCCACAAGGTGCCTTTCTCCAGCGCGGCGCCTACCTGATTGCGGATGAAGGTTTGCCATGCATTTGCGTATGCCTTGCTATGAAGCCAGTAGCCGACGTACAGCAGCATGCCCGCGGCAATCAGTGCGGTGACACCTTCGGTGACTTCACGACTGGCGCCGGAAAGATCGATCAGACGCGTGGTCAAAAACCAGGTTGCCGCGCCCAGCACGAGCGCGGCGATCCAGCCCAAATGGATGTAGGGCATGGCATCGCGGCGGCCGGTTTTGAGCACGAAGGCGATGATCGCGGCCAGCACCAGAATCGCCTCAAGCCCTTCGCGCAGCAGGATCAGCAACGAGCTGAAAAACAAGGTCGCGGGTGAAATCGCGCCACCCGAAAGTGCTGCATCGACACGGTCGAGCAACCCGCGGATCGTCGTCACCTGTTGCGTGACCGCAGCGGTCGACGCGCCGGACGCGATGGTCGTGCGCAAATCCATCATCGCGCGCTCGACATCGGTGCGCAGCGGATGATCGACGTTGTCGAGACTCGCCTCGATCATCTCGAAACCATCGAGGTAGGCATCGATCGCCGACTGGCGCGCCTGCGCCGTTTGTCCGCGCGTGTAGCTGGCGACGACCGCGTCGAGCTTGGCGCGCGTGATCGCGAGCGGCGCGAGCGCATCGACCTGCAGCGCGGCGGGATGTGCACGCAGATATGCCTGCACGTCGGCCAATTCGTCGCCGCCTTGGGTGCGCGCGTCGGCGGGCGCCAGCGTGACCAGCGCCTTCAGCGAACCGAACGTGCCCTTGCCGATGCCGCGCTTCCACGCCGCTTCGCCGTGCGCGAGCGCCGACGGCGTTGCGTCGCGCGTCGCCACGAAAAATGCCAGCGCCCAACGATCGTCATCGGGCAATTCCTTGAACGCGCGCATCGCGGTGCCATCGACGCCGAGCGTGATCGTGTTGTACAGCGCATACGTGCTCTTGCTCTGCATGCGCGCAACATCGTGGAAGTCGGTCGGTTTGGGCTGCAGTCCGGCAGCTGCGGGACCATCCCCGTGGCCGTCCGTGCCGTGACACGCAGCGCATTGGCCGGCAAACAACGTCGCTCCGCGCGCAAGATCAGGGGCCGTTTTCGGCGCGACCGCAAGTTGGTAGGCGTCGATCACGTGATTGCGCAGTCGCGTCGCCTGCGCCGATACGACGACACCCTCCTGTTTGGCGGTGACCATCGCGGCAAGCGCCTCTGCTTCCGTCGCGAGCGACGCCGACATCGGGCTGGTCGGGAGTTGCTTGAGCAGAACGCCCACCTGTGCCGCGAACTCGCTTTGTTCGCGGTACTCGCTGACATCGATCGCGCGCCCGTCCTGCACCGCATGCGGATAATCACTGCCCAGATAGTCGAGCAGATGAACGATGGTTTGCGCGCTGTCGTCGGTCGGCGTTGCGCCCGCGAGCGGGACGCCGCCCAGTGCGAACGCAACAGTCAAGCCAAGCCAGACCAGCGTGGCGCGAACACGCGTACGCCCGCGCTGGCGAACGCGTGCCATCTCGAACATGCGTGGGCGCGTCAAAGACGCGTTCATGCAGGCGATGACGGATGGCGTCTCGATCAGCTTGCGCAGGGCCCGAAGGCAATTGGGAACCATTCTCATTTGCATAGTGTGCCGCCGCGGACGCTCATGTTCAAGGGCGAGCTTGTGTGGCAGCCTCTGGCAGTACAAGTTGGTAAGCGACGCCGGCAGCACGCCAAGCCA
Source organism: Dokdonella sp. (assembly GCA_040002595.1). GTDB lineage: Bacteria > Pseudomonadota > Gammaproteobacteria > Xanthomonadales > Rhodanobacteraceae > Dokdonella_A. The sequence goes on along the minus strand of JBDUED010000090.1, from coordinate 2,820 downwards.
CGCAACGAAGCGTCGAGGTCAAGGAGAAAGGCGGAACGCAGATCAATGTCCGCCTGAGAGTCGGCAAGCCAGTGATTCCAAGGCGGGCGGCGGAAGATTTGCTTCGGACGGCAGTAAATGCCAGCTCCGGCAATGGATTGCAAAGCACGTGCATCGAGTTGAACCAGTGATTCCGGCCCTGCCGGCCGAGCACGATCGGCAGCGGTGACATCGATTGTTGTCGAATCAGCTTCCGTCCTGAGGTTTCCCCGGGCACAGCCGCCGGAGTAAGTGCCAACCCCGGCGGCTGTGCCCGGGAAGGCATCACCCGCCGGCCAGTTGCGTCGCAGCCCGATTCAGTCCTTGCAGCACCGGTCCACCCACGTGCTGCGGGAAGCCCCGAGGCAGCCCGGCCGCCACCTCGGCAATGACCCGGGGTGTTCGTGCGATGACCGCGTCGAGGATGGCCTCCATTTCCCCACCGTCGTTGTCCAGGACGCCGAACCGTTTGCCCAGGGCAATCCAGTGCCGGCGGTGGATATCCCTCATCTTCCAATGCGCGTTGGTGGAGCGGATCGCCATCGCCATGCGGATTTTCTGCGCCGACAACAGGCCGCGACCCTCACCGATCAGGGGCCACGCCGACATCACGTCGTAGAGCGGGGTGAGTCTGTACGCGCCCTTGGGCCGAACGAAAAGACTGAAATTCTTGGCGTGGCCGTCGGGTGCACGCAACATCCAGAAGATGAGCTGCGCCAGGAAGAAGGTTCGCCGGTCGGACTGGGGCTCCTCGGAGGTGGCGAGCAGGCTCATGATCCGTTCGATCCCCGGCCCTCCATCCGATTCGTATTTCAGGGCCGCGGGCGTGCCGGTCGCCTGACAGAAGTCCTCCTGCGGCAACCTCGCCAACCACTGTCCCGATGGGCCTTCCAGCCACGCGCGGTCAAAGCGCCTGACCGCCAGCACCTTCATGTCCTCGAACTGCAGCGGCTCGCTCTCGGCAACGGGTAGCCCGTAGGCCGCAAGGACACGGGAACAGAGCCATTCGTTCTCGATCGAATGCGTCAGATCGAGCTTCATGTTGCCGACCAAGCCCATCGGCAGCTTCATGATGTGCGTGGTCGGCGTTGAACCGTGGGGAAGGCACCAGCGACCGTCGATCCAGGCGAGGGCGGTCTTCTCCTGGGCGCCGGCGATGGAAATCCTGAAGACGTCATTGTCCGGCGGCGCGGCTCCGGCCATCGCCGGCGGGTCCACCGTGCCACGCAAGATGGCTGCGACCTCGTTCTCGTCAAGCGCAGTGGCATCGATGGTGTGCACGTCGCCCGGAGCAATGTCCTCCGGCAGGATCTGCAGCGCACCGGCGCAGTCGCGCCCGATTTGGCCGAGCAGGTCGAAGGCCTGCGTGGACCGGGCGCGGAAGCGGCGCGCGGTCCGAGCCCTGATCTCCTGGCTGTCCGGCAGCAGGTTCTCGAAGTACGCCCGCACGACGTCGCCGCGATGCGGCAAGCCTCCCGGTGCGAACGGAAGCGAGAGCGACAAGGGCCGGCCATGCGGCGCGGCTTGCCAGCCGGTGTCGTATTCGAGGAGGTCGCCGGCGCTGGCGTCCATGCGCCAAGTGCCGACGAAGTCCCCGTTCATCCACAGGCCGAGAGCTTGGCGGCGCGGCGTGCGTCCCGTTGTGCTCGTCACCATCCGGCATCTCCCGCGCTGGTCTGCCGTCGGGGGCTGGCATCGAGGCCGCGCGGCTGCAGCACCATGTCGACGCCGAGGATGCCCAGCACCTGCAGCAGGCGATCGGCGCTCACCTTGTTGGCGCTGCGCTCGAGAGCGGAGAGCGTTTGCTGCGTCATGCCAAGGCGCGTGGCCAGCAGGCGCTGGGTGAGTCCGGCCTGTTTCCGGAAGGCTTTGAGTAGGGCGGGCAGTTGCTCTGCGGTTCGGACGACGTACTGGCTCACTTCACGCACCCTGGGCTGTATTCGTTAGAAACAGCTTATAAGCTGTTAACTATGAAAACGCAACAGGAGCTGTATTTCCACACATCGGCCTCCCTGATCAGCTCCGCGACGCCAGATGCGCGAGCAGCCGCTTCAGCCGGGGCGCCGGGTTGGCGAACTTGACCTGCTGTTCGTCGAATGCCTCGGGGTCGAACTTGCCCCGCTGCCCCTTCTGGCGGCTCGCCCAAGCATGGGACGAGGCGTGTTCCGGGTCCCCGGAGTCGGCCAGGGTCTCGAGGAGGCGTTCGTAGCCGCAAGGGCCGCCGCAGTCGTCCGGTGGGGCAGAACGCTCGCCGGCGGTGCAGCGTGGGTACTTTTTGCCCGGGGCCGCCGCCAGGACTTCTTCGAGTGTGACCAGGTGCAACCAGCCGTCGCCAAAATCGTATTCGTACTCCAAGCGGGGGGTGGTCCGGGTCAGCACATCGGCCGCGCGGTGCTCCCAGCCCGGGCGCGGCGGGCTGTCGTCAAAATCGTCCAGCGGCATGCCGAAGCGCGGGTTGCCGCCACATGGGTCGACGGGGCGGAACTCATGCAGGTGGGTGTCGTTCCAGGCGAATGCGCTTTGGATGGCGACGTGCAGGTCCCAAAAGGTGTAGTCACCAGGCACTTGCAGGCGGCGCCAGATCAGCGGCTCGATGTGCAGCAGCTCGACGCGGAGCTGGAGGATGGGCTTGGCCATTGCGTGCCTTTACTCATTCCGGCCGACGGGCCAAGAAAAACTTGGCACAGATCCGGCACAGAAGTGTCACAGCGGAATTGGCGCGCCCGGAGGGATTCGAACCCCCGACCACTGCCTTCGGAGGGCAGTACTCTATCCAGCTGAGCTACGGGCGCGCAGGAGCGG
>JBDUED010000089.1:0-9627 GCA_040002595.1 Dokdonella sp. | reverse complement strand
GCGCTTCAACACGCTGGTGAAAAAGGCCGACGAACTGATCACGATGAAGTACGTGATCAAGAACGTGGCGCACCAGAACGGCAAGACGGTGACCTTCATGCCCAAGCCGGTGGTTGGCGACAACGGTTCTGGCATGCATGTCCACCAGTCGCTGGCGAAGAACGGGCAGAATCTTTTCGCCGGCGATCTGTACGGCGGCTTGTCGCAGACTGCGCTGTACTATATCGGCGGCATCTTCAAGCACGCACGTGCCATCAACGCATTCGCCAACTCAAGCACCAACAGTTACAAGCGCTTGGTGCCGGGTTACGAAGCGCCGGTGATGCTTGCTTACTCAGCGCGCAACCGCTCCGCGAGCTGCCGCATTCCCTTCGTGCACAGCCCCAAAGGTCGGCGCATCGAAGTGCGTTTCCCCGATCCGGTCAACTCGGGCTACCTAACCTTTACCGCTCTGATGATGGCGGGGCTCGACGGCATCTTGAACAAGATCGATCCGGGCGCGCCGGCCGACAAGGATCTCTATGATCTGCCGCCGGAAGAGGAAAAGAACATCCCGACCGTGTGCAGCTCGCTCGATCAGGCGCTGGAGGCCTTGGACAAGGACCGCGGATTCCTCAAGGCCGGCGGCGTGTTCAGCGACGACCTCATTGATGCCTACATCGCGCTCAAGATGCAGGAGGTCACGCGCTTTCGCGCAGCGACCCATCCGCTCGAATATCAGATGTATTACGCCATCTGAGCGTCTAGGATGCGCGGTCAGGCGCTGGCGCGCGTCGTGCGCCCGCGCGCTGGCCGCGCGCGTGGCTTGGCGGGTTTGCGCGTGATGCCATTGCGCGCTTGGGCTTGGCGCATGCGACGCGCAGCAATCCAGCCGATCGCAAAGCTCGCCAATCCGACAATCAAGACTGTTTCCAGCGGGTGCCCGTCAATCTGATCGCGCGTGGAACGTGCGATCCGGCGCGCGCTGTCGAACACGTTTTCTCCCAACGCGCGCGAAGCTGCGAGTCCATCCGTCAGGGCACGGTTGCCATAGTCGAACGTACTGCCCAGGGCATCGCGTGCGCCTTCCAGATACGGGGCCATCCTGCCATTCGCGGCGGATGTGCCGCGATCGAGCCAATCGCTTGCGAACATGGCGCGTCTCCTCAGAAAAGGTGGAAGAAAAGATAAATGAGAACCAGCAAGCCCAACGGAACTCCGAGCAGCCAGCCGATGAAATATTTCCCCATGATCGTCTCGCCTGTGTAGGGGTTCGAAAACCAGGGCGACCCTGCGGTCGCCCCGATTCAGCGTTTACAGCGTGCTATGGAAATCGTCGACCTGACGTTTTGCTTCATCGCGCGCAACGCCATAACGTTCCTGCACCTTGCCGGCGAGATATTCGCTATTGCCATCGGCAACATCGACATCGTCGTGGGTCAATTGACCCCATTTCGCCTTGATCTTGCCAGCCAGCACTTTCCACTGACCCTTTATCTTGTCTTCATTCATTGGATTACTCCGAAGCTGTGGATTACTTGCTCTTGAGGCCGGCTGCATCGACCTTCTTGACGCCCTTGACGCTCTTGGCCGTGGCCACCGCTTTCTTTACCGCCATGGCCGAATCCTGCACGCCGGTCAGGGTAACCGTGCCATCGACCGTGTCGACGCTGATGTCCATGCTCTTGACGCCCTTGGTCGTCGCCAGTTCTGACTTGACCTTGGTGGTGATCCAGGTGTCGGTCACCGGCTGATTGGACTCGGCCTCGGCGGCTTCGTTATTCGGCGTTGTCGGCGAGCTTGCGGCTGCGAACGTTGCGCATCCCAGCGAAAGAACCGAAGCGAACGCCAGCGTCGAAAGCGCGGAAATAGAGGTCTTCATGAGCCTGCTCCTTAAAAGTTGGCGCCAATACCGGCGCGACGACGGATGTGCGTCGTGTGCATCCAAACTAGACATCTGCCCCCTAGCCGGACATGAACGCGGCAGCCTGCGTGCGGGATCGGTTCAGGCAGGCATCCTGCACTACAATGGTGCAATGCCGCCCATTGAACACGAAAGCCAGGCCCCATGGCGGGGTTTGCTGGAACAATGCGCCACGCCGATGGCGATCGCCGATCGGTCGCTGCATGTGCGAGCAATCAATCCGGCTTTGTGTGAATGGCTCGGAACAGGTTTTCACAGTTGGCGCGCGCAGGCGTTGACGTTGCTGGATGGCAAACCGCCGCTGCTATCGGAGGCAGCGCAGCGCGTATTCGAGCAGGTACGGCGCGTGCATCTACGCGCCGCACGGCTACGAGCCGCCACGGGTGATCGCGTGGCCGATGTCGTCCTGACCCCGCTTGATGCAAACGATTTGTTGATCGAGATTCTCCCCGTCACCGGTGACGTGACGCTTCCGCGATGGTCCGAATCCCTGCGCGGCTTCGCGCACGAGGTGAAGGGTCCGCTGGCGGGTGTGCGCGGTGCTGCGCAACTCTTGCAGCGGCGCGTGGGCTCCGCTGATCTGGAAGAGTTGGCTGGACTCATTATCGGCGAAACCGATCGTCTCGCCACGCTCTGCGACCGCCTGCTGCAATCGGGCTGCAAACCACGTCTTGCGCGCATCAACATCCACGAAGTCATTGAACGCGTCGCCGCCTCGGTGGCGGCTGGCGCCTCCCCGCCCGCCATTGCGCGCGATTACGATCCAAGTCTGCCGCCAGTCAATGTCGACGCCGACCGCCTGCAACAAGCGCTGCTGAATCTCGCAAACAATGCGATCGAGGCGGGCGCACGGACGCTCGGCCTGCGCACCCGCACGGAACACGCGGCGCGCATCGGCGATCACGTGGGGCGGCGCGGCCTGCGTATCGACGTGGTCGACGACGGCAGCGGCGTGCCGGCGCAGCTTACCGATACCCTGTTCGAGCCGCTGGTGTCCGGACGCGCGCGCGGCAGCGGACTTGGCCTTGCGCTCGCACGCGAAATCGCGCGCGAGCACGGCGGCGAGTTGGGCTATGTCAGCCGGCCCGGTGCAACCGTCTTCAGCCTGCTGCTGCCGGTGAGCGAATGAGCGCATCGGCGACGGTCTGGATCGTTGACGACGATCGTGCCGTGCGCATGGTCCTCGCTGCGGCCTTGCGCGAGGCGGGCTATGCGCCGCACGAATTCAGCGACGCGGAAAACGCGATCGCGGCGCTGGCCGAGGCAGCGCCCGATGCGCTGTTCACTGACGTTCGCATGCCCGGCGTAAGCGGTCTCAAGCTGCTCGAACGCGTCGCCGCGCATGCAAACCCATTCCCGGTCATCGTGATGAGCGCGTTTACCGATGTCGCCTCGACCGCGTCGGCGTATCGGCTCGGCGCGTTTGATTACCTGCCCAAGCCGTTCGATCTCGACCAGGCCATCGCGGCCGTGCGACGCGCGTTGGCGCAACCGCGCCACGCGCCGACGGCGAACGCCACTGCCGTGCCGGCCGAAGCCGACCTGATTGGCGCCAGTGCCGGCATGCGCGAATTGTTCCGCGCAATCGGCCGCGTCGCCGCAAGCGGCCTCGGCGCCTTGATTACTGGCGAAACCGGCACCGGCAAGGAACTGGTGGCGCGTGCACTGCACCGCGAAAGCGCGCGCGCCGCGCGACCCTTCATCGCCCTAAACACCGCAGCGATTCCGCCCGATCTGCTGGAATCGGAATTGTTCGGGCATGAAGCCGGGGCTTTTACCGGCGCTGCGCGCCGCCATCCCGGACGCTTCGAGCAGGCCGCCGGTGGCACCTTGTTTCTCGACGAAATCGGTGACATGCCGTTGGCCATGCAGACGCGTCTGCTGCGCGTGCTCGCGGCCGGCGAGTTTTACCGTGTCGGTGGACGCGAACTGATCCGCGCGGATGCGCGCGTGATCGCGGCCACGCATCAGGATCTCGACGCGAAGGCCGCGCGCGGCGAATTCCGCGCCGACTTGCTGCATCGGCTCGATGTCGTGCGCCTGCACATGCCGCCGTTGCGCGAACGGCGAGACGACGTGCCACCGCTGGCCGAGCATTTCCTGGCGCGTGCGGTTGCGGCAGCGGGCGGCGCGGCCAAACGCTTCTCGCCCGCTGCGCTCGGCGCATTGCGCGATTACGCATGGCCGGGGAATGTGCGCCAACTGGAAAACTTGTGCCGCCGTCTCGCCGTGTTTGCCTCAGGTCGCGAAATCGGCGTCGGCGACCTGCCGCCCGCCATTGTCGACGCGGTGCCCGCGCATGCAGCGGAAAGCTGGAGCGATGGCTTGCGCGCATGGGCGGTTCAACGCCTCGCCGCGGGCGCCGGCGAGATCCACACCGAGGCGCGCGCGGAGCTCGAACGGGTCTTGCTCGACGCCGCACTCGCCGCACACGGCGGGCATCGTCAGCATGCGGCGAAATCGCTCGGTCTGAGCCGCAACACGATGACGCGCAAGCTTGGCAGCTCGCGCCGGAGACCTTCGTGATACCACCGCGTTCCATGCAAACGGAAACTTCGATGGACAATACTCTCGCCATACGCGACGCCTCGCGTGCAGACATTGCGTTCCTGGTCGACAGCAACGCCGCGATGGCGCTGGAAACCGAGCACAAGGTGCTCGATCGCGCGTTGCTCGCGCCCGGCGTCGCCGCGGTGTTCGACCACCCGGCGCGCGGGTTCTACCTGATTGCCGAAGACGGCCCGCGCGCGCTGGGTTGCCTGCTGATCACTTCCGAATGGAGCGACTGGCGCAACGGAATGTGGTGGTGGCTGCAAAGCGTGTATGTGATTGCCGCTGCACGCCGACGCGGCGTGTTTCGTGCGTTGTACAGCGATGTCGAACGTCGTGCAGCCGCAACGGAAAACGTGATTGGGTTGCGCTTGTACGTCGAGCGCGAGAACTTGCGGGCGCAGGCAACCTACGCCGAGCGCGGCATGCAGGAAACGCCATACCGCTTGTACGAAAGTGAATTCGCGTCGCGGTCCGCATGAGGCTGACCGCCTTGCGTGAGCGCCTGCACGACGCGTTGATGTTGTCGTTGGCGCCACGTTTGCCGTCGCGTTTGCCGTGGCGTGCGGCGTATGCCGGCTACCGCGCGCTCGCGCGGCGACTGTTTGCCGAACCAGCCCATGCCGCGGCGGCGATCGCTGCCACGCATCTGCCGATTGCCGATCTCGACGCGTTCCGGTACGACGCGCGCACCACCTGGCTGCTGGACAGCGCCGACCTGTATCTTTCCCGCAGAAAAGCCGTGGATTGGCTGCCGCCCTGGGTTGGTGTCCAGGGTGCGTGGCCAACCGGCGCGTTCATCGCACTCACCTTCCACTATGGCACCGGTTTGTGGCTGTGCCGTTCGATGCGCCGCGCCGGCCATCGCAGCATGTTCCTTTCGGCGCGTTTCGAGCGCGAGGATTTTGCGCAGCGCCCGTGGCGGCATGCCTACGGACTGCGCCGGTTGGCAGAAGTCGAGCGCGTAGGCGGCGAACCGATCGCCTATCGTCCCGGCGTGCGTGCGCAACTGCTCGATGCACTGCAACGCGGCTCGTCGGTGCTCGCCTTGGTCGATATCCCGCCGCGGCTGGCGCCACAGGGGCAACGAAGCGTGCGGCTGCTCGGGCAAACTGCAAGCCTGCCCGACGGCCTGCTGCGTGTGGCCGTCGAAGCAAACGTACCAATCGTGCCGTGTTGGGTCGACATCGATTTCGCCAGCGGCCACCGCACAGTCGTGATCGGCGAGGCGCAGTCGGCTGAACCCATTGACCGGGTGCTGGAAGAACTTGCTGCCACACTCGACCGCTTGATCCGCGCAAAACCAGCAGCATGGCTGTTCTGGCCCGAGTGGAACGGCTGGATTCGTGACCCGGCCAGCGTCGCCGCCAAGGAAACATTCTCAAATCCCGATGCAACAGGTACGCTGCACCGATTCGCGCCCGTGACAAGGTCCACGCCATGACCACCCGTCCCGCACGCGCCGGCATCATTGGCGGCGTACGCATTCCGTTTTGCCGCAACAATACGGCGTATGCCGAAGTCGGCAATTTCGGCATGGCGGTGAAGACACTGGGAAGCCTGGTCGAGCGTTTTGGACTGCATGGCATCGAACTGGGCGAAGTCGCCTATGGCGCCGTCATCAAGCACGCCTCGGACTGGAACCTCGCCCGCGAAGCGACGCTGTCGTCGGGCCTGGCGCCGACCACGCCCGGCATCACCACCGCACGCGCGTGCGGCACGTCGCTCGATAACGCCATCATCATCGCCAACAAGATTGCAGCCGGACAAATAGAGGCAGGCATTGCCGGTGGTGCCGACACCACCAGCGACGTTCCAATCGTCTACTCGCGCTCGTTGCAGCAACGCCTGCTGGCGATGAACCGGGCCAAGGCGCCGCTGCAGAAAGTCGAAACCGCGGTCAAGGGTTTTTCGCTGTCGGAACTCAAACCTTCGTTTCCCGGCGTGGCGGAACCGCGCACCGGCAAGTCGATGGGCGATCATTGCGAGCTGATGGCCAGGGAATGGAAGATCGGCCGCGAGGAACAGGATCGCATGGCATTGGCCAGCCACCACAACCTTGGCGCCGCCTATGCGCGTGGCTTTTTCAAGGATCTGGTGGTGCCGTTTCGCGGCGTCGATCGTGACAACGTGCTGCGCGCCGACACCACGCTGGAAAAACTGGCCGCGCTCAAACCCGCGTTCGACAAGACGTCCGGACATGGCACCTTGACCGCCGGCAACTCCAGCGCATTGTCCGACGGCAGCGCTGCCGTGTTGATCGCGAGCGACGACTGGGCGGCCGCGCGCGGGTTGAAGGTGCAGGCGTACCTGACACACGCGCGCGTCGCCGCAGTCGATTTCGTGCATGGCGAAGGGTTATTGATGGCGCCGACCATCGCGGTGCCGCGCATGCTCGCCGAAGCCGGCCTCACGTTGCAGGATTTTGATTTCTACGAAATCCACGAAGCATTCGCGGCGCAGGTTCTGTGTACTCTGCGCGCGTGGGAATCGCCCGACTATTGCAAGAACCGGCTGGGTCTCGATGCGCCGCTAGGCTCGATCGATGCAGCCAAGCTCAACGTCAATGGATCGAGTCTGGCCACCGGCCATCCGTTCGCGGCAACGGGCGCGCGGCTGCTCGCAACCTTGGCCAGCATGCTGGAAGAAAAGGGCGCCGGGCGCGGATTGATCTCGATCTGCACCGCCGGTGGCATGGGCGTCACCGCAATACTGGAACGTGCGTAGGCGACATTTTTTGCAGCCGCCTGCGCTTGGTTTTTACGCCGTGCAATCGGCGGCAACGGGCCGCTCTCGGGGGTTATTGTGGAAAGCAGCTACGCGCTGGTTTTGACAGGTGAGGTAAGACCCGGCCATGCGCCCGAATTGGTGTGGCCCAAGCTCGCCGCGTATTTCCGCATGGAGCCGGACAAATTCACTCAGCAATTGCTGGCGCGCGCGCCGCTGACAATCAAGCAGGGCGACGATCTGGGTAAATTGCAGACCTTGCAGGCAGGCGCCGCGGCGGTCGGCGCGGAAGCGGAGATCTGCGCGCCTGATGGACGCCCAAGCCTGTTCGTGATCCTCGACAACGCTGCGCGCGGTCCGATGCCACGCGTGTTTGTCGAAGAACGCGTGGAGCACGGTTTGTGGTCGAATGCGCTCAGCGTGGCCGAAGTGGGCTCGAATGCATGGAAACCGTATCGCGAATTTGAAACTCCGCCGCCGCCGCCGGTCGCAGCGGTGGCTCCGACCGTGCAGCCGCCTGATCCCTTCAGCGCACGCGAGATCTCCTCGACGCGAAACTCCTCGCCCACGTGGCCGGTTGCCGGCGGCGCGGGTGGATCGGTGGCCCTGCCGCCCGGCGGCGCCATTCACGCCGGCTTCTGGCGTCGCTGCGCCGCTTACCTGCTCGATGCGCTAATAATCGGCGTGCTCGGCTGGCTCGTCGGGGTGCTGTTCCTCATCGGTGGATTGGTCAGCAGCGGCGATCCGCGTTCGATGATGGTTGCGGTGGCGCTCAACTACGCAATCGCGATCGCGATCGGCTGGCTGTATTACGCGCTGCAGGAAAGCTCGAGCGCGCAGGCGACGCTGGGCAAGCGCGCACTCGGCGTCAAGGTCACCGACTTGGTCGGCCAGCGCATTGGTTTTGCTCGCGCCAGCGGTCGTTATTTCGGCAAGATCTTGTCTTCGCTGATTCTCGGCATCGGCTATCTGCTGGCCGGGTGGACTGCGCGCAAGCAAGCGCTGCACGACATGCTGGCGGGCACACTGGTCGTGTTCGGTTCGGTACAGCCTGGCCAGGCGCTGCCAACCGTGCGCCCGCCTATGCCGGCCTACGGCTGGATAATCAACATCCTGTTTCTACTCACTCTTGGCCTCGGCGCGCTGGCTCTGTGGCTGGCGGCCGCATCGATGATGGGGCTGGCGACGCAAGCCCTGCACAATGGGACCGGGTTCTGAGCGCGCGCCATTAATTGCGGCACGCAACCAGGTTGAGTTGACGTCAGCCGCCAAACGAGAACAGGCTCGCGCCGCCGGAGCTGCGGTAGCTTTGTCCGCGTCGTTTGCGCATGCGATCGATCAGCTCGATGCGACGCGCTTCGGCCCACTCGATCCGGCCGGTCTTGAGGCTGGCCGCATCGACCCCGCGACGCGCGGCCTCGTCATTGCGATAGACAACGAAATCCTCGTAGGCCTCGATTTCGTGCTGCAGTTCGCGCACGCACAACTCGATCATGATCGCGTCGTCGAGATAACCCAGCACCGGAACGCTGTCAGGAATGATGTCATCGGGATCCGCGAAATAGGTCAGACAGGCGAGCACGCGCTGCTGATCCTCGGTCGGCAGGGCGAAGCCGTCGTCATGGACCATCGAAATCATGCTGTCGAGCTTGCTCAGTCGTTCGGCAATGAAATTCGGCAGCTGGATTTCGTGGCCCTCGAACAGCAGCTTGGAAGCTGCGTCGGTAATCTCTCGCGCGGAAAGATGTTTGGCTTCCTCTTGCGAACGACGCATCGCCTCGATGAAATGGTTGAGATCGGCATCGCCAAGCTCGATGGTGATCGCGAGCGACATGGGAGAACTCCACGGAAACGACATGCGAGACTAGCCAGCCAATCATGCGGCGTCAATTGGGGCGTAAAAGGGCACGATCGCCCAACGCGCAGCCACCCACCCTGGAAGGTGTGCCCCGACCCTGCGTTTTCCGTTGCGATTTCGCCGCTGCGCCGTCACAGAATCCCCACCAGGCCGGCACCAAATGCCGTCACGATGCGGGTGTAAATTGTTTTCAGCGACAGGTCCACTTCGGGAAAATCGCCGACATCGACGTGGCAGGCGTAGAACGCCGGATCACCCGGCTGCGACGGTGCGCAGCCGGGCTTGAGCTCGAAACTGGAGGTGTAGCGGAACGGCCACAAGTCAAATAGCGGCAGCGCGGTCGAGATGTCGGCCATCACCTCGTTGATCGGCGCCAGCCATGCGGCGCGTTCGCGGCGCGCGATAGTCCACGAGTTGCCGGGCTGCATGTCGCGTGCAATCGCCCGGCTTACCTGCGCCGCGATCACAGCATCGTCGATGATGAACCCTGACTCGGTATTGTAGTCGTCCGAACGCGGGTCGAAGTTGTGCGAACCGATCACGCTGATCTGGCCGTCGATGACCAGCGATTTGCTGTGCAGACCCAGGC
>JBDUED010000088.1:0-9776 GCA_040002595.1 Dokdonella sp. | reverse complement strand
CTTCAATGCGCCTCGTCCCAGTTCGCGCCAACGCCGATATCGACTACCAGCGGCACCTGGAGTTGCGCGGCACCGGCCATGCGCTCGCGCACGCCAGCGACGATCGCGTCGATCCGGGTTTCGCGCACCTCGAACACCAGTTCGTCGTGCACCTGCATCAGCATGCGTGCGGAGTCTGCCTGATCGATCAGCCACGCATCCACCGCCAACATCGCCCGCTTGATGATGTCGGCGGCGGTGCCCTGCATTGGCGCGTTGATCGCCGCGCGCTCGGCGCCTGCGCGCTGCGCACCATTGCGCGAGTGGATGTAATCCAGATATACGCGGCGACCAAAAAGAGTTTCCACATAGCCGTCGCGGCGCGCTTGTTCGCGCACTTCCTCCATGAAGGTCTGCACGCCGGGATAACGCGCGAAGTAGCGCGCCATGTAGTCCTGCGCATCGCCACGCGCAATGCCGAGCGCACGCGCAAGTCCAAACGCGCTCATGCCGTACATGAGGCCGAAGTTGATTGTCTTTGCCGCGCGACGCTGGTTCGGGTCGACCATTTCCTGCGGCACCCCGAACACCTCGGCCGCCGTTGCACGATGCACATCCTGGCCACCGTGAAACGCGGCCATCAACCCCGCGTCGCCGGAAAGGTGCGCGAGGATGCGCAACTCGATTTGCGAATAATCCGCCGCGACGATCTTCCAGCCATCCGGCGCGACAAATGCCTGGCGAATGCGCCTTCCCTCTTCCGTGCGGATCGGAATGTTCTGCAGATTTGGATCCGATGACGACAAGCGTCCGGTCGTCGCAATCGCCTGGCCGTAGCTGGTATGCACACGGCCCGTGCGCGGATTGACCATTGCCGGAAGTTTGTCGGTGTAGGTCGAACGCAATTTCGCCAATCCACGATAGTCGAGAATCACGCGCGGTAATTCGTGCTGGCTGGCAATCGCAGCGAGCGCTTCCTCGTTGGTCGAGGGTTGGCCGCCGGGCGTCTTCACCAGGATCGGCAACTTCAATTCGTCGAACAGGATCGCCTGCAGCTGCTTGGGCGAATCGAGGCTGAAATTGCGTCCCGCGATGGCGAATGCCTGTTCGGTAAGCTCGTGCATGCGCCTGGCCAGTTGCTGGCTCTGCGCGCGCAATGCGGCGGCGTCGATCAGGACGCCGCGTTGCTCCATGCGTGCGAGCACCGATACCAGCGGAATCTCGATGTCCTCGTAAACCGCGCGCAACGCCGCTTGCGATTGAAGCTGCGGCCACAACGCGTGATGCAGGCGCAGCGTGATATCGGAATCCTCAGCCGCATAGCGACATGCGCTGTCGACGTCGACCTGCGAAAAAGCAATCTGCTTGGCTCCCTTCCCCGTGACATCCTCGTAATGGATCGTGTCATAGGCCAGGTGACGCTTGGCCAACGTGTCCATGTCGTGGCGCGTCGCGGTGGAGTTGAGCACATAGGATTGAAGCATCGTGTCGTGCACCAGACCGCGTACGTCGATGCCGTAGTTCGACAACACGTTGATGTCGTATTTCGCGTGCTGACCGAGCTTGGGTCGGGTCGCATCTTCCAGCACCGGCTTGAGCGCGCCGAGCACGACGGCGATCGGCAATTGCTGCGGCGAACCGGGACAATCGTGCGCGATTGGCACGTAAGCCGCCTGCTTCGGGTCGACCGCAAACGAAATGCCGACGAGTTGCGCGCGCATCGAATCGAGTGAGCTGGTTTCGGTGTCGAATGCGATCAACGGCGCCGCGTGAAGCTTCTCCAGCCACGCGTCGAGTTGTTCTGGCGTGGTCACCAGATCATAGGTGCCGGGACTCGATAGCGCTTCGGGGGCGTCGGTCGCGGCTGGCGCCGCTCCTGCAAGAGCGACCGTTGTTGCGGCGGGAACCGTTGTAGGAGCGGCGGTAGCCGCGATGCTCTGTGATCCATCCGCCGCAGCCTCCAATTCCTTCAGCGCCGCATTGAATTCATAGCGTCGATACAATTCACCCAATTTCTCCACATCGCGTTCCAGCAACACGAGTTCACTTGGGCCCAGCGCCAGCTCCACATCGGTCTTGATCGTCGCGAGCTGACGCGACAAGGGAAGATGCGCCAGCGCCCTGCGCAGATTCTCGCCGATCTTGCCGCCGATCTTGTCGGCGTTGGCCATCACCGCCTCGAGCGTGCCGTGTTCGGCAAGCCATTTTGCCGCGGTCTTCGGACCGCATTTGTCGACGCCGGGAATATTGTCGACGCTGTCACCCATCAGGGCGAGGTAATCGACGATCTGCTCGGGACGGACGCCGAACTTCTCCATCACGCCTGCTTCGTCGAGCCGCGAATTGGTCATCGTGTTGACCAGCACGATGCCCGGCACCACAAGCTGCGCGAAGTCCTTGTCGCCGGTCGACACGGTGACATCGATGCCGTTGCCAATTGCACGCTGGGCCAGCGTACCGATGACGTCGTCGGCTTCAACGCCATCGACGCGCAGGATCGGAAAACCCAACGCACCCACGATCAAAAGCAGCGGTTCGATCTGTGCGCGCAGATCGTCCGGCATCGCCGACCGGTTGGCCTTGTACGGGGCATAAAGATCATCACGAAATGTCGGGCCGGGCGCATCGACCACAAACGCCGCGTAGTCGGGTCTGGCCTTCAAGGTCGCGCGCAACATGTTGACCACGCCGAACAGCGCGCCGGTCGGCTCGCCAGCGGCGTTGGTCAACGGCGGCAGCGCGTGGAAGGCGCGGTACAGGTAGGACGATCCGTCGATGAGGACGAGGTGCGGACGGGGCGGCGACATGACGACAGGAGGCGACAACGGGCGCGCAGCTTGGCGCGCACCGGCGCCGATTGCAACGTGGCCCGGGGTGGCGGAAGGTCGCCGATTTTGGTGCGGCAGCGGCGATCGGTGCCGCAGAGGCGGCGCCTTTCAGCAACCGGTCGGCGTTGGCGTGATCGTGCAGATGTCGAGGGTCAACTGGTTGTCTTCCATCGTGGTGCGGAAGATCACGTCGTTGTTGACCAGCACCGGCACCGACGGGTAGCCAACCACGCCGATATCGGGATTCACCCGCCACGCAATCGAGTTGTTGCCGGACTGCGCCTGGCTAGCCTGCAGCGGGATCAGCAATTCGAGCCAGAAGCCGCGCGCCATGCCCCAGGCACCGCTGCCGCCCACTCCTCCGTGCGGCGGGACCACCGCCAGGCCTTGCAAACCTTGTGGGTAGGCTTGCGGACAACCGTAGCCCGCGTCATTGCCAAGATCGTACAACTGGTTGTTGACGCCCGACACCGCAAAACAGAAAGCCGGGTTGGCCGATGAATTAGCCGGCACTATGCCGGCCGGCAGCAACAACTCGATCCCGACCGCACTGCCGGCGCAAGGATTGCCCGGATGACTGAGCACCAGATGCGTGTAGAACACCTCGCCCACTGCGGGTGTGTAGTTCGGCGGCACCAGCGAGAAGCCGGTGTAGCCCTGCACGCGGATCTCGATGATCGGCGGATCGCTGAGGCAGGCGGTATCGCTGCCGATGTTCTCGAATACGCCGTTGTACCAGGGCAGGATCGCGCTTGGTGCCGCGGGGCCCAGCGCATGGCCGGGCAGGTCCTGCGCGCCGGCAGGCAGCGTCGTCAAGGCTACAAACAAGGCCAGCAACACGAGTGGCAGCGGTATCATGGTCATGGGAGGATTCCGAAGGGGTCAGTACTGTTACGGAATTTGGCGCGAGAAATCCTCAGCGTGGATATTGCTGCCTTGCAACGACCCGCAACCGGCGCGTCGGCCGACGTCGGCCCGCTTCCGCGTGCGCGGCCGAATTATCCAGGCGGAGCATTCGCATGAACACCGCTGGCGAGCACGACGTGACGCGTCTGATTGCCGCATGGCGCAGCGGCGACAGCACTGCGCGCGAGGCTTTGGTCGAGCGCGTCTACGCCAACGTGCGGGCCATAGCCGCGCAGTCGCTGCGGCAAATGCCGTGCGCAACATTGAGCGCCACAGACATTGCGCACGAGGCCCTGATCCGCTTGCTCGGTGCCGACGCCGAGTGGGAAAACCGCCGCCATTTTTTCCATGTGGCGGCGCAGGCGACGCGCCAGGTGCTGGTCGATGCGGCGCGGCGCCGGCTCTCGGCCAAGCGCGGCGGCGCCGCGGAACGGGTGGAGCTGGACGAGGCGCACGCCGTGGCCAGCCAGGACAGTGACGCCGACCTGATCAGGGTTGACCGCGCCCTGCAGGATCTTGGTGCGACCGACGCGCGCCGCGCACAGACGATCGAGCTGGTCTACTTTGGCGGTCTCAGTCGGCAAGAGGTCGCCGCCGCACTCGAGGTGTCGGAAGGGACTGTCGATCGCGACCTGCGCCTGGCGCGGGCCTGGTTGCGCAGCGCACTCGACCCATGAACGCAGTTTTCCTCTCCGATCTGGAAGCACACTTCGAACGCCTGCGCGTGTTGCCGCCGGCGCAGTGGCAGGCGCCGCTCGATGCGCTCGCACTCGATGAGCCGTCGCGCGCGCGGCTGCAGCGCATGCTGGCCGCCGATGCAGCGCCGGACGATGCGCTGCAGGACCTGCTTATCGCCAGTGCGGAG
Organism: Dokdonella sp.; assembly: GCA_040002595.1. Taxonomy (GTDB): domain Bacteria; phylum Pseudomonadota; class Gammaproteobacteria; order Xanthomonadales; family Rhodanobacteraceae; genus Dokdonella_A. Next base: position 5,198 of record JBDUED010000088.1, on the reverse strand, counting down.
CGCCTGCACGCCGGCCACGGCGACCTGCTCGGTCCGTACCGCGTGCTGGGCGAGCTCGGCGCCGGTGGCATGGGTACCGTATTCCTTGCCGAACGCGCCGACGGCAACTTCACGCGTCGGGTCGCGATCAAGTTGCTGCGCGGGTTTCCCACCCTCGACAGCGCGCGGCGCCTGCGCCAGGAACGGCGCATCCTTGCCGGTCTCGATCATCCGAACATCGCGCGCCTGCTCGATGGCGGCGAGACCGCGCAAGGTCAGCCATGGCTGGCGATCGAGTTGGTCATCGGCGAACCGCTGCTCGATCATGTCGCCCATCGCGCGCCATCGATGCGGGAACGCCTGGCGTTGTTCGAAGCCATGCTCGATGCAGTCGCGCACGCGCATCAGCATCTTGTAGTACATCGCGACATCAAGCCGGCCAACGTGCTGGTCACGGCGGACGGCACCGTCAAGTTGCTCGATTTCGGCATCGCGCGCCTGCTCGACACCACCACCGATGCGCAGCGCGAAACCTCGACGCGCGTGTTCAGTCGCGGCTACGCCAGCCCAGAACAACAGGACGGGCGCGCGATCACGACCGCCAGCGACATCTACAGCCTCGGCGTGCTCCTGCGCGAGATGTTGACCGGCCGGCGCGATGCCAGTGATTTGCGCGACACGCTGTTTGCCGCCTTGCCGCTCGACGCCGATCTTGCCGGCATCCTGGCGCGCGCAACCGATCCCGAACCACGGCAGCGCTATGCGGGCGCAGTGGAATTTCGCGACGACCTGCTGCGCTATCGTGAAGGGCGTCCCGTGCGCGCCGCGCGCTGGACGCGTAGCTACCCCTTGCGCAAATTCGTCGGCCGCCATCGCTATGCCTTTGCCACCGCGCTGCTTGCGCTGGTTGTGCTGGCGGGCTTCGTCTGGCGTCTCGACCGCGAACGCAGCCGCGCATTGGTGGCCGAGGTGGCGGCGCAGAACGCGTTGCGCACGTCCGAGCACGACGCGGCGCGCGCACGCGCCTCGCTGGATTTTCTCAGTGACGCATTTGCCGCCGCGTCGCCAGCACAAGCGTTGCGGCGCGAAGTCAGCGTGCTCAGCCTGCTCGACGCAGCGCGCGCCAAGCTTGCGGCACGCAACGATCACTCACTGGTGCAGACCACGCAGCGCTTGCTTGCACACCTTTACAGCGAACTGGGCCAGGCCGGTGTCGCGCACGACCTGATGCGCGACGGACTTGCTGGCGTGACGCCGGGCGATCGCGCCGAAGCATTGCGGCTGGCCGACGACTACGACGAGTACGGCAGCCTGCTCGGCCTCAAGGGCGATGGAGCGGGTGCACTGGCCGCCGCGCGTCAGGCGGGCGACTGGCGTGCGCGTTACGCTGCCGGCGATCCGATCGAGCAGGTGCGCAGCCTGCGCGCGCTCGCATTAGGTCATCATCGCAATGGCGAGGACGAGAAAGCGATCGTGTTGCTGCGCGACGCGATGGCAAGCGCCCGAGCGACACCGGCATTGCCACTCGATTTGTTCGCCGACGTCGCGCAGACGCTGGCGGCATTGCTGGCAACCAGTGGTGACGGGGCGGGCGCACGCGTGATTGCCGACGAGGGCCTTGCCCGTGTCGATGCGCAACGGTCGCACGAATCGCCCGAGCACGTGATGCTGCTGCGCGCGAAGGCGAACGCGCTCGGCGCGGACGGCGATCCGGCCGCGGCCGAGAAGCTGTTGCGGGAGGCCATCGAGTTGCAGGATCGCGTCGTTGCGTCCGGTGGCGCGCGCATGATGGAACTGACCAACGACCTCGCCCTGATGTTGAACGACCTTGGCCGCTACCGCGAAGCCGCCGACGTACTGCGCCAATCGGACGGCTACATGAGCGGCGCCGGTCTCGATGGCGCCACCGACCGCGCGCTTTCGCACGGCAACCTTGGCGGCGTGCTTGAAAACGCCGGCGACTATGCCGCCGCGATGTCCGAATTCCACCAAGCCGTCGACATCCTCGACGCCAGCAACATCGGCGCCGACCACCAAGTGAGGCGGCGCATCGAGCGCGCGCAGGCGCGCACGCTCGGCCTTGCCGGCGAACACGCCAAAGCATTGCAGCGGCTGGCCGACCTGCAGGCACGGGCGCTGCGCATCGATGGCGAAGCGTCCGGCGAGTACGCCATGCTGACCTGGCAACTGGCCGTGCTTGCACGCAACATGCATCGCCCCGATCGCGGCCTGCCGCTGCTGGCTGAAGCCGAACGCCGCTGGCACGCGCTGGCGCCACAGGATCATCCGATCTTCCTGCACGTGCGCCGCGCGCGTGCCGCGTTCGCGCTCGACCGCGGCGAACTTGCGCTGGCCGAACAGGAATTGCGCGCTGCCGTGGCCGGCTTCGAGAGCAGCGCGGCGCAACCGGTCGACCTGGCGATTGCGCGCAGCGAGCTGGCCGCGGTGTGCCTGCGCCAGGGACATCGCGCCGAGGCCCGGCGTCTGCTCGCGCGTGCTCTGCCGGTACTGCGTCACGCCGTGCTGCCGACCGAGATCAGTCGCGCAGCCGCCGAGCGGATCGCCGCGGCGTAGGCGACGCAACGCACGCGGACTCGCGCCGCGAAATTACGCAGCGCGACGCGTGCACCGCATTCGGCTGCAGTTCTGGAGGTCATTCTGGATCACGTCCTCGCCGCGCGTTGGGGTTTGCGCCGCGCTACTGCGTATCTGTCTGGAGTGCCCCTCGCCTTGCGGAGATGCCATGCTCAAATTCCGGACCCACGTCGCCGCGCTGCTGCTGGCGGCGTTGCTCACTGCTGCCGTTCCTGTCCATGCCATCGAGCGCATCAGCATTGCCACGGGCGGCGGTCAGGCAAATGCGCAGAGCCGCTATCCAGCCATCTCCGGCGATGGCCGCTATGTCGTGTTCACCAGCGATGCAAACAACCTTGTCGCCGGCGACAGCAATGTAGCCGCCGACATCTTCCTGCGCGATCGCCTGCTCGGCACCACCACGCGCATCAGCGTCATGGGCAACGGCAGCCAGAGCGACGGCGCCAGCTACGAAGCGAACGTCAACGGCGATGGCACGCGCATCGTGTTCGCTTCACATGGCCACCTGCTGTCCAACTCGGGCTACCAGAATTGCTATCTGCTCGATCGCGCGGCCCACACCCTGCAAATCCTTGACCTGCTGCCGAACAGCCAACCCGCGGCGACGTGCAACAGCGTGTCGATCGACTACCTCGGCACGCACGTTGCGCTGGAATCACTGGATGCCCTCCAGACCGGCGACGCCGGCTATGTCGATGTGTACGTGCGCGACCTTGTCGGCGCCACAATGCAACGCGTCAGTCGAGCGACCGGAGGCGGCCAGGCCAATGGCGACAGCATGAATCCGCGCATCTCCCCGGACGGCAGCCGGGTGATCTTCGCCTCGAACGCAACCAACCTCATCGCTGGCGACAGCAACGGCGAGACCGACATTTTTCTCGCCAGCACGACCAATTCGATTCCGATCACGCGCGTAGACGTTGGCCCCTCCGGCGTGCAGGCCAGCGCGCCCGGTGGCACCGGTTTCATCGCTGCGCTGAATGCCGACGGCAGCCTGCTGGCGTTTTCGAGCAAGGCGCAATCGCTGCCGGACTGGGGCCCGTTCGCCGAGGCAACGCTGTACCTGCGCATCCCGAGCACGGACCAGACCATTGCATTGAGCATCCCGGATGGCACTCTGCCGCGCGAAGGCTTCAACTACGAGCCGGACTTCGACTACAGCGGACGCTGGCTGGTGTTCGCCTCGTCCGACGTGCTCTACAGTGGCGCCGAGCCCGGCATCTACGTGATCGACCTGTTCGCCGCACTGATCCAGCTCGTCAGTGTCGGGGGTAACTCGGGCAACGTGCACCAGCCGCGCATCAGCGCCGACGGCAGCGGCATCGTCTGGTATTCGCTGTCCGCCACGCAGGTACCCGGTGACACCAACGGCACGTGGGACGCGTTTTACGCCGACAACCCTCTGTGGGTCGAGTCATCGATCTTCACGGATGGTTTCGACGGCATCTGATGCTGATGGCGCCAGCGGGGTGCGCATCCGCCAGCGAGGCGAAATTCATCGGGCGTCTGCTAGGCTGTGGACTCCTAGGAGCCGCCACCATGAACGCTGTCATTCGCCTGACGTTGAGCACCGTTTTCCTTGCCGCCGCCGGCCTGTTCGCCACGGGCGCCATCGCCGCCGATCCGCGACCAACCAAGGCCGATGTTCCGCCACCGCCAGGTATGGACGATGCGGGCGTCTCCGCTGCAGCGGCTTCCGCGCCGAGTGCCGACACGGTGGCGCCGGTCGAAGGTCAGACCCAGGATCCGCTCGCACCGCTGCCCAAGCCCGATGCGCGCCTCGTGCGCGACAAGGCCTCGCGTGACGTGTCCGCGACCGAGCAACGCATTGCCGGCAGCAATGTCACCACCCGCAAGCAAGGCAGCGACACGGTCGAGGAATACCGCGAGAACGGTCACGTCTGGATGATCAAGATCGTGCCGAAAAATGGCCCGACGCAGACGTTCACGGATGCCGACGGCAGCGGCCGCCTCGCACGCGATCCGCACGCGGGTCCGATCTCGCCGGTCTACTACACGTTGTACGAGTGGAAATAAGCAAAACGGAGAGGCCGCGCAAACGATCTTTGGCAGTCATTGGCGCACTTTCGCGTATGAGCCTATAGGGAGCCGATCCGGATAAGCGGCAGACACCCGCGCCCGACTGCGCGGATACTTGTGCAGCCCGATCGCTCCGCGCCGCAATTTGTGAGGGGATCCAATGAAGCATTCCATGGCCCCGATGGCTGCAATGCGCGGCGTCTTGATCGGTGCGGCAATGCTGTTCGCGCCGCACGTCCTTGCCGTGCAAACGTTCACCGTCAACAGCACCCTGGACGGGATTGACGACGACACCAGCGACGGCGTGTGCCATACCGCTGCCAACACCTGCACCTTGCGCGCGGCGGTCATGCAGGCCAACCGCTCGTCAGGCGCGGGCGCAACGATCATGCTTCCGGCCGGGACATTTATTTTGACTCGGCCGGCTGCCAATGGCGACGGCGAGGACAATGGCGACCTCAATCTGACAGCACCCCCAAGCGGAAGCGGTAATGCGGTGATCGCCATTATCGGCGCGGGCGTGGCGAGGACGATCATCGATGCGAACCAGATCGATCGCGTGTTCCATATCGAGCCATCACGAA
>JBDUED010000087.1:0-9799 GCA_040002595.1 Dokdonella sp. | reverse complement strand
CAAACTTGACCGGAAGAGCATTGGCATATGGCGGAACGGTTACGACGGATGCAAATACCATTACTGTTCCCAATTGCGCGCCGTTCGGCAGCGCCACGATGGCTGCTCCCACACTTTCCGAATGGGCGCTGATCGCGTTGATGCTGCTCCTCACATGGACCGGTATTGCGGCCGTGCGCAGGCGCTACATTTAAGGAAACCAGCGCAATCATCCTTCGAACAAATGCTGCATGTCCGGATGGGTCAGCGTGGAGTGGAGTGTGTCGAAACGGCCGCTCGCTAACACGTAGCGCAGGGCTGTATCGGCGGCTGAATAGGCGATAGTCGCCAATCGCGTCGCCAGGCTGACCCGTGCGACGCCCATGCTCGCCAATTCGGCGATATTCGGCAGGTCAGGCCGCGCGGCCACGTTGATGGGTGCGTCGATTGTGCGCACCAGGTTTTCCAGAATGCCTGCATCCGCCAGGCCGATCGGATAGAGACAGTCGGCGCCGGCAGCAAGGTACGCATGACCGCGCAGCACCGTTTCATCGAAACGTGCCGCCACGCTGTCGCCGAAACCGAGCAGGTATGTGTCGGTGCGCGCGTTGATGACGATCGGCACACCGGTTTGATGAGCGGCCGCCCGTGCAGCGCGGATACGCGCGACGCCGTCCTCGATCGAGCGCAGTGCGCCCGGCGCATGCAGTCCATCTTCGATATTGATGCCCACGACGCCGCGGGCAATGAACGCGCGCACTGTATCGGCCACGTCATCGGCCGTGACGCCATAGCCGCCCTCAATATCGGCGGTCACCGGCAACTCGGTTGCCCGCGTGATACGCGCGGTGGCGGCGAGCACTTCATCGAGAGGCGCGCGTTCGCCGTCGGCGTAACCGAGCGACCACGCTATGCCGGCACTGGTTGTCGCGATGGCCAACGAGCCGGTGCCAGCAAAGACGCGTGCGCTACCCGCATCCCACGCATTGGGTAGCAGCAAAACGTGGCTGCGATCATGCATCTTGCGGAAGAGTCGTGCCTTGGCAGTTTGGGTCGATATGCTCATGTGGATGTCCTATTGGGCGAACCGCGCACCGGCCGCCTCGTTCACTTGCTATCCGTCCATGATGCGCTGGCGCGCGTGGCGGAGAAAACTGTTTGTCACAGAACGATCCTTGATGGAGTCTGTATTGGATCGATGACATCACCGACAAGCTTCATGCCCGGTGTACGGCATGCGCCGTCAAACGGCTAGCTGCGGTCGAACTCTCCAGTTGGCTTGGTTGCTCCGGGCGTACGTGGCTCGTGCCGCTGCATTGCGCGCCGGTTGAGAGATCAGGCAACTTCGGAAGAAGCGCAAGCGTGTGTTCCTGCAAGGCGAGTTCTGAATAGGGCCGAACCCGGCGGAGCACGTTCCGCCTGGGTTATGCGGTCATCGGATGTGCGCTGTAGCACAATAGCGTGTTGAGTTTCGTCACCAGGAAGGGCCACTCGCATGTCTGCATCGTCGCCTGTGCCAGGAACACCATCGCCCGCGTGTCGCCTGCTGTCCAACGGCCGCTACACGGTCATGCTCACGCAAGCGGGATCAGGATTCAGTCGTTGGCGTGATCTCGCCGTTACACGCTGGCGCGAGGACCCGACCTGCGATGCGTGGGGCAGTTACACGCTGCTGCGGGATGTCGCGAGCGGTGCAATTTGGTCGGCCGGGCAACAGCCTTGTGGCAATGATGATGACGACTATGTCGTCACGTTGTCGGACGCGCGCGCCGATTTCGCAAGGCGCCATGACACGCTGACGTCCACCCTGAGTGTGACCGTATCCGGCGATTGCGACGCCGAATTGCGTAGCGTGACGCTCGCCAACCACGGTGATCTCACGCGCGAGATCGATGTGACCTCGTATGCGGAATTGATCCTCGGTTCGGCCGCCGGCGATGCCGCGCACCCCGCATTCTCCAAGATGTTCGTGCAGACGGAATGGACGGAGCAGGGCGGCGGCATGCTCCTAGCGACACGCCGTCGACGTGCATCGGACGATGCGATGGTCTGGGCCGCACATTTCGCGGTCGCGGATGGAGCGGATTCTGGCGCGCAAAGTCATGAGACTGATCGTGCGCGCTTTCTCGGACGCGGCCGCACGTTGCGGCATGCGCAGGCGATGCAACCTGGCGCAGACCTGTCCAACACGACGGGTTGCGTGCTCGATCCGATCTTCAGTGTGCGCCAGCGCGTGCGCGTTGCGCCGGGCGCCGAGGTGCGCGTTTCGTTCTGGACCGTGCTGGCCGATTCGCGCGAGGCGGTGATCGCGCAAGGCACTGCGTTGCGCAGTGCCGGTGCTTGCGAGCGCGCGTTCGCGAGCGCGGCGGCACATGTTGTGGCCGAGCGCGCGCGTTTCGGAATTGTCGATGCGCAGGATGAGTTCAACGCACGCCTTGTTGCGCCACTGCTGATCAGCGATGCCACGTGGCGTGCGCCGCGCAATGTTCTCGCGCGCGGCAAGGGCGGTGCGCCAGTGCTGTGGGCCAAGGGAATTTCCGGCGATCGTCCCATTGTCCTGTTGCGCATCGCGGCAATCGGAATGCTCGATGGCGTGCGCGATCTCCTGCGCGCGCAAGCGATTTGGCAATCGAAACGGTTTGGCGTGGATGTTGTGCTGCTAAATACCGCATCGACGGCTACCGACGATCTGCAGGCAAAGATCGCCGCACTCGTCGATGCCCAGCAGACCGCATTGAAGAGTCCAGCCGAGGCCACACCGGCCAGCGTGTTCGCGTTGCGCGACGACGCGATTTCCGCCGACTTGCGCGATGGCTTGGCGACCGTGGCACGCGTCGTTCTGGATGCGACGGCAACGGGTTGGAAGCAAACTGCAGAAGACGGCGCTGCAGTTGCCTCGTCACAGCGGTGCGATCCGCCGCCAGCGTTGCGCACGGCGATACGAAATCCGATGACCCGTGCCGAGTCTGGCACGCTCGACGCATCGCTCGAATTCGACAACGGTCGTGGTGGCTTTGCGCAGGAAGGTCGCGAATATGTGATCGACCTTTCTGACGGCGCCTGCACGCCGATGCCATGGGTCAATATCATCGCGAACCCGTCGTTCGGTTTCATGGTGTCGGCCGAGGGTGGCGGTTACGCGTGGTCAGTCAACAGCCAGCAAAACGCGATCACGCCGTGGCCGAACGATCCGGTCAGCGATACGCCGCACGATGTGCTGTATCTGCGCGACTGTGACAGTGGCGATCTGTGGAGCGCGACTGCTTCGCCGATTCGCGTGCCGTCGGCACGCTGTACGGCGCGCCATGGCAAGGGCTGGAGCCAGTTCACGAATACGGCGCATGGTATCGATCTGGACCTGCTGCAGTTCGTGCCGGTGGCCGATTCAATCAAGCTGTCGCGGCTGCGGCTGCACAACGTGTCGGGTCGCGCGCGCCGCTTGTCGATCGCGGCCTATGTCGAATGGGGGCTCGGCGCCAATGGCGTGTGTTCGGCGCCGTTCGTGGTGACATCGATCGACGAGGCGACCGGTGCCTTGTTTGCGCGCAACGCGTGGCGCGCGGAGTTCGGCGAACGGATTGCGTTCATCGATCTCGACGGTCGGCAGACCTCCTGGAGCGGCGATCGTCGCGAATTTCTTGGCCATTACGGCGAACCCGGCGAGCCTGCAGCGCTGCGCGATGACACGCCGCTGTCAGGGCAGGTTGGTGCTGGCCTCGATCCTTGCGGCGCATTGCAGACCGGGATCGAACTCGCAGTGGATGAGCAGATCGAGATTGTGTTCATGCTCGGCGAAGCGGCATCGACTGTCGACGCGCAGAACTTGGTCAAGAAATATCGCACTGCGGATCTCGGCGCCGCGCTCGCGCAGGCGCGCGCGCTCTGGGATGACATGCTCGACACCGTGCAGGTGCGCACCCCTGACCGCGCGATGGATATCGTGCTCAACGATTGGCTGCCCTACCAGACGCTTGGCTGCCGCGTGTGGGCGCGCACCGCGTACTACCAGGCCAGCGGCGCCTATGGCTTTCGCGATCAACTGCAGGACGTGATGGCGATGTGCGTGAGTCGGCCCGACGTGGCTCGCGAGCAGATATTGCGCGCAGCGTCGCGACAGTTTGTCGAAGGCGACGTCCAACACTGGTGGCTGCCGCCATCGGGGCAGGGCATCCGTACACGCATGACCGACGATCGTATCTGGCTTGCCTATGTCGTCGCGCACTACGTCGCGGTGACTGGGGATGACGCGGTGTACGCTGAAAGCGTGCCATTTCTGCAAGGCGATGCCTTGAAGGAAGGGCAGGATGAATCCTTCTTCCTGCCAACCGTCGCGCCGGATCCGGCAAGTTTGTACGAACACTGTGCACGCGCACTGGACGTCAGCCTTGCGCTCGGCGCGCACGGATTGCCGTTGATGGGCACCGGCGACTGGAACGACGGCATGAACCGCGTCGGCGAGAAAGGCCATGGAGAAAGCGTGTGGCTTGCCTGGTTCCTGATCGCAACGATCGACGCGAGCGCTTCTGCTGCGCAGGCACATGGCGATAACGATCGTCTTGCGCGCTGGCAGCAGTGCGCGGCGAGCGTGCGCGTCGCGCTCGAAGGCGCAGGATGGGATGGCAAGTGGTATCGGCGTGGCTACTACGACGACGGCACGCCGCTCGGATCCGACAGCAGCCTCGAATGCAAGATCGACGCGATTGCGCAATCGTGGAGTGTGATGTCAGGTGTCGCCGATCCAACGCACGCTGCGCAAGCCATGCGCGCTGTCGACGAGCGCCTGATCCGTCACGACGACAAGATCGCCTTGTTGTTCACGCCGCCCTTCGATCGCACGCCGCTTGATCCGGGTTACATCAAAGGCTATCCGCCGGGCATTCGCGAAAATGGTGGCCAGTACACGCACGGAACGATCTGGTCGATTTTCGCATTCGCGGCATTGGGGCAGGGGGACAAGGCGGGCGAGTTGTTCTCGATCCTCAATCCGATCTTGCACGGCGATTCACCCGAAGCACTCGCACGCTACAAGGTCGAACCCTACGTTTCCTGCGCTGATGTGTATTCGGTTGACCCGCTTGTCGGGCGCGGCGGCTGGACCTGGTATTCCGGCTCGGCGGGCTGGCTGTATCGCGCCGGCATCGAAGCCGTGCTCGGATTCCACAAATGCGGCGACAGCCTGCAGCTTGAGCCATGCATCCCGGATACGTGGCCGGGCTACGAGATCAAATTTCGCCATCGCGGCAAGCACGGAAAAGTCACGCGCTACGACATCACAGTGGAAAACCCGCAGGGTGTCTGCCGGGGTGTTGTTCTCACCGAACTGGACGGCGTGAAACTGGCGGATGACCCCGCTGGGCGCGTGCCATTGGTTGACGATGGCGCAGTCCATCGGGTGCGCGTCGTGCTTGGCTGATTCAGCCGTGAGTCGTCTATCGGACGGAAACCGATCCGCGAGATTTTCGATAACGTGGCTCTTGCCGCTTGTACTATCGGGTTGCGAGGAAACCTGTCGCCTTCACGGATACTATCGCCGGGATGTCAGACTGCGCGTGCCATGCGGATTCCGGGGAATGTGAATGAAAGCGAGAAAGCTGGCATTGCGCCTGCGCGAACACGATTGGATGGCCGCGGTCATCGAGCTTCTGGTCGTTGTCGTCGGCATCCTGATCGCGTTGCAGGTGAGCAACTGGAACCAGGATCGGGTGGATCATGTCCGTGCCGATGGTTACTACCGAAGCCTTCATGCAGACTTGGTGGCCGATCAAAACAACATCGATAACACGCTGGTGTTCTGGAGAATGGTTTCGAGCTATGGCTCGGCTGCCATCGCCAATGGCGAAACCGGCCAACGCGTGGGCGGTTCGGCATGGAAGACCGTGCTGGCGTGGTACCAGGCCAGTCAGTTGATGCCGTTCGAGCTTCAAAGCACCACGTACACGGAGATGCGCGATAGTGGCGGGCTGGTGCTGATCGAGCAGGAGGGGCTGCGCAAGCAACTGGCTGGCTATTATCAGCTATCGGGTACCGGCATCACCGCCAATATCCTTCGTCACGATCCACTCTACCGGATTCAAATCCGGGGGCTCACACCTTGGCACGTCCAACAATACATCTGGAGCAACTGCTGGCGCCAAAACAAGGGCGGCAATCAGGAGTTGATCGATTGCCCGGCACCGATCGGCGAGGATGAGGCCGCTGCCATTCTCGATATGTATCGACACTCGGACACGTTGTTGCAAAACCTTCGCTCATGGATGTCCACGCTGAGCGTGAGCACGATGGTTCTCGCTGCAACCCGCAGCGACACGACCCATCTCGCTGCAGCCATCGAGGCCAGGTGAATTTGCCCCGAGACGCGACTGCGAAAGGGTGGTAATGCCCGTGGCGAACCGCGAAAATCGCGAGTGCCGTCCGCGGTCTTTGCTGGCCTTGCCGATTGCGCGAGATTCATACCCTTATCTGCCGTGAGCAGTCATGGACGATATCCCACCCCTGTCTATCGATGACCACCATGGCTTGCTGTCGCCGAAACGATGGCAGCGGCGGATTGCCTTGTGGAGCGGAGCTATCCTGGTCGCGCTTGCGGCCATCGCATTCGCCAAGGGCGCCGACTTCTGTTACGGCCTGTTCGTGCGCATGCTCGGCCACGGACGCTGGTGGCCGTTTCTGGTTACGCCGGTGGGCTTCGCCTTGCTTGCATGGTTCACCGAAGGTGCCTTCAAGGCAACACGCGGAAGTGGCATCCCGCAGGTCATCGCCGCGATAAGCCGCGAAGACGATGTGTCTTTCAGAACACGCATGCTGTCGCTGCCGGTGAGCGTGGCGAAGATCGTCCTGACCTTGTTTGCAATGCTGGTCGGCGCCTCGGTCGGGCGTGAAGGGCCGACCGTGCATACCGGCGCCGGATTGATGGTGTGGCTGGGCAAGCGTGCTGGCTTGAGCGACCAGAAGTCGATCTCGCGTTTCGCGCTCGCCGGCGGTGCAGCCGGCCTCGCCGCAGCGTTCAACACACCGCTGGCCGGCATCGTGTTCGCGATCGAGGAACTCGCCGGTACTTTTGAACACCGCTTCAGCGGCGCATTGCTTACCGCAGTGATGGTCAGCGGTATCGTCTCGCTGTGGCTGGTTGGCGATTACACGTATTTCGGCAGGATGAGCACCTCATTGCCGATTGGCGCCGCCTGGCTGGCAGTCCTCGTCACGGGTGTTTGCGGCGGTCTTACTGGCGGCTTGTTCGCAAGGATCATCCTGCGCATCGGGAGCGGACTGCCGGGCATCCTCGGCACATTCAAGCGCCGTTCTCCAGTGGGTTTCGCGGCCGCGTGCGGGCTCGCCCTTGCATTGATTGGCTATCTGAGCCATGACGCGGTCTATGGCACGGGATACGCGCAGGCACGCGAATTGATAGCTGGGAGCCATGCGGTCACGCCGTGGTTCGGCGTCGGCAAATGGCTGGCGAATCTGGTGTCCTCGGCAGCAGGTATCCCCGGCGGAATTTTTTCGCCCGCTCTCGCCGTGGGCGCCGGGGAAGGGTCCATCCTCTCGCAGTGGCTGCCGGACACAGCACCCGCATCCGTGATTCTCCTCGGCATGTCGGCTTATCTCGCCGGCGTGACGCAAGCGCCGCTGACTGCTGCCGTCATCACGATGGAACTGACGGACAATCACGAGTTCGTGGTGCCGATCATCGCCGCGTGCCTTCTGGGTCGCACGTTCTCGACGCTGGTCTGCAAGACGCCAGTCTATCGCGCCTTCGCCCAGCAACTTCTCAATCAGCGCGAACAGCAACAGGCAGGCGTTGGTCCGTCGTGATCCGTTTGCTGCGTCGATGCGGCAAAGCCCATGTCGCGAACAACTTCGGATGATGCGTAAAAGAACAGGGGTTGAAGCTGCGTTCACGCGCGCGCGCCACCCTTGCCTGACTTGCAGCGGGTGATCGAGTGATGTTCAAGGCAGCGTCCTTGCTGAGACCTTGTCATGCCCGGTGCGCGTCCGACTGCCCAATGTCGTTTGGCAGTCCGGCTTGTCGTATATATTGGCAAAGAGGTGGCAGACTTATGAATCCTTGCCTGATGATTTTGGTGCGTACCTTCCTGTTGATCGCTGCCTCCGCGGTGGCAATGTCGGCGCGGGCTGTCCCGCCGCCCCCGCCGACCTTCACGGTGAACGATCATGCACAAGACTTGCCCCGGACGACAATCCCGGTAACGGCGCCTGTCACACGACCGCGGGCACCTGTACCCTGCGCGCCGCGATCATGGAAGCCAACCGTGCGATTAACGGCGCAATGGTCGTTCTTCCCGCCGGCACCTATGTCCTTACGATTTTACCCGACGTGTGCGCCGATTCTGGAGACGATGCCTGCGGTGATCTGAACCTGAAAGCTCCCACCAGTGGCAACCCCGCGATCAGCATTGTGGGCGCAGGCGCGGCCACCACCATCATCGATGGGAACAAGATAGACCGTTTATTCAATGTGGAAAGCGGGCGCACCGTGAATATTTCCGGTGTGACCATCCGCAATGGGTACAGGGCCAGTCTCATCGGGGCCGGAATATTCAACGGTGGCACGCTGACCCTGACCCAGTGCACGATCAGCGGCAACGAGGGCCACGCCTATGGAGGTGGTCTCAGCAACTCCGGCACGCTCTATTTGAATCAGAGCAGCGTCACTGGCAACACCACCACCGACTTTGGCGGCGGTTTGTTCAACAATGGCGTCGCAACGGTGAGTGCCAGCACATTCAGCGCAAACATCGCAGTTGCAGGCGGAGGCATACAAAATGGCAATTCCGCCACGTTATCTGTTGACACAAGCACCATCAGTGGAAACACGGCCACCGGCTCAATCGGAGGTGGCATCGGCAACTCACACGTGCTGATTGTCTCCAACAGCACGATCAGCGCGAATCATGCCAGCACCAACGGCGGAGGTATCTGGAACAATTCTGCCGGCGTTGCCAACTTCTATAACACGACCATCGCTTACAACGAGGCGGATGCGGATTTTGATTCGGTGGGCGACGGCGCCGGAATCTACAACAATGCCGGCGGCGTATTCAATCTGCGCAACAGCGTCGTCGCTGGAAACTATCTGTCGGGGCAACAGGACTATGAGGATTGCTTCGGTGAGATCGGAATTTTTGGCAACGATCAGTTCTATGCGATACCGCCACAGTGCGTTGTCGCCGCAAATAGTTCGGGAACCAGCTCATATATCGGTTCCCTGAATGAAATCGGGATCCTCGCGAACCGCGGCGGTCCGACCCAGACCATCGCGCTGGTCCCGCCGAGCAACCTGATCGGCGGCGCGGTCGGGTGTGACGACCAGAATGGCATGCCCATCTTTACCGACCAGCGCGGACGACCACGCCCACCGCCCGCGAGCAATCGCTGCGATATCGGCGCATTTGAATACAACGAAATATTCGCCGATGGATTTTGAGGCCCCACTCGCGCCGGAATGGCGGCTCGAAATACGGTGCAGAGTGGCGTTTTGCGGCGGCGCAATGCAAAACCCACTTCTTCCCTTTTTTCCGCCTCTTGGCGATTTCCTTTTTACTTAGTTGCATGACCCCAGCGAGGCGCAAGTTCCAGTGTCGCCAATGACGCCGCTCTGTCCATTTTCGCCGGCGCCGACGCCCACCGCGCTCGCTCCGCCGCTGCCGCCCGAACCGGCTGTGCCGCCGACATACGTGTTGCCGTTTGCAGTGATCCCCGACGCGTAAGAATAGATTCCGAATACGCTGCCGCCCTGACCGCCGCCGCCGCCGCCGGCAACGCCGCCACGCGCGCCATTGCCACCGGCACCACCGGCACC
>JBDUED010000086.1:0-9843 GCA_040002595.1 Dokdonella sp. | reverse complement strand
CCGGATCTGACCACGTTCGGCAAGATCATCGGTGGCGGCATGCCGGTCGGCGCATACGGTGGCCGCCGCGACATCATGCAGAAGATCGCCCCGGCCGGGCCGGTCTACCAGGCTGGCACCTTGAGCGGCAATCCGGTCGCGATGGCCGCGGGGCTGGCGATGCTGGAGCTGATCCAGGCCCCGGTGTTCTACGACGAACTCGAACGCAAGACGCGGCTGCTCACGGATGGCTTGCGCGCGGTCGCAGTCGAGACCGGCGTGCCGTTCAGCACAAATCGTGTCGGCGGCATGTTCGGCTTGTTCTTCACGGCGGAAAGAGTGGAAACCTACAGCCAAGCCATCGCTTGCGACGTCGCCGCGTTCAACCGTTTCTTCCACGCCATGCTTGAGCGCGGCATCTACCTTGCGCCATCAGCGTTTGAGGCCGGCTTCATGTCCTCCGCGCACAGCGAGCAGGACATTGCCGACACTCTCGACGCTGCGCGTGCCGCCTTCCGGGAGACGCGCCGTGCGCATTGAATCGCTCGCCATTCACGCCGGCGCCGAACCGGACCGCGCGACGGGCGCCATCGCTCCTCCGCTGCATCTGTCGACGACGTTCGAGCACGGACCGGCCGCGGAACGCGTCGCCGGTTTCGAATACGCGCGCGAAGGCAATCCCACCCAGGCGCGCCTGGAAACCGCGCTCGCGGCACTGGAAGGTGGCGCGACGGCACTCGCATTCTCGTCGGGCATGGCGGCGGCGGACGCCTTGCTCAGCAGCCTGCCTGACGACAGTCATATCCTCATACCCCGCGATGTCTACCAGGGTTTGCGCGCGCTCAGCCGCGATTTCCTCCCGCGTATGGGGCTGCGAGTCGACGCCGTGGATGTCACCAATCCCGCCGCGGTCGCCGCCGCGCTGACGCCAGCGACGCGATGCGTGTGGCTGGAAACGCCATCGAATCCACTTCTGCAAATTGTGGATGTTGTCGCAATCAGCGCGCTCGCGCGCGGTGCAGGGGCGTGCGTGGTTGTTGACAGCACCTTTGCCACACCCTGCCTGCAGCAACCGCTCGCGCTCGGCGCGGACGTGGTGATGCACTCGACGACAAAATACTTCGGCGGCCACAGCGATGTGATGGGTGGCGCGCTTGTCTTCGCGCGCGCCGACACACTGCACGATGCGGTTGCACACAGCCGTCACGTGCGCGGCGCGGTAATGGCGCCGTTCAATGCCTGGCTGACTCTGCGCGGATTGCGTTCACTGCCGGCACGCATGGCCTGGCATTGCCGCAATGCGCGCGCCGTGGCCGAATTCCTTGCTGCGCACCCGCGCGTGGAAGCCGTGCATTGGCCTGGCCTTGCAAGCCACGCGAATCACGCCGTCGCGGCGCGGCAGATGCGTGATTTCGGCGGCATGCTCAGTGTGCAGATCCGGGGCGGACGCGACGCCGCGCTAGCAGTCGCAGAAAGAGTACAGTTGTTCACTAATGCGACTTCGCTGGGTGGTTGTGAATCGCTGATCGAACACCGCGCGTCGGTCGAGGGCGCCACTCCGGTGTCGCCGGACAATCTGCTTCGGCTGTCGGTTGGTCTTGAACACCCGGACGACTTGGTCGCCGATCTGGACCAGGCGCTGCGGTAATCGCCACCGGACGAACGCTCAGGGCATTGGTGTCAGGGGGCATAGCGACTGGCCAACCGTCGCCGGCGGCAGAACCGCAGGGATACTTTCGGCCATCGCTTGCGACAAGCTACTTACAAAAAGCCGATTCCGAGGTTGAGGAGCGAGCAGAAAATACCACCCGTTATCGTGACGTCGTTGGAAGTCAGCCGCGGGTTGATCGGCGCCACCCTGGTTGCCGCACGCGCTGCGTTTGGCGAAGCGCAAGCCCCTTCTTCTGAACGCAATGCAACGGCGCGACTACTTTACACATAGATTGCTTTACTATTCGCGGGAACGGATCACACTGTAAAGACCGTCATGCGACGGTACCCATTGGAGACGCTCATGAAACCGCTATCAATTGCTTGTTCGCTGGCCCTTGGCTTGTCGCTTGCCGCCGCTGTTCCCATTGCCGCGGCGCAAGAAACCCACGCCGCGATGGCCCAGCCTGCAGCCACCGCTACCGCACCCAAACTTCACGCGGCCATGCGCTCGCTCTGGCAAGGGCATATCGAACACACCCGCGCCTACGCCGTCGCGGTAAAGGCTGGCAATGCAGCAGCCGCGACCAAGGCCGCTGACGCCACTGTCGCCAACGCCAAGCAAATCGCCGATGCAGTCGGCGGCTTCTATGGCGCTGATGCCGGCAAGGGCATGCTGGACTTGCTGGCTGGACACTGGGGTGGCGTCAAGGCGATGACCGACGCAGAGCACGCCGGCGACAAGGCCGCACACGCCAAAGCCATGCAGGATCTGACCAGCAACGCGGACGCGATTGCGAAGTTTCTGTCCGGTGCCAATCCGAATCTGACGTACGCTGGCGTGAACGGCTTGATGGTCATGCATATCGGCGACCACGAAGCGCAGATCAGCCAGATCATGAGCGGCGACGCGGCCGCTGAAAAAACCACGTGGACGCATATGCAGGCGCACATGAATACGCTTGCCGATGCGCTTTCCGATGCCATCGCCAAGCAGTTTCCCGCCAAGGCCACGTGATCGGGACCCGCATGCTGCGGCAGCTAGGTCCCACGCAACGCAAGCTGCTGCGGGCATTGCTGATCGCGCCACAGGGTGCGAGCGTCGAATTGCTGTGTGAAACCCTGGGCATTACCCACAACGCAGTCAGGCAACACCTGACTGCGTTGATCGGGAGCGGTTTTGTCGAGCGAGGCAATGCAATGCCGACCGGCGGACGCCCGCAGACGCGCTATGTGCTGCGGGCGGCGGGCCGCGAATTGTTTCCGCGCAACTACGCACTGATCGCGACCGGCGTGCTCGAACATCTCTACGCGAGCGCCGGCAAGGCGGGTGTGCAATCGCTGCTGGCGAGTGTCGGACATGAACTGGGCGTGGCAGCCGCCGAACGCATCAATACGGCCAACGCGGATGAAACCGCTGTTGCACTGGCCGAACAACTCGATGCACTCGGCTACGAGGCAATGGCCGTTCACCGCGACGGCGAAACCCAGATCGAAGCCTACAACTGCGTTTTCCATGCGCTGGCGAAAGCCCATCCGGATGTCTGTCGTTTCGATCTCGCCTTCATGGAAGCCGCCACCGGACGACCTGTTCAGCACATGGAATGCCTGCTGCGCGGCGGTCACGCATGCCGCTTTCGTCTGGGCGAGGCACGATCGACGGAGTCAGCGTCAATACCCCCATCGGAGAAATGACTCTGACCCGCAATTCACGCGCCGGGTTTCACGAGCCGCCGTTTACGCGCGCTGAAAGCGCGGAAGATAGTGCTCCAACTGCGCCAGACGGCACACCGGATCGGTTAGTTGCAGCAGATGCTGTTTCTCCGGTTGCTCCAATGGCAGGAGTTCCGAGAGACGGAAACCAACCCAGCTCGCATCGTCGAAGCACGCCCGATCGACGCGCGAGAAGACACCGCCGACCTGGTCGAGCAAGCGTTCGAGAATGGTTGCCAGCAAACCGTGTTCAGCCGGCACCGGGACGTGAGGTTCATGCGGCCACAGCCGCACTTCGCCGTGCACAAGGCCGTTGTCGCGTACGCGCGTCGCCGCCGCCTGGAATCGTTCGCCGCCCTCGGCGCTGATGCCGAGCAGGCCATCGGACAAGGTGCAGAAATCGGTGATGCGTGCGAGTGTGCCAACGGCCGCCGGCACCGCTGGTTCGCCACTCTCGCCACCGTCGAGAATCAGGCACACACCGAATCCGGATCCGCTGCGCGAGCATTCGCGCACAAGATCAAGATAGCGCTGCTCGAAAATGCGCAACTTCAGCTGGCCGCCGGGAAACAGCACGTTCGTCAGCGGAAACAATGGAATATCAGTCAATGCCACGCGAGCAAGTTTAGCCGAGCTTTGGCGGGACGCGCGCGGCGGTGCGCCAAGCTCGTTCGGGTGGCCAAGTCCGTCGTTTTCCCGCGCGACATGCGGCGCGGAATTTCATGTGAGCGCGGCCAGAAAACGCCGCGGTGCATTCTCGAAACCACCGTTCGACATGAACACGACATGGTCGCCGGCGCGCGCGCTGTCGAGCAGCGTAGCGATCAGCTCATCGACGCTCGCCGCAGTACGCCCGTGTCCGTCGAGCGCGCCGATGACGACGCTGGCATCCCACGCCAGCTCCGCGCGCCTCAGGAAGACGACTTGATCGGCATCGAGCAAGCTTGGCGCAAGATCTTCCGCATGCGCGCCCATGCGCATCGAGTTGGAACGCGGTTCCATGCCGACCAGGATGCGCGCGTCGCCTACTTTTGCGCGCAGCCCTGCGAGCGTCGTCGCGATGGCGGTCGGGTGATGGGCAAAGTCGTCGTATACGTAAATGCCGCGCTGCTCGCCGACCAGTTCCATGCGTCGCGCCACATTTAAAAAATCTGCCAGCGCTGGCAGTACGCGCGCGACATTGATGCCGACGGCATGTGCGGCGGCAAGTGCGGCCAGTGCGTTCATCACGTTATGGCGCCCACTGAGGTTCCAGCGTGCCTGGCCAATGTCGCGTCCGCGGTGCGAGACGACAAACGCCGACCCGTCCGCCTCAAGCATGCGCGCGCGCCAATCGCCCGCGTCGATACCGAACGTGTCGATCGGCGTCCAGCAACCCATCGCAAGCACCTCCGCCAAGCGCGCATCTTCGGCGTTGACGATCAGGCGGCCGTTGCCGGGTACCGTGCGAACCAGATGATGAAACTGACGCTGGATCGCCGCGACGTCGGGAAAAATGTCCGCGTGATCGTATTCGAGGTTGTTGAGGATTGCGATCGTGGGGCGGTAGTGCACGAACTTCGAACGCTTGTCGAAGAATGCGGTGTCGTATTCGTCTGCCTCGATGACAAAAAAAGGGTCGCAGGCCATCAAGTTTTCGACCCTGGTTGCCTCCCTCCCCTTTTTTCCCAATCGCGCGGATACACCAAAATTTGACGGTACGCCGCCGACCAGAAAACCTGGCGTCAAACCCTGCGATTCGAGAATCCACGCCAGCAACGAAGTTGTCGTGGTCTTGCCATGCGTACCTGCCACGGCGAGCACGCAACGCGATGCGAGCACGGTCTCGCCCAGCCACTGTGGACCGGACACGTAAGGCATGCGCGCGTCGAGCATCTGTTCAATGGCGCTATTGCCGCGCGACAGCGCATTGCCAACGATGACCAGATCCGGCGCAGGCTGGAGATGCTCCGCCCCGAAACCCTGTTGCAAGGTGATGCCAAGCTGTTCGAGCTGGGTCGACATCGGTGGATAAACATTCGCGTCCGAACCTGCCACCGTGTGCCCAAGTTCGCGCGCCAGGGCCGCGATGCCACCCATGAACGTGCCGCAAATACCGAGGATGTGCAGTCGCATGCTTTTTTCCTTCAACCTGCGCCAAACACAATGCGATCGAGCGCCCAGTACGCGAGCACCCACGAGAGAATCAGCGCGAACGCAAGGCCGAACGACGCATCCATCGCTTGGCGCATGATGTGCGCATCCACGCTCACCTGCCACACGAACAACGCCAGCGTCATCCAGCCGATCAGGACCTGCAGGGTGCTCAGTTCCGCGGTTGGTGCGGGCGCAGGCCCAGCCAGCAACGCGAGTGGCAGTTGCAGCAGTGAGAACGCAAGACTGCAGGCAAGCAACGCCGTCGCGGTCTGCACATAGCGGTTGCGCACGCCGCGGATCGCCAGCGCGACCCAGCACAAGCCCAGCACAATGCCACTCGACAGCACAGAGCGCGCAAGCGCGTGGGCATCATCGTCAAGCGCGCTTGCGACCAGCAGATCGAGCGCGAGGCCAGCCACGAACAAACCGGCGAGCAGACGCGGTGCGAACGGAAAATCCTGCGGGCCGCCGCGCCAACGGCAAAGGTCCATGACAAGGCGTGACAAGCTCGAATGCCGCGAATTCAACGGATTCTTCGCCCGCAATTCAAGAAGCCATACGCCGTGAAACCATCGTGCCTTGCGGCGCTTCCACGGAAGAGCCAGCGCGTGGAATGGTGAAAGCCACGGCAGTCGCGAAGCCCATGCCGCGAAGCATATACATGCGTGCCATCGCGGGATGCGCGCGCAATCAGGCGCTCAGCCGGTGATCGCGGCAGGACGCCGGAAGTACGGCAACGATGCGCTGCGAAACCTCGCCCAATTCGCCTACGCCATCGACCACCGTGAGTTTGCCAATCTGCGCAAAATATTGCGCCACGGGCTCGGTTTGCTCGGCATACACGCGCAGGCGTTCGCGCACGGTTTCAGGCGTGTCGTCCTTGCGCCCCTGCGCGGCAGCACGACCGGCGATGCGTTCGACGATGAGTTCACTCGGTACGTCGAGCTTAATCGCGACCTCCAGCGGCTGACCGATGCGTATGAGCAGCGCTTCAAGCGCCTCGCATTGCGCGACATTGCGCGGATAGCCGTCGAGGATGAATCCGCTCGCCGCGTCTGCCTTTTCAAGGCGCTCCTCAAGCATGGCCAATACGATGTCGTCGGATACCAGTTGACCGGCATCCATCACCGCCTTGGCTTTCAGGCCCAGAGGCGTCCCCGCCTTGACCGCCGCGCGCAACAGATCACCGGTCGAGATATGCGGCACGCGAAGTTCGGTCTTCAGGATCTCCGCCTGGGTGCCCTTGCCCGAACCGGGTGCGCCGAGTAGAACGAGTCGCATGGTGCTCCGATGGCGCACGACGGCGCTGCATTCGCAATGAGTGGCGGGGACCGCAGCGCGGCACGCCGAGAGTGACTGTAACGCTAGCGGCTGGCCCAAACCCTGTCAAACCCGCATCTCGAGGATTCCGCATGAATCAAGGCAAGCTGTTGTACGCGCAATCGGGCGGTGTAACCGCGGTCATCAACGCAACCGCCTGCGCCGTGATCGAGACAGCGCGCGCCGCCAAGGTGCCGGTGCTCGCCGCCAGGAACGGCATCATCGGCGCCCTGCGCGAGGAGTTGATAGATACCTCGAAGGAAAGTCGCGCCGCAATTGCGGCATTGCGCCACACCCCGGGCGGTGCCTTCGGTTCCTGCCGCTACAAGCTCAAGTCGCTGCAGCAAAACCGCGCGGAATACGAACGACTGATCGCGGTGTTCCGCGCGCATGACATCCGCTGGTTCCTCTACAACGGTGGCAACGATTCGGCCGATACGGCATTGAAGATCGCGCAGATCGGCACGGAGCTGGGCTATCCGATCAAGGTGATCGGCGTACCCAAAACGGTCGACAACGACCTGGCAGTGACCGACAACTGCCCCGGCTTCGGCTCGGTCGCGAAATACACCGCCGTGTCGGTTGCCGAAGCCAGCCTCGATGTCGAGTCGATGTGTGAAACCTCGACCAAGGTCTTCATCATCGAGGTCATGGGCCGGCACGCCGGCTGGATCGCCGCAGCGGGTGGCTTGGCCGCACGCAAGGCAGGTGAACCGCCCCACCTGATCCTGTTCCCGGAGATCGCGTTCGACGAAGCGCAGTTCCTGAAACGCGTGAAGGCGTGCGTCGAGCGCGTCGGTTACTGCACGGTGGTCGCATCCGAAGGACTCAAGAATCCGCAGGGCTCTTTCCTCGCCGAAGCCGGCACGACCGACGCGTTCGGCCACACCCAACTCGGCGGCGTCGCGCCATTTCTCGCGCATCTCGTCAAGCAGAAGCTCGGCTACAAATACCACTGGGCGCTGCCCGACTACCTGCAGCGCTCCGCGCGCCACCTGGCCTCGAAAACCGACGTGGACCAGGCCTATGCGGTCGGCAAGGCTGCGGTCGAGTACGCGCTGGCCGGAATGAACGCGGTGATGCCGGTCATCACGCGAACGTCGGATGCCCCGTATCGCTGGAAGGTCGAACCGGCAGCACTGGCGAAGATCGCCAATCGCGAGAAGAAATTGCCGAAGAACTTCATCAGTCGGGATGGCTACGCGATCACGGCTGCTGCGCGACGCTACCTGGAACCGTTGATCCGCGGCGAATCTCCGCCGCCTTACGGGCGTGACGGCCTGCCCGCGTATGTGCGGACGAAAAACAGCTTGCTGCGCCGGAAACTGCCTGCCTATTCATTGGCCGACCGCTGAACTGGATCAAGCCGACCTGCAGGCCGGCCTGGTCCAGACGTTCAAACGCCTGTCTGCACGGAGGCTTACGCAGCCGGCGGACCGAACCGGTTTGGTCCGGGCGTCCCACCGATAAAGCCGTTGAACACGAGTGCGATCAGGCCGCCTATGGCCGGCACCAGTCCAATCAGGATCCACCACGCGGACTTGTCAACGTCGTGCCAACGCTTGGCCTGCACGGCGAGCGCCGGCCAGATCACGGCGAGCGCAAGAACCGTGATGAGCATCAACATGCCGGTCATGCCTGCTGGCGCTGCGTTCGGATCGGTCGGGACGGTCACGCCTCCGACCACTGCGAGGGCGACGAACACGACCACGACCGCGATGGTGAACATCCAATAGCGGCTGCGACCAATCCGCCCCTCAAACGAAAACAGAAAATGTTTCCAATCCATGCTGACTCCCCTGATTGATTCCCCGCCCCGCACAATGCGACGACGCCGCGCGATCATAGATGCGCACACTGCGGCGCGCCATGCTGCGACCGCAACAATGCTTGATCGCACGCAGCCTCGCTATACTGGCGCGCTTGCACGCCGTTTTCCGCTGTCCGTATTCAGTCCTGTAGCCCAAGGGAGGGTTCGATGCTGTTCCATGAACATGGTTTGTTGATCGCGCTGGTGTGCGCGGTACTCGCGATTTTGTATGGCGTCTGGTCGATTCGCTGGATACTGGCAAAGCCGGCGGGCAATGCCCGCATGCAGGAAATCGCCGCAGCAATTCAGGAAGGTGCGCGTGCGTATCTAAACCGCCAGTACCGCACCATTGCGATGGTCGGCGTGGTGTTGCTGGTCGTGATTGGTTTCGCGCTTGACTGGGGCACGGCCGTGGGCTTTGCGCTCGGTGCGATCCTGTCCGGACTCACCGGCTACATCGGCATGAACATTTCGGTGCGCGCCAATGTGCGCACGGCGGAAGCGGCGCGCAGCGGAATCCCTGCGGCACTCAGCGTTGCGTTTCGAGGCGGCGCGATCACCGGCATGCTGGTGGTGGGCCTGGCGCTGCTCGGCGTCGCTGGATACTTCCTCGTGCTGACCCGGTATTTCGGGCAGACCTCGGACCAGGCGTTGCATTCGCTCATTGGTCTGGCGTTTGGTTCGTCGCTGATCTCGATCTTCGCGCGTCTGGGCGGCGGCATCTTCACCAAGGGTGCCGACGTCGGCGCGGACCTTGTCGGCAAGGTTGAAGCGGGGATTCCCGAAGACGATCCGCGCAATCCGGCGGTGATCGCGGACAACGTCGGCGACAACGTTGGCGACTGCGCCGGCATGGCCGCCGATTTGTTTGAAACCTACGCGGTCACCCTGATCGCAACGATGCTGCTCGGTGGCGTGATGGCGGCACAGGCCGGCGCGAACGCGGTGCTGTATCCGCTGGTGCTTGGCGGCGTTTCGATCATTGCTTCGATCATCGGCACGTTCTTCGTCAAGGTGAGCCCGGGCGGCAAGATCATGAACGCGCTGTACAAGGGCGTGATCGTGTCGGCAGTGATCGCGTTGCTGCTGTTCATTCCGGTAACCAAGGAATTGATGGCCGATTCAAGCTACGGCGTCTGGAACATCTTCGGCTGCACCGTGATCGGCCTGGTGCTGACTGGCGCCATGGTCGTCATCACCGAGTACTACACGGCGACCGAATACGGCCCGGTGCG
>JBDUED010000085.1:0-10018 GCA_040002595.1 Dokdonella sp. | reverse complement strand
TAGACGAGCAGCACGCCCATGAAGCGCGGCGACAGTGCGCTCGCGACCGCGAATGCGGCCAAGGTCAGCAGTGCCGATGCAACGAGGCCGCTGCGGATGGACAAGCTGCCGCATGCGAACGGGCGCTGACGTTTGCGCGGATGTTGTCGATCAGCCTCCAGATCGAACAAGTCGTTGAGCACATACGCGCCGGATGCGCACAGGCTGAATGCGAGGAAGGCGATCAGTGCACTCATCACCGCCATTGGTGCAAACGCCAGATGCGCCGCGCCCAGCGGAACAAGCACCAGCGCATTCTTCGGCCATTGGTGCACGCGCAAGGCGACCAGCCATGCGCGCCAGCCAGCAGGGACATGCGGGAAGACGCGTTCGACCTCGCTTACCGCCTGCGCACGACGCAACACGCGCGCCGACGCATTGACCACGATCGCACGGCGCGCATGCGGCCACACGCGCAGGTCTGGCGCCGCGTTGCCGGCGTAGTCGAACCCGCGTTCGCCATAGCGTTCGCACAACGCATCACGCTTGCCGTAGCCGCCTAGATCGCGCACTCCATCGCTGCCCATCACCGCGTCGAATAGACCGACATGCGCGGCGACCTGCCTGCCAAAGATTTCGTCCGACGCGGTACACAGGACACGCAGCCGTTTGTCCTCGCGATTGCGCAGCCAGTCAAGCACCCGCTCGTCGTACGGAATGCTGGCAATGTCAATCTGCGCACGCAATGCGACCTGGCGCTTCAGATGTACGCGCCCTTTGGCGAGCCAGGCAAGGAAGCAGAACAGGATCAACGGATTGCGCCGCACCAGCATCAGCGCCGCTTCGTGCAGCATTTCCGTGCGGATCAGCGTTCCATCCATATCCACGCACAGCGGTAAATCCTGATCCTGCATGGCGCGATGGGGTTCCTGTGGTTTGATCACGTCGCGCATGCGTCGCGCCTGTGGAAGAATACCCGCGTTGCATCGCGCGATGCGATGATCGTCATCGATGAGTTGCATCCCGAGGCGTTACGGTGGCAATGACTCACTTGGCCGGATCGCAGCCGCCGGCTTGCGCGCGCTGCTGGCGTCGGTGCGCAATCGCCTCGCCGTCGGCGAGCCCAACCCACTTCAGATACTTGCTTGCGATCTTGTCGCCGGCATCCTCGTCGGGCGCAAAGGCCTTGGCGAAACGTGTTTTCTGGCAGTCGACCGGATTGCCGCGCTGCTGGATTTTCGCCCAGCGTGCCTTGGCCGCTTCCTGCGGATTCTTCGGCGCTTGCGGCGCCATGACCTCGGCCCCATTGCCAATCCGGATCGACCCGTCCAGGTTGAACAACTTCGGCGCGGGCGCGGCGTTTCCGGCGCTGCCAATGCGCGCTTGCATGGCGTCGCTTGGTTCCTCGACATACACAGGAGGCGACACGGTGTGCACCTGCGGCGGCGCAATCGCGATCTTGCTTGGGCGCGCGACGATCGGCGGCTCCGGTTCCGGTGGGGGCGGCACCTGCACCGGCGCCGGCTCGATCAACACGACCTGGATCGCGACCGGCTTGCGCGGCGGCCCGCGATATGGACGCATGCCGAGCGCAAAACCGCTGAGCTCCAGTACGGTCACGATCAGCGCGACCAGCAGTCCTAGCAGCAGCAGGCGAACATCGCGCTCGGGGCGGCTCCAACGCAGGCTGCGTTGCCACGGCAGCCGATCGGCGGCAAACAGTAGCGCTCCGGGTTCGCTCAGGGCGATCATATCGGGCCGATTGTGCGCACACGGCAGCGGCGACGACGAGGGATGGTGCTGCGGCATCAAGAACGTCGGCGAGAGGCGAGTCGCGGCAGGATAACGATTGCGCGCTAAAGTGCGGTTAAATCAGGTCGAGCACCAATTTCTGGTCGCCGTCGTGCATTGCCGCTTGACCGCGCCCGCCGATCGGACAAGTCTATGCCGGTCAGCGCTTCGGCCGCACACTGGCGACGCGCGGCACCGCCATGATCGCCCTCGCCGCATCGCGCTGTCATGACGGCTCGCCCACGTCAACGGGAGGCGCAGCATGTCCTACAGCACCGACGGCATCCGCAATATCGCACTCGCAGGCCATGCGGGCGCCGGCAAATCCACGTTGTTTGAAGTCCTGCTGCATGCCGGCGGCGCGATCCAGACGGCAGGCACGGTCGAACGCGGCAGCACCGTGTCCGACCACGATCCGATGGAAAAGGCGCGTCATCACTCGATGGCCGCATCGATTGCGTCGATCGATATCGGCGACGTGCATATCAACCTGATCGACACGCCGGGGTTTCCGGATTTTCGCGGCCCGACTCTGTCTGCGCTTGCCGCGGTCGAGACCTGCGCAATTGTCGTCGATGCCGTCACGGGCATCGCCCACACGACGCGGCGGTTGATGGACAGGGCCAAAAAACGCGCCCTGTGCCGCATTCTGATCGTCAACAAGATCGACCACGAAGGGATCGATCTGGAAGGCATCGTCGAATCGCTGCGCGACGAATTCGGCAAGGAATGCCTGCCAATCAACCTGCCGTCCGCAAAGGGCAGCGCCGTCGTCGACTGCTTTTTCCAACCGTCAGGTGAGGCGGATTTCTCGTCTGTCACCGATGCGCACCAGCACATCATCGACCAGGTGGTCGAGATCAACGAGAGCGTGATGGGTCGTTATCTCGATGACGGCGAATCGGGCTTGTCCGGCCAGGAGTTGCACGACGCGTTCGAACAATGCCTGCGCGAAGGTCATCTGGTGCCGATCTGTTTTGTGTCGGCGCGCACCGGCGCCGGCGTGAAGGAACTGCTCGATTTCGCCGCGAAATTGCTGCCCAACCCAAACGAAGGCAATCCGCCGGCGTTTGTCAAGGGAACTGGCGAGAACGCGTTGCCCATCATCGCCGTTGCGGACCCGAAAAAGCATGTGATTGCCGACGTATTCAAGATCGTCAACGATCCCTTCGTTGGCAAACTGTCGGTGTTCCGCATATACCAGGGCACGCTGCGCAAGGACACCCAACTCTTCATCGATGACGGCAAGAAGGCGTTCAAGGTCGGCCATCTGTTCAAGCTCAAGGGCAAGGAACATATCGAGATCGAACAGGCGATTGCGGGCGACATTGCGGCGATCGCGAAAATCGAGGAAATCCATTTCGATGCCGTGTTGCACGACTCGCACGACGAGGATCAGATTCATCTCGCGCCGCTCGATTTCCCGCAGCCGATGTTCGGCCTCGCGGTCGAGCCTGCGCACAAGGGCCAGGAACAGAAACTCAGCTCCGCACTCGCGCGCCTCGGCGAAGAAGACCCATGTTTCCGCGTCGAGCACAACAAGGAACTCAACGAGACCATTGTGCGCGGCCTGTCCGACCTGCATCTCAAGCTCATGCTTGAGCGCATGAAGGAACGCTACGGCGTCGAAGTCACGGCGCGGCCACCGCGCATCGCCTATCGCGAGACGATTGGCAGCAAGGCCGAAGGCCACCATCGGCACAAGAAGCAGACCGGCGGTGCCGGCCAGTTCGGCGAGGTCAATCTGCGCATCGAACCCCTGCCACGCGGCGCGGGCTTCGAGTTTTCCGACGAGGTCAAGGGCGGCACGATCCCGGGCCAGTTCATGCCGGCCATCGAGAAAGGTGTGCGCCAGGTGCTCGACCACGGCGCCATCGCCGGCTACCAGTTGCAGGACGTGCGCGTGATCGTCTACGACGGCAAATACCATCCGGTCGATTCGAAGGAAGTCGCGTTTGTCAGCGCTGGCAAGAAGGCTTTTCTCGACGCGATCGCGAAGGCGCGGCCGCAGATCCTGGAGCCGATCGTCAACCTCGACGTCTACGTGCCCGACGCGCACATGGGCGATGTGACCGGCGGCCTTTCGTCAAAGCGCGCACGTATCAACGGCACCGATTCATTGCGCGGCGGCGAGATCATCATCAAGGCCCAGGTGCCGCTGGCCGAGGTCGCCGACTACCAGACCGAACTGAAGGCGATGACCGGAGGCCAGGGCCGCTACGCAATCGAGTTCAGCCACTACGAGCCGGTGCCGGCGCAAGTACAAAAACAACTGACCGAAGCCTACAAGCCGCGGCCAGAGGAAGATTGAAATCCAGCCGGGTGCGCCTGCGCGCATCCCTGCCATTTCCCGCCTACGTCACCCCAAAAGGACAAACCCATGGTCTCGCTCATCCAGCTCTGGTTGCCGATCCTGCTCTCGTCCGTGTTGGTCTTCATCGCCAGCAGCCTCCTCAACATGCTGCTCAAGTTCTGGCATGCACCCGATTACCACACGTTCTCGAACGAGGATGAAGTGCGCGAAGCGCTGCGCCGCGGCATTTCCACAACCGGCGCCTACCATGTGCCGGCGTGCACGCCCGAGATGATGAAGCAGCCGCAGACGCAGGAAAAACTGAAGCAGGGACCCAACGCGCTGGTCATGGTGCGCCCGAACGGCGTGATGAACATCGGCGTCTATCTGGGTCAATGGTTCGGCTATTGCGTGCTGGTCTCGCTGGTCTGCGCCTTGCTCGCCCGCAGCGCCTTGCCTGCGGGAGCGCCGTGCCTGCACGTATGTCACGTGATCGGCCTGGCCGCCCTGCTCGGCTATGCGTTGGGTTCGCTCCCGAATGCGATCTGGTGGGCGCATCCGTGGAGCATCGCGATCAAGCACTTCATCGACGGCGTGATCTATGCGGTGATCACCGCCGCGACGTTCGCGTGGCTGTGGCCCTCGGTCTGAGTTAGCGCGGCTGCACGCGCGCCGTTGGATTGAGCGCTCGCACAATCCGGTCGCATCACGCGATCGGATTGCAGCAACCGTCAGTCTTGCGCAGCCACAACCGGCGGTGCCAGTTGCGCACCGATCTCGAGATTTTCACGATCGCGCCCGATCGAGGCCGCTGCCAGCAAGTGGCCACCACGAAAGAATCGCGCCGTGCAGTCGCGCGCGGCGACCGAGCCATCGATGCGTACCTCGTCCCATTTTTCGGCGTGACCGATATAGCGTACGTCCAGATCGAAGTGGTGGGTCCAGAAAAACGGCACGTCCTCGAAAGGTTCGCGCAGGCCAAGCATATTGGCGGCAGCAACCTGACCCTGGCGTTCGGCGACCACCCAATGCTCGATCCGCAGCGATTCGTCGCCGCGCGCAAAACGCGCCACGTCGCCGGCGGCGAAAACCTGCGCGGCCGACGTCTGCAGGTAACGATCGACGACGATGCCGTCGTGCACGGCAAGACCTGCAGCAGATGCAAGTGCACTGCGCGGCTTTACGCCAATGCCGACAACGACGAAATCGGCCGGCAACCGGGTGCCGTCGTCAAGCGTGACGACGCTGCCGTCGAAGTGCGTCGCGCTGCGCTGACGGTGCCACACCACGCCGTTGGCACGGTGCACATCGGCGATGCCTGTGGCCAGCTCGGTGCCGAACACGCGCTCCATCGGCACCGCCTCGCGCGCGACCACGTGCACGTCGAGACCGCGCGTACGCAATGCTGCGGCGGCTTCGAGACCAATGAAGCCGGCGCCGATGAACACCACCGAGCGTGCCGTCAAGGCAGCGGCGATGATCGCGTCGGCATCGGCCAGCGTGCGCAAGGCGAACACGTTCGGTCGCTCGAAACCGGGCACCGGCATGCGCACCGGCTCGGCGCCAGTGGCGATCAGCAAGGCGTCATAGCCGAGCGTTTCGCCGGATCGCAGCGCGAGGCTGCGCGCCTGTACGTCAATTGCGGTGACCTCGCAGCCCAGGTGCAGGTCGATGCGGTGCTCGGCGTAAAACGAGTCTGACTGCAGGGGAATCCAGTCGGCCGAAGCGCTGCCGGCCAGATAATCCTTGGACAGGTTCGGACGGTCGCACGGCGCGGCGGCGTCGTGACTCAACAGACTGAGCGAACCGGCAAAACCGAGCCGGCGCAGTTTTTCCGCCGCTGCAAAGGCCGCGGCGCCACCGCCCACCACCACGATGCGCGCAGGTTGCGCGGTTACCGCACGCGCAGCTGACGGCGCCTTCGCGGCCATTTTCTCGCGCACGAACACGCGACCGTCCATCACCTCCACACGCCAGCTTGCCAACGCGGCAAAGGCCGGCGCGGCCAGCGCTTCTCCGCTGCGCAAGCTGAAACATGCGTGATGCCACGGGCAGCGCACCATGCCGTCGTCAAAGCGTCCCTGCGCAAGCGCTGCGCCGTAGTGCGTACAGGTGCCGCTGACGGCAAAAAATGCAGCGTCCTTGCGTGACAGCAGGACCGCTTCCCCCGCGACATGCCCGGCAAGCACGCCGGCAGGCGGCACCTCGGCAATTGCCACGCCCAGACCGAGATCAGGGCCGCTCGGAGGTGTGTCGTTTTCGCTCATCGTGACCTCACCAATGTACGGATGCGACAAGCGAAGTGTACGACTTTGAAAAAATCGTTATCCGTTCGACGCATCGCATTGGATGCAGCAGTGGCGATCGAGGTTCCCGCACCGCTGCGCTGTAGGTCTCGCCGACGGCGACGGCGGGAACCTCACGACCACTGCTGCATCGAATGGGCATGACCCTCGACGAAACCCGCAGCATGCTCCTTGAAATCGACAACCACGCGGTAACCGGCTTATCCCCATCTACTGCAATGCCCGGCTATCTCGAGCCTCCAACACGCACGCAAGCAGAAGACGCGGTGCGTACCTTGTTGCGCTGGGCCGGCGATGAGCCCTCGCGCGAAGGGTTGTGCGACACGCCCGCGCGCGTGGCACGAGCCTACGAAGAATGGTTTGCCGGCTATCGCCTCGATCCGGTTGCGATTCTCGGTCGCACGTTCGACCATGGCGGCTACGATGACACGGTGCTGTTGCGTGACATCCCGCTGCAATCGGTATGCGAACACCACATGGCGCCAATCCGCGGCGTCGCGCACGTGGCGTACCTGCCGGCCGGCCGCGTGGTCGGCATTTCCAAGCTTGCGCGCCTGGTCGATGCGTACGCGCGCCGCCTGCAGATCCAGGAACGTCTGACTGTCGAGATTGCCGACACGCTAGAACAAGTGCTGCATCCGCGTGGCGTTGCCGTCGTGATCGAAGCGCGCCACGCGTGCATTTCCTCGCGCGGCATCGCCATGCATGGCGTATCGATGGTGACGCGTCGTTTGCGCGGTGTTTTCGAGCACGATCCGTATCGGCGCGAAATTCTCGCTGCGCTCGGCGGGAACCTCGCGCACACTGCTGCATCTGCTGGGTGAGAGGGTCACCATGAAAGCATCCGCACAGGTCAATGCCATCGACTACGCCGCGCAGGACGACGCCGGCCTGGTGCAGCTTGCGCTGCACAGTCATCGCGAGGCGTTCCGCCATATCATGCAGCGCTGCAACCAACGGCTGTTTCGCGTTGCACGCGGCCTCGCCAACGATGACGCCGAAGCGGAAGACATCGTGCAGGAGTCCTACCTGCACGCGTTCGACAAACTGGCGACCTTCCGTGGCGACTCAAGCTTGCTCACCTGGCTTACACGCATCGTCATCAATGAAGCGCGAGGGCGTCTGCGCCATCAACGCCCGACCGTCGATCTTGCCCAGCTCGAAGTTTCCACGCCCGAGGACAATCGAGTGGTTGCATTCCGTCCGAAATTCGGCCAGGAAGATCCGGCCGCCGGCGCCGCGCGCGCGCAGATTCGCAGCCTGCTCGAACACGCAATTGGAGAACTGCCCGCGCCGTTCCGCGTGGTTTTCGTGATGCGCGAGATCGAGCAATGCACGGTGGAAGAAACTGCCGCCCACCTCGACATCCGCGCCGAGACGGTAAAGACACGCCTGCATCGCGCACGCCGCCTGTTGCGCAGCGCGCTGCAGGGAACCTTGTCGGCGACCTTGACCGAGGCGTTCCCGTTTCTTGGTCCGCGCTGCGCGCACATGACCGAACGCGTGCTCGATCGCGTCGCACCATCGACGCCGATGGAGGACTGACCGGCACGCAATTCCATCGTCCGCATCGCTCTGGCGCCAGGGCCTGCGGACCGCTGCAACAGCCGCTGCATGCGCGGCCAGCTTCACCCCGTGCTCGGCGGCCGTCGATTGCGGATGTCATTCATGTATCCGGATTTTTCGGCGGTATGGACCGATGTCCATGCCATGGCTCGTTGCACCTTGAAGAAGGCATGCCCATGAACACGTACTCGATCAAACCCCTGTCTGGATGGCTCGTCTGCGCGTTTAGCGCCTGCATGGCCGGTTGCAGCGGCGATGGCAATAGTCCCCCTGCAAACACGCCGCCGCCGGTCGTGGTCAGTGCGCCCACAGTGCTCGTCAGCGTGCCGACCAATGCCGCCAGCCAGGTGCCCAACACCACCGCGGTGAGCGTGACGTTCGATCGTGCGATGGACGCGACGACACTGACGCCCGCAAATTTCAGCGTCGCCTGCCCGGCTGGCACTCCACTCGTCGGGCGCATCGATTACTCGACCGCCGCCCAGAAGGCCAGCTTCAGTGCCGTCGGACCGCTTCCCACCGACGTGCCCCAACCGTTGCCGGCCAATGTCACCTGCACGGCCACCATCAGCACTGGCGTCAAGGGCGTCGATGGCGTCGCGCTGGCGACGAGTTTCGTATGGACTTTCGCTACCACGCCTGATGCTGCCTTCCTCGAACTAGGCAAACAGATCTTCCGCTTCGATACGTTCGGCGACGAAACGCAGTGGACCGATGCGCTGCACATGAACGACGTGATCGCAGCCGCAGTCGATCCGACCACGGCGCTGTCGGTTGGCCTCAAAGTCGATTCCGAAGCACTGCCGGCGGCCGTCGTGCAGGGCATTGTCGACGGCAGCATCAGCCTGACCAGCCCCGCCACCACGCTCGCCCTGATCAGTCTCGATGCTGTAGTCGGCATCAAGGGCAGGGTCGAGAACGTCAACGGCAAGAACACGCTGACCCGTGTCGGCATCACCTGCGCGCTGTGCCATTCGACGGTCGACAATTCGTTCGCTGCGGGCATCGGCAAGCGCCTCGACGGCTGGCCCAACCGCGATCTGAATCCAGGCGCGATCATCGCGCTCTCGCCGGCGCTGAGTGACGCACAGAAGGCGGTGTACAACTCGTGGGGACCGGGCAAATACGATCCACGCTACAACATCGATGGCCTGAATGGACCGCAGGTGATCTCGCCCGCCTACGGCCTCGAAGGCATCCATCGCACCACCGCGACCGGCGACGGCGACGACATCGCGTACTGGAACCGCTACGTCGGCGTCACCCAGATGGGCGGCCACGGCAATTTTACCGACCTGCGCATCGGCGCCACTGGCGTCAACATCACGCACGGCACGGACGATCAGATCACAGCCAAGCTGCCCGCGTTGCAGGCCTACCAGCTTTCGATCGCGGCCCCGCCACCGCCGATCGGCAGCTTCGACGCCGCCGCTGCCGCGCGCGGTCAAGTGCTGTTCAATGGCGCCGCACGCTGCGCGACCTGCCATAGCGGACCGGAGTTCACCGATGCCAACCTGCGCCTGCATCCGCCAAGCGAAACCGTCAGCGAACCCGAAGCCGACGGCGTGCCGAGCTACGCCTCGCGCACCGCGACCAAGCGATACCGCACTGCACCGCTGAAAGGCGTGTGGCAGCATCCGCCGTATTTCCACAATGGATCGGCGGCCACGCTGGAGGATGTCGTGGCGATATACAACACGCGCCAGTCGCTCGGGCTGACGCCGGCGGACGTTGCCGATCTCGCGCAATACCTGAAGTCGCTATGATCGATCTAGTTCGGCACCGTGCGACCTGCGCGTCGCATCGGTGAAAGATATCGTCGGCGGGTTTGATCATGCGCTTGCTGTCGCTGCAATCCATTGGACGCGAATGTGCCTGACGTCGTCACCAGCGAAGACGAAACGCTGCTGGACCGCATCGAGCGTGCGGCGGTCTCATATTTCCTGCAGACGGTAAACCCGGCCAATGGCCTGGTCCCCGACACGACCCGCTCGGGTTCGCCGTGCAGCATCGCGGTGGTCGGCTTTGCGTTATCGGTGTACCCGGTGGCGGTCGAGCGCGGCTGGATGGCGCGCGACGAAGC
>JBDUED010000084.1:0-10061 GCA_040002595.1 Dokdonella sp. | reverse complement strand
TTGGCCGCTTCCTGCGCCTGACCCTGCAACTGGACCTGCTTGTTCTCGATCTGCAAGCGCTCCAGATAGGCATCCTTGGGCAAGCGTTTGGTCAGATCCTCGATCAAGGCTACGGTGAGCGGCCCCTTGCGCTTGCGCTCGGTCAGGAAATTGGCGCCGGCGATGGAATCGGCAAGCGTCTTCTTGAGCGCGGCCACCTGCTTGGCTTCGGTATTGGCTTTTTCAACCTCGGCGCGCATGGATTCGACCGCAGAGGCACGATTGCTCAGGGATTCGTCCATGTTGAACACGAACAGGATCACTGCCAGCGCGCCAAGCCCGAGGCTGAGCGGCACGCGCAGGTTGCGCCGCCGCGCACGCCGCTCGGGCGGCAACAAATTCGTGTGATGACGCCCCGCGCCCGGAGCGCTGCGCCAGCTATCGACCCCATCCAGATCGGCCGCACCTGCCGGCAGCGCGGCCAGTTCCTGGTCAAGCTGCGCGCGCGGGATCAGTACCAGTTCGACCTTCGCGTTACGGCCACTCGCATCGTGCCCGAGCACGCGACTGTCGAAATACACCTGATCGGCCTTGAACGGCGTCTGCCGGTCCATCTCGAATCCGAGCACCTGGCGCAGGTTTTCCTCAGCCGCCACGGGCAAGCTGAGGGTGCGTGTCAACACGCGTTCGGCCGGAATGCAGAACACCGTGCGCGCCATTGGATCATCAAGCGCGGCGCGCAGACGGCGGAATTCCGCGCCTTGCGTTTCCGCGGGCAGCTCCCGGCGGATATGCGCGTACTCATGCATCGTCGCGCCGCGTTCGCGCCACACGATGATTTCGTCACTACGCAAATCAAGCAGAAGGGATTCGGACTTTTCCGACACGAGCGCGCGCCAGCGTGCCGGCAGGCAGGCCAGAAGCTCGTGGCCCCACCACGCGAAAAAGCGCGGCAGCGGCGTCTTGGCAAGGCGCGTCCGCAGACGGGCCATTTGTCTGTCGAGGGTCGGATTCACGGTCGGTTACGAGGCTTCCCCATCGCGCCAACGCAGGATAACGAAAGGCCTTCCGGCCGCGTTGATCCCGCCCATGCGAATGGTCGCGTCAAGGATCGTGCTGGCGCCATTGGGCAACTTCGCACGGGATTTCACACTATACGTGAGGCCTCCGCCGCCTGCCACGATTGGCGTGCTGCCGTCACAGGCGGTCAAACCGGCGCCGGCCAGATCCGCAGGCGCCAGCGTCTGGCGTTGCTGGATCAGATCATGCGCCTGTTGCGCCGAACAACCCGTCGCTTCGAGCGCTTCGGCTGGCGCAAATTCAGCGCCCGGCTGCGGCCGACCGGAGTAGATTGTCAGCGCCGGTTCGAGCTTTTCATACAATGCGTAATCCATGCCGAGCACCTGCTGCAATTCGGACACGGTATCGAACGGCGCGTTCTTGGGGCCGTAGGAAAGTCCGGCGGCTTTGTAGTCGGAAATTTCCGCCCCGTTGGGCTGGGCCAGATCGTCCGCATCGCGCCAGTCGATGATCGCGGCGGTCAGCTTCTGAGCCTGCTCCAATTCGATGCCGCGCGCGGTGAAGAGTCCCATCAGCAGCTTTTCGTCGGCCGCATTGATGTCGATCTTGCCGGAATCGTCGGTAATGCGGACTTCGATTTCAGCATCGCCATAGCCGAAGGTATATGGACGGCCATCGCCCACCCAGCGCATCTGCGGATCGGTCTTGCGCAGTTCGAACACCGCC
Organism: Dokdonella sp.; assembly: GCA_040002595.1. Classification (GTDB taxonomy): domain Bacteria; phylum Pseudomonadota; class Gammaproteobacteria; order Xanthomonadales; family Rhodanobacteraceae; genus Dokdonella_A. The sequence continues at coordinate 8,336 of JBDUED010000084.1, read as the reverse complement.
AGATTAAGTCCGGCCTCAGCCGCATAACGTGCCTGGGTGGTATCGAACAGATGCCGAGCTTGCAGGTTTTCGGTGCGCGCGATCAAGGCAAAACTGCCGAGCATGATCGACAGCATCGCGATCACCCACAGCACCAGAATGAAGGCAACGCCGCGCGCGCGCGATCGCACCGACAACCGGCCTGCGCGACAGTGCAAGGCAGTCATTGCACGCCTCCAGGCCGCCCCGGTTGACCACGCGGGCGGGCGCCCGGATGCGGTTGGCCCGGCAACGGGATTGCCTGCTGCGGCAATCCCAAACCCGGCATGCTGGTGCGGCGCATCGCACCGACATCGAGCAACAGCGGGATTTCCATCGTCGGAAATTCGATGCGCGCCTGCGGCAGCATGCGGATCACGATGCGTACCATCACCGGCGTGATGCTCGGATCATCCCATTGATCGGACCAGTCGGTCAGGTCACCGTTCTCATCGAGCGTGCGGAACTCGAACCGCCCCTCCTCGATCTGGTCGAGAAGAATGGACGGCTCGCTGTCGGATTTCTTCGCGTCCGGATCAAAACCGTTTAGCATCGAGTCGGTAAACAGCAATTGCTTGCCGCCTCGACGATTGCCGGCAAAAGACAAGGTCTGCACATACGCGCCGCCCTTGGACAGGTAGCCCGGCATTGGCGCGACGAAACGCATGATGTTGCCCTTGCCCTCGAAGACCCGATTCGTCGCCGTCGCCTCGTCGTGATCAAACGCGAGCGGCATGATGCGACTGATCTGCCGACGCATGAATTCCTGCGCCACGCGCAAGCGATTGGTGCGATCGATCGCGGTTTCGCCCGAATGCATCGCATGTACCGCGGTACGGATCGCGCCATAGGTTCCGGCGAGAAGCAGCGCGAGCAGCATGATCGCGAGCATGACTTCAAGCAGGGTGAAGCCGCGTGAGCGAGCCCCGGACCGCATCATTTCACCCCGCGCGGCGGCGCATTCATCGGCTTGAATCCGCGGCGCGTGTTGTCGGGATCGGGGTTGGTGACGCGTAGAGTACCAAAGTGAGCGTTGTGAACATGTGACCCAAACCCTTTGCCGCCCCAGGAAACATCGAGATCGATCTGGTAGATATCGAAGGGCGCAACCTCCAGGCCGCCACCGTTGCCCGCGTCGCTGGCCTGCGTGGGGCGCTTGTTCGCGTTCTGGTTCTGCGCACCCGCCTTGTTGCCGGCGACCGGCGCTTGCTGCGGCGGCGGCTCGACGCTGGACGGATCCACCTGATGAATATCCAGATCCCAGCGGTAGTTGTCGTCGAAACGGCCGCTGCTGTGTCCGGCTTCGATCGGCTCGCCGATGCCGACCGTATCGAGTTTCGATTCCGCCCACAGCGCCGCCATGGTGTAGTCGGAGGATTGCCGCGTCGAATGCATCGAGGTCGCGAGGATATTCATCAAAACGCCGACGCCGATCGCGAAGATAAGGAACGCCGCGACCATCTCGATCAAGCTGAAGCCGCGCATGCGCGCGCGGTTGGGCAATGAGTGGCGATGAACGTGCATGAGAAAGATGGACCGCGCCATCGGCAGCGAGTTCGCCGGTCCGGCGCCGGTCATGGCTCGGGCTGCTCGTCGAGCGCGATATCGCCGGTCAACCAGGCGACATTGATGCGCCACTCGCGCTTGCCCTGCAACACGGAAATGTGGCCCCCGGTGGAACTGCCATCGGCGAAAAAGCGGATGCCGCCGGCATTTGCGCCGGTCTGTTCCTGCTCGGCTGTGGTCAGGCGCAAGATCATGTCCTTGGGTAATTTCGCCACACTTTTACCGGGCGCGGAATAGGAATTGTCCTCGAGATTGAGCACCAGCACTTCCTGCTGGCCTTTGACGATTGCCTGGCCGCGCGTGTATCGCAATGCCGCGACCAGGTCACGGCTGGCGCCACGAATGCGCGCGCTCTGCAGACTCTTGGAAAACGAAAACGTGACAACGGTCGTCGCGATCGCCAGCAGCACGATGACCGCGATCATCTCGATCAGGGTGAAGCCTTGCGTGCGCGTGCGCGCGCCACGCCGGGAATCGGGAATCGGGAATCGGGGATCGCCAGAAGTACGATCGCGTGCACGTTGAAATCGGCAACCGGGCAAAAGCCGAAACGGAAAACCGGGCAAGTGCCCCGCTTCCGATTCCCGATTGCCGATTCCCGATTCCCCGCTTCTCATTGCCAATTGCCGTAATCGGCATTCACACCGTCACCGCCCGCCTGGCCGTCCTTGCCGAGAAACGTGATGTCGAAATCACCGTGTTCGCCGGGCGCCTTGTACAGGAACGCGTGTCCGAAGGGATCCTTCAAATCGGAAATCTTGGCGTACGGACCCTGCCAGTTTGGAGCGTTGCCCGGCTTGCTGGTCATGTCTTCCAGGCGCGACGGCGGCGAGCCATTGTCGAGTGCATAACCTTCGATCTTGCCGGCCAGCATCTGCACCTGCGCCTTGCCCGAACCGTATTTGCCCTTGTCGACATTCTTGCCGACCTGCTGCACGACGATGCCCGCGACGATGCCGATCAGCACGATCACGGCGAGCATTTCGATCAGGCTGAAGCCGCTGGCGCGCGACATGCCGTTGAAGCGTTGCGTGTGAATATTCATGGCTCTCCTTGTTGCGTCTATGGTGTCGCACGTTGTGGGAGCGGCGGCAGCGGCGATGCGTCTTCAATACCGCGGGCGAAGAGGCCTCGCTGCTTTGGCCGTTTCCATACAGGTAGTTGTCGGGTTGCGAATGCCCGCTTGGCGGCTCTCAATGCACTGCGCCGGCGATATTCATGATCGGCAACACGATCGCCAACATGATCATCGCGACGACGACAGTCATCACGATCGTGGTTGCAGGCACCAGCGCGGCCAGCAGCCGATCGAGCGTGTTCTTCACTTCAATATCGAAGGTGTCAGCGACCTTCATCAGCATCGTATCGAGCGCGCCCGATTCCTCACCAACGCTGATCATCTGCAGGGCCAGTTTCGGGAACTGCCTCGACTGAGCCAACGCAAAACCGAGACCACCGCCGGTCTTGACCTCTTCCGCCGCCTGCGCGACCGCTTCGCCGAGCACGGTGTTGTTCATCACGTTACGCGCCACATTGAGCCCGCTCAGCAGTGGCACGCCATTTTTAAGCAGCGTACCCAACGTGCGCGTCAGGCGCGCGGTTTCCACTTTGCGAATCACGTCGCCGAAGATGCGCGTTTTCAACAGGCGCGCATCGATCTTCAGCCGCGCTGGCGGATCGGCCATCTGGCGGCGCAGCCAACCGGCGCCGAAAACTATCGCGCCGATGATCAGCCACCAGAAATGCTGCAGGGTAGAACCGACCGCGAGCACCACCTTCGTTATGAACGGCATCTCGACGCCCATGTCGGAAAACATCGGCGCAAATTGCGGCACCACATAAATCAGCAGCACCATCAGTGACACCATCACCATGCCGATCAGAAAGGCCGGATAGATCATTGCGTTGATCACGCTGCTCTTGAGATTGGCGCTGCGCTCCAGATAGTCAGCCAGACGCGCGAGCGTCTCGTCCATCGAACCGCCCGCCTCGCCGGCGCGCACCATGTTGACGTACAACTTCGAGAAGCTGCCGTGTTCCGCTTCCAGCGCATCCGACAGCGGCGTGCCACCGCGGACCTGATCGCGCACACGTTCGAGCAGGCGCTTGGCCTTTTCACTCTCGGGCAGGTCGAGCAGGATTTGCAGCGCGCGATCGAGCGGTTGCCCTGCGCCGAGCAAGGTCGATAACTGCTGGGTGAACTGCACCACCTGCGCCTCTCGCAAGGTCGCGCGCTTGAACAATGCCGCGAACAGACTTGCCGAATCGCCGCTGTCCGCCTCGCGCACCTCGAGCGGTATATTGCCTGCATCCTGCAGCTTGCCGATCGCCTCGTCGTGGCTGGCTACATCGATCTGGCCTTCGAGCGTTTCGCCCGACACGGTGACGGCTTTGTAGTAGAAAAGAGTCATGGGAATACTTGAAGGGAGCGGCGGAAGCCCGGATGCTCTCGCTGGGATTGCGCTGAAAAGCATCGCAACTGCGGGCGCTCCCACGCTGGGATTCCGGGCATCGGAATTGGCCAGAGGCTGATCACCTAGCTCTCCTGCGTAACGCGCAGGACTTCCTCAAGCGTCGTGTGACCCTGCGTCGCCTTCACAAGCCCATCTTCGTACATCGTGCGCATGCCTTCGCTGCGCGCCTGCTGCTCGATGTCACCCATGCCGGCGTGCTGCATGATCTGACGTCGAATCGGATCGGACATGACGAGGAATTCCATGATCGTCGTGCGCCCGAAATAACCGGTGGGATTGGCTGCAGTCGAACCGGGCTTGTAGAGCTTGATCGGGCGATCCTCGGTGAAATTCTCGAGATTGAATTCCTTGACGATCTCCGGCAGCGCCGCGAAGGCTTCCGCGCTGCTGCGATCAAGCTTGCGCACGAGACGCTGGGCGAGAATCCCGTTTACCGTGGAAGTGAGCAGATAATCCTCGACGCCCATGTCGAGCATGCGCGTGATGCCGCCAGCGGCATTGTTGGTGTGCAGCGTTGACAACACGAGATGGCCGGTCAATGCGGACTGGATCGCGATGCGCGCGGTTTCCAGATCGCGCATTTCGCCAATCATGATGATGTCCGGATCCTGTCGCACGATCGAACGCAGCGCGTGCGAGAAATCGAGCCCGATCTGCGGTTTCGCCTGAATCTGGTTGATGCCCTCGATCTGGTATTCGACCGGGTCCTCGACCGTGATGATTTTCACATTCGGCGTGTTGAGTTTCGCCAGTGCGGTGTACAGCGTGGTGGTCTTGCCCGAACCGGTTGGGCCGGTGACCAGCATGATGCCGTGCGGAAGTTCCAGCACGTTGACGAATTTCTGCAGGAACTGGTCGGTGAAGCCGAGACTGTGGAAGTCGAACACGATCGCTTCGCGATCGAGAATGCGCATGACCACCGATTCGCCGTACGAAGTCGGCACGCTGGATACGCGCAAGTCCAGTTCCTTGCCCTGCACGCGAATCATGATGCGTCCGTCCTGTGGCAGGCGGCGCTCGGCGATGTTCAATTTCGCCATGATCTTGATGCGCGAAATCACCGCCGCGGTGGATGCTGCGGGCGGCGATTCGACTTCATGCAGCACGCCGTCGACGCGATAACGCACCTTGAGTCGATTTTCAAACGGCTCGACATGAATGTCCGATGCGCGCTGTTCAACTGCGCGCTGAATCACGAGATTGACCAGACGGATCACCGGCGCTTCGGACGCCAGATCGCGCAAGTGCTCGATGTCGTCTTCGCTGCGGTTGTTGTCGTCGGTCAGGTTCTCGACGATGGTGCCCATGGCCGAACGACCCGAGCCGTAGTAGCGCTCGATCAGATCGTCGATTTCGCTGCGCAAGCCGATGTTCAGCTTGACCAGGCGCCCCGTTGCAAGCTGCAACGCCTGCAACGGAAACGTATCGGCCGGATCGGCGACGAGCAAGGTCACGTCGTCATCGCTCTCGGCAATGGGGCAGACATGGTGATGCTTGAGGAATCGGATGGAGGTTTGCACGTTGGCCGGCGGCGCTTCCGGGAATTCCTTGGCCGACAGCAGCGGCAGGTGCAGAAGTTCGGAGACGGCCTCGGCCATTTCACGCTCGGAAACCAGCCCAAGCCGAGTCAGCAGCGAGACCAGACTCGGCGACGCGGGGTCTTCTTCGAGCAGGCGCCGCCCGCGCACCAGATCGGCGTCTTTCAGACGGCCGCGCGCGACCAGGAACTGGCAGATGCGATCATCGAGACTCGGCTCAGCCAGGATCTCGTCAACAGTGTGTTCGATCGGTGCGACGGCAGCCATGAATCCCCTGTACAGCAAAAAAATCAGGTCCGGATGGACACATTGTTCCATATCGGCCGTTAACGCCTTCTTCGGCGCAGATTTGACCCGCTAACCGGGCGGTGGTTCCCCGGCCGGACCCACCAACACCTCGATAAACGCGCGATTGAGCCCGATCCACAACGCAACCGGCACCACTGCCGGCAGAATCAGATAGCCGAACTGATAGGCGAGCGCAATCGCGTTTGGCGCCAGACCTGCACGCGCGATGGCGGCTGCGCCTTCATTGCCGCCGTCGAAAGCGAGTGTCTTCAGCGCTTCAGCGACGATGCCCAGCGCCTGGGCGATCCAGATCAGCGCAAAGGCGATCGCGAGCTGCAGCAAACGCCGCCGCGTCGACAACGGTGTCGCCATTGCGAGGCCGCCGAACAATGGCAGCGAATAGGCATAGACCATCGGATTGAGGGTGGGCTCCAGCACGCCGACGCCACCCGGTCCGTTTGGTCCAGCAGCCACCACGACCTTCACCGCGGTTCCCAGACGCACCAGATAATCCGCGCGCGCAACGACGTGTCCGGTTGCATCGAGCAATTCGCCGCCGCGGTCGACACTGGTGAAAAGATCGCCCCAGAAACCCAGCAGCACCTGTTTGGCGATCATGATCGCCGGCCACACCCACAGTGGCGCAAGCCAGAACCAGATTACGAACGCGAGCGGCAGCCACAGCACCGCCTTCAAACCGAATTCGCGGATCGGGCTCAGGGTCATCGCAGCGCAACAACGGCGCCAGCGTAGCGGCCTCGCTGCCCTTGCAGGAGAAGCGGAAGCCGAGATGCTTTTGCCGGTGATTTTCCACGCAGGTCCATCGCGGCTTCCGCCGCTCGAGCAAAATATCGTGGCGTGCGACTGCACATCAGCCGACCCACACGCGCGCATTTCGGAACATGCGCATCCACGGTGAATCCTCGCCCCATTCACGCGGCCGCCAGCTCATCTGCACGCTGCGGAACACCCGTTCCGGGTGCGGCATCAGGATCGTCACGCGGCCTTGCGCCGCAGTGAAGCCGGCGTTGCCGGAACCCGAACCGTTCGAGTTGAGCGGAAAGCGTTCGGTCGCGCGCCCACGGTTATCGACAAAACGCACACTCGCCTGCGCGCGTTTGGCATCCGCCGCATCGGCAAACACGGTGCGTCCTTCGCCATGCGCGACTGCCACCGGAATGCGCGCGCCGACCATTCCCTTGAAGAAAATCGATGGCGAGTCGAGCACTTCAAGCGTGGCCAGGCGCGCTTCGTACTGCTCGCTCGCGTTACGCACGAACTGCGGCCAGTGCGCGGCGCCGGGGATGATCGATTTGAGATTGGCCAGCATCTGGCATCCGTTGCACGCACCGAGTGCGAACTTCGAAGTATCGGCAAAGAACGCAGAAAACTCATCCCGCAAACGTTCGTTGTAGAGGATCGACGCGGCCCAGCCGCGGCCCGCGCCAAGCACATCGCCGTAACTGAAACCGCCACACGCCGCGAAGCCGCTGAAATCGGCCAGCTTGCGTCGCCCGCTGGCCAGATCGCTCATGTGCACGTCGACCGCGTCAAAGCCGGCACGGGTGAAGGCCGCGGCCATTTCGACCTGGCCGTTGACACCCTGCTCGCGCAGGATCGCAATGCGCGGGCGTTTGCCGGTCGCGATGAAGGCTGCAGCAATATCCTCGTTCGGATCAAAGCCCACTAGCGGCGTGATGCCCGGATCGGCGTCATCGCAACGTCCTTCGTTCTCGACGTCGGCCGTAAGCGGATTGTCGCGCCGGCGCTGCATCGCGTGGCTGGTCTCCGACCACGAACGCATCAATGCGCTCCATTGCCACTTTGCCAGCGTCTCGTTGCCGAGCCCAAGTTTCACCCGCATGCGGCCGCTCGGTTGCGCGACGATATGCGCCATGTCGGCGATCTCGTGCGCAGCAAGGAGCGCGCGGAAGACTTCGCGGTCGCGTTGGCGCACCTGCACCAGTGCGCCAAGTTCTTCATTGAACAGTGCGGCCAGCGTATTTTCGCCCCAGCCCGCCAGTTGCACATCGAGACCACAATGACCGGCGAATGCCATTTCAATCAGCGCGACGACCGCGCCGCCATCGCTGCGGTCGTGGTAGGCGAGCAGCAGGTCATTGGCGTTTGCTTGCTGGATCGCGTTGAAAAAACGCGAGAAGCGTGCCGCATCGTCGAGATCCGGCGGCTCGCCACCGCTGCGCTCGAACGCCTGCATCAGCGCGCTGCCGCCCAGCCGGGTCTTGCCGGCGGCAAGGTCAAGCAGCCAGATATCGCTCGCGCCCTGATCGAGCACGAGCTGCGGCGTCAGGGCCGGGCGCACGTCGGGCGCGCGCGCAAACGCAGTGACGATCAGCGACACCGGCGACAACGTGCGTTGGTCCGACTGCGCGTCGCGCCATTGCGTCTGCATCGACAGCGAATCCTTGCCGACCGGAATCGAGATGCCGAG
>JBDUED010000083.1:0-10095 GCA_040002595.1 Dokdonella sp. | reverse complement strand
TGGGAGCACCTGTCTGTGGGAGCACCTGTCTGTGGGAGCACCTGTCTGTGGGAGCACCTGTCTGTGGGAGCGCCGGCAGGCGCGATGCTTGCTCTGGAAAATGCAAAGAAGGATCGCGCCTTCCGGCGCTCCCACGGAGCAAGACGTTCTTCTGTGGGAGCGCCGGCAGCCGCGATGCTCTCCCCAGGATCACGCAAACTGGCGCGGCCCAGCAGCCGGATCCGACCCGATAGCTATTCGCTGGCGTCACGGTTTGCGTTCCGCTCGCGCCACACGTCCAGTTCGGTGCGGTAGCGTTCGAGTGCGACTTCATAACTGTCGAACACGCAGTTCACGCAGCCTTCGCCGCAGCAATCGGCGGGATCGGGTTCGAGTGGACGCGGTGGTGGCGGATCGGGCACGCCGCTCACGGACGTCTCGCCGGGTTCATCGCGCCAAACGGTGGACAGGCCAGCATCATCGGGTGTCGGGCCGTGGAATCGGGGGTTGTTTGTCTGCATGTGCGGATCGCGCAACGCAAACACAATGGCGCGTCGATCATCACTGCTGCTACCGTCGCGTCTTCTTCCAGGCAGGAATGACCCATGCGCATCACATTCAGCGGCGCCGCCGGCGGCGAAGTCACCGGCTCCAGTCATTTGCTTGAAGCGGCTGGAAAACGAATTCTGCTCGATTGCGGAATGATTCAGGGCAGCCGCCAAGCCGAAGCGCGCAATCTGGAACCCTTTTCGTTCGATCCTGCCACGCTCGACGCGCTGGTACTGAGTCACGCCCACATCGATCACATCGGCCGCGTGCCGCTGTTGGTCAAACGCGGATTCAAGGGACCGATTTTTGCACAAGAGGCAACCTGCGACTTGTTGCCGATCATGTTGCTCGATGCGGCGTCCCTGGCGGAGCACGCGGCCGAATTTGCCAATCGCGATCGCGCGCCTGACGCGCCCGAAGTCCTGCCGCTTTACACGCGCGAAGACGTCGCCGCGGCGCAGAAATTGCTGCATCCACTGGCGTACGACGTCGCCACCGACATCCTGCCAGGGGTCACGCTACGCTTGCACGACGCCGGGCACATCCTCGGTTCCGCCATGCTCGAATTGCGCGCCAGCGATCCGCTGCCGAAGACGCTGCTGTTCTCCGGTGACATCGGCGTCAAGGGCACACCGATCCTGCGCGATCCGACGCCACCGCCGGCGGCGGATTTCATCATCATGGAATCGACTTACGGCGATCGCAACCACAAGGATCGCGCCGCCACGGTGGCTGAACTCGGCACGATTTTCGCCAAGGCGCACGCCGACGGCGGCAATGTGGTGATTCCCGCGTTCGCGGTGGGACGAAGTCAGGAACTTCTGTACTGGTTTGCGCAACATTTCGACGATTGGAACCTGTCGCAATGGAAGATTTTTCTCGACAGCCCGATGGCGGCCAAGGTGATGGGCGTGGTCGACCATCACGAGGAACTGTTCGATGCCGAGGCCGTGAAAGTCTGGGCCGGGCGCATCAAGCCGTTCGCCCTGAGCAATCTCACCGTCAGCGCAAGCGTGGACGACAGCAAGGCGATCAATGCCGTGCGCGGTGGCGCGATCATCATTGCCGGTTCCGGCATGGCCAATGGCGGACGTGTGCGCCACCATCTCGCCAACAATCTCGCCAATCCCGCCGCGCACGTGATGTTTGTCGGCTACCAGGCCGCCGGGACGCTCGGCCGCATGCTGGTCAACGGATTGACCCACGTGAAGCTGTTCGGCGCCGATATCCCGGTGCGGGCGCAGATTCATACCGTCGGCGGTCTTTCCGCGCACGCCGATCAGAACGCGCTGGTCGAGTGGTACGGCGCCAGCCCAAACCATCCGCCGGTGGCACTGGTCCATGGCGAGGATCCCGCTCGGAACGCCCTGGCGAAGCTCTTGCACGATCGCTTCGACGCGGCCGTCGTGTTGCCGCAACCGGGCATGACGCGCGAAATCTGAACGCCAGCAAATCGGCTGGCTGACGCATGTACTGGTTCGTTTTACAGTAGCGCTCATGACGATCCGCTTGTCGCCAAAAAAAGCGTTTGCACTGCGCCTCGCATTCGGCGCGCTCGTGCTGATTACGGCCGCGTGGCTGTTCGGCTCGATTGCCGAGGATGTGGTCAATCGCGACGCGCCGCTCGGTACGATCGATCTGGCTGTCTCCGCTTGGCTGCATGCGCACGCGACGCCTGCGCGGACATCGGCAATGATTTTCATCAGCCAGCTGGGTGCGCCGCTTACGGCTTCTGCGATCGCGGTGGTCGTGGCGTTGTTTTTGCTGTGGCGACGGCAGCGTTATCGGCTGCTGGCGCTGGTGCTGGCTGTGCCCGGCGGCTCACTCGTCAACGTAGTCGTCAAGCAGGTGATCCACCGGCATCGGCCTGTGTTCAGCGATCCGATCCAGACCCTGACAAGCTACAGTTTCCCCAGCGGACACGCGCTCGGTGCGACGGTGCTTTACGGCATGATTGCAGCCATGCTGGTCTGGCGCGTGGACGACTGGCGCCTGCGCGCGTTGGCCGCCAGCGCCGCCTTCGCGTTGATCGTCCTGATTTCCTTCAGCCGCATTTATCTCGGTTTGCACTACTTGTCCGATGTCATCGCCGGCTTTCTCGAAGGCGTTGTATGGCTGGGTGTCTGCCTCGCCGCCGTCACGGCGTTACGCAACCGGCGTACGCGCGCAAATGAGCGAACATCGGCGTGACGCGTCGACTGGTTGCCATCGTCAATGCCGCCGCCGGCGTTGAGAACAACCCCTCCCCCGACGAGTTGACGCAACGTTTCCACCTCGACGATATAAATGCCCGCATCGCCGTGGCGCGCAACGGTGACGAAATCGCGAGCCTCGCGCGCGCGGCGGTGACCGAGCAGCCGGACATCATCGTGGCCGGAGGCGGCGACGGCACCATCAACGCTGTCGCTGCCGCATTGATCGGCAGCACAATCGCGCTCGGCGTGCTTCCACTCGGAACGCTCAATCATTTTGCCAAGGCGCTGGCGCTTCCGCTGGAATGGCCCGAAGCGGCGCGCGTGATTATCGAAGGCAGGCCTGTCGAGGTGGATGTGGGCGAAATCAATGGCCGCATCTTCCTCAACAATTCGAGCCTCGGGCTATACCCGAGTCTGGTGCATCGGCGCGAGCGCCAGCAGGAACAACTAGGCCGCGGCAAATGGTCCGCCGCGGCGTGGGCCGCGCTCACCTTGCTGCGTCGACATGCGCTGCTGCGCGTGCGCATCGAGTTGAATGGCGAACATCTGGATCGGCACACGGCGATCGTCTTCATCGGCAACAACGCGTACGAGATGTCCGGCCTGCGGGTGGGCGAACGCGAACGTCTGGATGGCGGACAGCTCGGCCTCTATCTGCCGCATCGTGATGGTCGCCAGGGATTGTTCATGCTGGGATTACGCGCGTTGTGCGGGCGGCTGCGCGAAGCACACGACTTCGATGCCTTGTTCGCCACGGAAATCGATATCGAAACCCATCATCAACACCTGCCCGTCGCGATCGACGGCGAAGTCGTGCTGCTGGAAGCGCCGCTGCGCTACCGGATCATCCCGCGCGCATTGCGCGTCATCACCGCACCGCCTGCAGCGATCGCCCCGGCGGCGTAGCATCGACTCATGCGCAGCATCGTTCATTTGTCCGACCTGCATTTTGGCCGTGTCGATGCGGCGCTGCTCGCGCCGCTGCTTGCAACGGTTGCCCGCATCGCGCCCGATCTGGTAGCGGTCTCGGGCGATCTCACCCAACGAGCGCGCGCAGCACAGTTCGAGCAGGCGCGTGCATTTCTCGACGCACTACCCTCGCCGCAGATCGTCGTGCCCGGCAATCACGACGTGCCGTTGCACAATGTGCTGACGCGGGCATTTCGTCCACTGAAAAAATACCGCCGCTACATCACCGACGACCTGCGCCCGTTTTTTTCCGACGGCAAGATCGCGGTGCTCGGAATCAATACCGCCCGTTCCCTGACATTCAAGAACGGCCGCATCAGCGAAGAGCAACTGGCCTGTGTTCGCGAACGATTTTCGCAGGTGGCTGCCGGCGTCACGCGCATCGTCGTCACCCACCATCCTCTCGATCTGCCAGCAGGTGGCGACGAAAAAGACCTGGTCGGACGCTCGCACTTCGCGATGCGAACCTTTGCCGAGTGCGGTGTCGATGTGCTGCTCGCCGGTCATCTGCACCTGGGGCATGTCGGCAATACCGCCGCGCGCTACGCGATCGCCGACCACGCCGCCCTGGTCGTACAGGCCGGCACAGCGACATCGACGCGTGGTCGCGGTGAAACAAACTCGTTCAACGTGATCCGCATCGAACGTCCGGACATCGCAGTCGAACGCTGGAACTGGAATGCAAGGACAAAAACGTTCGAGCCCTCCGCGCCCGAGCATTTTCGGCTGGATGCCGGCGCATGGGGTGCGCGTCCTTACCTGACTCCCGCTACCTGAAGCGGGAACCTCCGTCGCACACCGATTCATCTGCGCTTGGGCCACTCGCCGCACACAATGCGTCGGTCATTCCGGGAGTCGTGCACGTCATGCCCGAGGGTCCGTCCATCGTTATCCTGAAGGAAGCGGCGGCCAAGTTTGCCGGCAACAAGATCACGTGCGCCGAAGGCAACGCCAAAATCGACATGGGGCGTCTGCGCGGCCAGCGCATCGTCGCACTACGCAGTTTCGGCAAGCAGTTCCTGATTGAATTGCCCGAGGTTACGCTGCGCATTCACCTGCTGATGTTTGGAAGCTATCGCATCGACGAACGCAAGGAGGCGGTACCGCGCCTGAGTCTTCGTTTTCGCAATGGCGAGTTGAACTTCTATTCGTGCTCGGTGCGTCTCGTCGAAGGACCCCTCGAAGATAACTACGACTGGCGCGCCGACGTGATGTCCGACGCCTGGGATGCGGCACTTGCGCGGAGGAAATTGCGCGCGCTGCCACACACGCTGGTCTGCGATGCGCTGCTCGATCAGAACCTGTTTGCCGGCGTCGGCAACATCATCAAGAATGAAGTGTTGTTCCGCATTCGCGTGCATCCTCTGTCGAGCGTCGGCGCGCTGCCGGCACGCAAGTTGCGCGAGCTGGTCGAGCAGGCGCGCCAGTACAGTTTCGAATTTCTCGAATGGAAAAAAGCGTTCGTGCTGCGCAAGCACTGGCTCGCGCATAACCGCAGCATCTGTCCGCGCGATCGCATTCCGTTTCAACGCGCCTATCTGGGCAAGACCGAGCGCCGCAGTTTCTTTTGCGAGCGGTGTCAGAAGAGATATCACGAGGCGTGAGCATGGCCAGCAAGTCGACCAATCATCTCGTCGTTTATGTCGCCCTCGCAGCCGACGTGCTGATCGCCACGGCCAAGTTTGTTGCCGCCGCGCTTTCGGGCAGTTCGGCGATGTGGAGCGAAGGCGTGCATTCCGTAGTCGACGGCATCAACGAACTGCTCTTGCTGTATGGACTGCGCCGCGCGAAGGCCAAGCCTGATCCGACGCATCCGTTCGGGTATGGACGCGAGCTTTATTTCTGGAATTTCATTGTCGCGCTGCTGGTGATGGCTTTGGGTGCGGGACTCTCGCTCTACGAAGGCGTGCTGCATTTGCGCAACCCCCATCCGGTAGACAACCCGATGTTGAGCTACATCGTGCTGGCGACTGCATTCGTGTTCGAGGGAATTTCCTGGTCAATCTCGGCTCGGGAAATCCGTTCGCGCAAAGGCGATCTGGGCTATTTCGAGGCATTTCGCAAGAGCAAGGATCCGAGCACCTATACCGTATTGCTCGAAGACAGTGCCGCCTTGATCGGTCTACTGATCGCTTTCGCCGGCCTCCTCGCCGAGCAGGTGACGGGCGACCCGCGCTTCGACGGCGCCGCATCGATCGGTATCGCGCTTGTACTCGCCGCGACCTCGATTCTGCTCGCGCGCGAAAGCAAGGGCCTGCTGATCGGTGAGCCCGCCCATCCGCACGTGCGCAAGGCCATCCTCGACATCGCCAACGCCGATCCTGGCATTCGCCACGCCAATGGCGTGCTCACCGTACAGATGGGACCGGATCAGGTCGTCGCCGCCTTGAGCGCTGAGTTCGAGGATGCGCTGACGACGCCACAGATCGAAGCGTGCATCAAGCGGATCGAGGCCAAGGCGAAACAGGTGCACGGGGAGATCACGGTGCTGTTCGTCAAGCCGCAAACGCCCGAAACCTGGATCGCACGCAGCACGATTATCGAGGATGACTACGCCAGCAACGACGCGGGCGCGCCGTGACTCGCGGATCGTTCGTCGCGATCATGCCGCAGATGCGCGCTGGTTTGCGCTGGACGAGGGACCGGCGCCGCGCGGCGTGGAACATTGCTGGCGATCAGGCCGGCGTCACGAGGTCTTACGCATGGCGCAATTGATGCTCTTCGCCCGCGGGCCGCAGACGCTGCTCGACGATGCCAGCGGGCGCATCGTCTACACGCCCGACGTGGTCGCGCCGACGTTGGCGCAGCGATGGTTCGATGAACTTCGCGATGGTATTGCATGGCGCAGCGGTCGGCGCCTGATGTACGAACGCGAGGTCGACGTGCCGCGCCAACGTGCTCATTTCAAGGTCGACGATCCAGCCCTTCCGCCGGCGCTCGCCGAAGCGGCGACCGTGGTGCGCGCGGCCATCCCGGCACCGTTCGACAGCATTGGCTGCAACCTCTACCGCGACGAGCACGACAGCGTCCGCCCCGCACAACGACAAGCTTGCCGACATCGTCAAGGACGCGCCCATCGTGCTGCTTTCGCTGGGCGCGATGCGGCGCTTGAGCATTCGCGCAAAGCAGCTGCCGCGGCGCGTGCTCAACGTCGATATGGAAGCAGGCAGCCTGCTCCTGATGAGCTGGTCGACGCAGTTGCACTACGATCACGGCATCCCCAAACAACGCGGGCCGGTGGGGCCCCGCATCAGTCTCGCATTCCGCGTGCGCGGTCGCGCAGGGAACTGACATGGCAAACGTGAAGATTGCGACATTCAACGTCAACGGCGTGCGCTCGCGCCTGGCGCACTTGCTCGAATGGCTTGGCCGTGAACAACCGGATATCGTCTGCCTGCAGGAACTGAAAGCGCCTGACGAGGCCTTCCCGATCGAGGACATCCACGCCGCCGGCTACGGTGCGGTGTGGCACGGCCAGCGTTCGTGGAATGGCGTCGCAATCCTCGCGCGCGGAAAGGACCCCATCGAAAGCCGGAGGAACCTGCCGGGCGATCCCGACGACGCGCACAGCCGCTATCTTGAAGCTGCCGCGCATGGCGTCATCGTCGGATGCCTGTACCTGCCCAACGGCAATCCACAGCCGGGACCAAAGTTCGATTACAAGCTGGCCTGGTTCGAACGCCTGATTGCACATGCCGCCGATCTATATCTGAGTGGCCACCCGATCGTGCTGGCCGGCGACTACAACGTAGTACCGACCGATCTGGACATCTACAACCCGGCCGGCTGGCGCAAGGATGCGTTGCTGCAGCCGCAAACACGCGCTTGCTACGAACGGCTGCTTGCACAGGGATGGACGGATGCACTGCGCGCGCTGCATCCGGATGAATCCATCTATACATTCTGGGACTATTTTCGCCGGCACTGGCCGCGCAATTGCGGCTTGCGCATCGATCATCTGCTGCTGAGCGCGCCGCTCGCGCCGCGTCTGCAGGCTGCCGATGTGGATCGCTGGGTGCGCGACCTGCCCGGTGCAAGCGACCACGCGCCGACCTGGATTTCGCTCGCGCCCGCGCCAAGCAAACGTAAACCGCGCGCACGCCCGACGCGACGCACGGCCGGCGCTGCCCGTTAGCAGACGGCGTTTGATACGCGGCAGCAAGGCAAGGTCGCAACCAAGCGGCGCCGCACCGGCGCTCGCGCGGCAACCGGCCTCCCCGTGCTACACCATGTCGACCCGCCCGCCACTGGTCGATTCGAGAGGGACTGCGACTCGAAGGACAACGGATGCCGCTGATTCCGTCCATGTCTCACGTCAAGGTTGATCGAGGACAGCACGCATGCGGCGCCGGGATTTCGTTGCGATGGACCGCAACCTGTCACGATCTGTCGGATGCTTGTCACAAGCGATCCTGTCGCTTCGGGCATGGAATAGCTTGCCAGCCGGCGCCGCGCGGGCGTCTCCGCTTGGCCTTTTTCTTGCTAGGTCGATGGCGGCGTCATCCGCAGGGCGGCCTTGCCAATTGGGGAACGGTCACCCGGCACAATGCCGTCGCATCCCGCCGCAATCGCGGCATGAAACATCAATTGAGGCGTCGCATGTCTATCAAGCATATCGTCCAGAGTTCCTTTCTTTGCATGGCTTTCGCGTTGCCCACCCTGCAGGCCGCCGCCGCTGACCAATGGCATTTTGTGGTGAAGAACGCAACGGAATCGCGAATTACCAAACTGCAAGTGTCGCAAGACAAGAAAGAGTGGGGCGACTTCGATGTCGGCCGGGGAATTGCGGCTGGCGAGACTGCCACCATGCTGTGGGACAACAGCACCGACGACGAAAATTGCAAACAGTGGATTCGCGCGAAGTTCAGCGACGGCAGCTTTAGCGAACCGAGCAAGCAGAATTTCTGCGAAGACCTCGATACACCGATCGAATTCTCGGAGTGAGCCTATCGGAGGGCACGCGTTTCATCGGCGTGCCACGTCCATGAGCGCAACGGGACCTGCGAAGGTCCCGTTCCGTTTGCGCAATACGCCATTCAAATCTCCGGCCGGAAGTCATCCGGCCAGAGTCCTCGTCAGTACATGTCGCACTGTGCTTGAGTCATGACGTCGCTGGGAGGTCGAGAAAATAAGCCACCACCTCGCCCTTGATCTTGATCGTCAGCAGGTTGCCGTGGCGGTCGCGCTGCTTGCCGACCGGCACGCGCACCCAGCCTTCGCTGATGCAGTACTCCTCCACATCGTGACGCTCCTTGCCGTTGAAGCGGATGCCGATACCGCGTTCAAGCACCGCCGCGTCATGAAACGGACTTTTCGGATTCGTCGCGAGTCGATCGGGAAGCATGTCGGTCATCGGTTCGGTCACATGGATGCGGCGAGGCCGCGATGGTGACAGGAAAAAGAGGCTGGGGCGAAGGTGAGAGAATACCTACCCGGTCCATAACCGTGTCTTTGGTTCGAGATAGGACGCCTCGCTCGGCTGGGGGTGAATACGCGTCATGCCATCGCGTCGAATTAGCGTACGCTCTGTGCGCGTGCACGCCGAGCAAACACCACGCAGATCACGCCGAATACCATATGCGCGAAAATACTGAGGACAATCCAGTTGAGGTGTTTGAACGTTGGCGATGCCCCTACGCGCGATAGCGGCATCACCACGAAATTCATGATCGCGTACAACAGCACGCCGTACAGCGGCCCGTACACGAAAGGTTTGCGCAACAACGCCGGCGCACGCTGACCCACCAGTGTGTACGCCGTGACAAACATCGTGGCCATGAAAAGATGCAGTGTCGCGCCCAACAATGCACTCGTAATGCCGCCTTGATAACTGTCCTTGCCCAGGACGCCCACCGCGATAGTCTGGAAAACCTTTACCAACCCCGCCGTATTCCACGTAAACCAGAGCGTGACTGCGAAGATCATGTCGCACACCGCGATGATCAGGCCGCCGTAGACTACTTGCAGCCAATCGGTCGTGTGCTGCAATGGGGCGGGATGAGCGGACATGGCAAAGCTCCAATAGTTAATGCGCGCACGGGGGAGTTTTGGCGTTGAGATCGAAGATTAACCTGCGCCGGCGTGGTAGTCAGCGCGGACGCCGCGGCCCGGGCGCGGAGTGACGTCCCTGCGCCGCATCGATCTCATCGATCCAGCCGGCACGCGAGTGCCCGAACGCATCGGCGTACGGCACGTATGGCTTGATGTCGAGTATCGGTGTGCCGTCGAGCAGGTCCACGCCACGCACGCGCAAGGCGCGCTCCTCGACCGCGACCAGTTCCACCGCGGAAAGGCCGATCGCATTGGGCCGGTGCGGCGAGCGCGTCGCCAGCACGCTGCGCTTGGCGCCGCCGCGCGGTGGTCGAACCTCGGCCTTCCAGCCTTCGCTGCGATGGAACACGAA
>JBDUED010000082.1:0-10157 GCA_040002595.1 Dokdonella sp. | reverse complement strand
TGGCCGGATGAGGATTTCGCGCTGATCCGTCAGCCGATCGATTTCCTCGGCTTCAACTATTACACGCGCAGCGTGACGCGGCACGACGAACGCGCGTGGCCGGTGAAAGCCTCGTCTGTGCGTCAGGACGCGACCTACAGCGAAACCGGCTGGGAGGTTTTTGCGCAAGGTCTCGTTGACGCGCTCGTATGGCTGCGCGATCGCTACGGAAATCCACCGGTGTACATCACCGAAAACGGCTCGGCGTTCTATGATCCACCGCGTGCCGAAGCCGAAACACTCGACGATCCCTTGCGTGTCGACTATCTCGGCAAGCACCTGCGTGCGCTGCATGACGCAATAGCGCAGGGCTGCGACGTGCGCGGCTACATGGTGTGGTCTTTGCTCGACAATCTGGAATGGTCACTCGGATTTTCGAGGCGCTTCGGCATCGTGCACGTCGATTTCGCAACGCAGAAGCGCACGCCCAAAGCGAGTGCGCGCCTGTATTCCCGGATCGTTGCCTCGAACGGGCGGGCGCTGGCGCAGTGACATGATGCGCGAGGTCACATCATGGTAAATGACGAACGCGTAATGCTAGCCGACGTCGGCGGCACCCATGTGCGTTTTGCGCTGGCCGATGTGGCGAGCGCGCAACCGTTGCTGCCAGAAACCATCTGCGCCTATGGCGTGGCGGATTTCGCAACCTTCACCGAAGCGGCGCGCGCTTACCTGCACGAAACCGGATTCCGCGTCGATCGTGGTGTGTTTGCCTTTGCCGGCCCGGTCGACACCGATGAAGTGCGCATGACCAATCATCCGTGGACGATTTCGTGCGCGCGGGTGCGCACCGATCTTGGATTCGACTCGCTTCATTTCGTCAACGATTTTGCAGCGATGAGTTTATGCCCGATCTTGCTTGGGACGTCGGATACGCAATCGATCGGTGCTCTCGGTGCAGTGCGCATCGATGCTTCGGCAGCGCGCACGCTGGTGGTGCTCGGTCCGGGCACCGGCCTCGGTGTGGGCGCGCTGGTGTTGCGCGGCGGTCACGTGTTGGGACTTGAAACGGAAGGCGGGCATGTTGCGTTTGCACCGAGAAATGACGAGGAAATCGACATCCTGCGCTACCTTGCGCGACGTTTCGGACGCGTCTCCAACGAACGTCTGTTGTGCGGTAGCGGCTTGGTCAACTTGTACGGTGCGCTGGCCGAGATTGCAGGTGCGATCGCCGAAAAATGCACTCCCGAAGACATCACCCGCCGCGCCGCCAGCGGCGATGCGCTGTGCGAACGCAGCGTCGAACTGTTTTGCGAAATTCTTGGCGCGTTTGCCGGCGACTGCGTGCTCGGGCTGGGGGCGTGGGATGGCGTGTACATTTCAGGCGGCATGACGCCGCCGCTGCTACCGTGGCTTTCACGCGGCGGATTTCGGCGTCGCTTCGAGGATAAGGGCCGTTTCTCGGCAAGGTTGGGACGGGTTCCGAGCGTCGCCATCGTGCATCCGTATGCCGGGCTGCTTGGCGCAGCGGCTTTCGCGGTGATCGACAGCGGTCGTTCGCCACTTGCGAACGCCGCCACGCGCGTAGGAGAAACCTCGTGATTGATGATTCGCCACCCGCTCTCGATCGTTCCAGGCGGGTTATCTGGAATATCCATGCGGATGAAGTGGATTGGATCGCTGCGTCAACCGCCGCAATTGCCGCCGCGTTGCGCGCAGAGCTTGCCGCACACAATGAAACCTGGTTGCTGCTGTCGGGTGGCACCACGCCAGGGCCGATTTATCGCGCACTGGGACACGAAGGGCTTGATTGGTCGCGCGTTGTCGTATCGCTGGTGGATGATCGCGATGTCGAGCCCGACGCCGCCGGCAGCAATGCGCGGCTGATTCGCGAAACCTTGCTGTGCGATCGCGCAGCGGCGTCGATCTTCATTCCACTGCGTGCCTCGGGACAGACCCTGCAACAAGCCGTTACCGCGAGCAACGCGGGATGGCCGTTTGGCGGCGTCGATGGCGGCCGATCGGCGCAACGAAATTGGCCTGCGCAAGCGACGCTTGCGCTCGCGCTGCTTGGCATGGGCGACGATGGACATACCGCGTCACTGTTTCCTGGCGCGGCAAACCTGCACGCCGCGCTTGACTCGCATGAGGCGTATGTCGCGGTTGACGCGCACGGATGCGCGGTGGCGGGCGCGTGGCCGCTTCGCATCAGCCTCACGCCTGCTGGACTTGCGCCGGCGCGGCGGCGGTTGCTGCTGATCCGTGGCGCGCAAAAGCGCGCCGTGTTCGAACGTGCACTTGCGCCGGGCGATGTAGGTGATATGCCGATTCGTCTTGCCATCGATCAGGCGGGTGCGCCGCTGGAAGTGTTCTGGTGCCCGTGAGCTGATCGGGTTCAGGCGCGAGCGAGCCGTGCAAATGAAAACAGGTCCGCGCACGGGTGCTTGCGTCCGGCAATCGAATCGCGCAACAGGTCGGCGCCAATCGCACTGTAGGTGATGCCGTTGCCGCCATAGGCCATCGCAAAATGCACACGCGGGCCATGTTGCGGGTGCGCGCCAAAAAACGGCAGCCCGTCTTCGGTTTCCGCAAAAGTACCGGCCCACGCGAATGCGGGATCGAGCGTGAGCGAAGGAAACAGCGCGCGTGTCTTCTTCAGCAATTTTTCCGACTTGGCGACGACGCGTGCATCGCGCCGCGCCGGTAGGTCGATGGCATCGTCCTCGCCGCCCACGATCAGGCGCTCGTCGCGCGTGCGCCGCAGATACAGGTATGGCCGCGCCGATTCCCACACCATGCAATGCGCCAGCGCGGACAGGCCTTCGGGCACAGGCTCGGTGACGAACGCATAGCTACTGCGATTCTTCGCCACGCGCTGTTCGAGATGGTTCTGGCTTTCGTAGCCCGCCGCAATAACCAGATGCCGGCAACGGACCGATGTGTCATTTTCCATCCGCACAGCGACGCCGCCTCGGCGCGGCGCGAAATCGGCGACAGTGCTGCGGTCGTACACGCGTCCGCCAGCGCGGCGGATTGCGCTGAGCAATCGCTGCGCGAAGCGATACGGATCGACCTCCGCGGCGACCTCGGTCAACAAGGCGAGCGGAGCATCGAAGCCAAAGCGGTCTTTGACAGCGTTTGCCTCAAGCACGCGCAGTCGAAAGCCGTGCTGCAATCGAAGCGCCGCTTCGCGACGCAGGCGCTTCACGTGATACCAGTGGCTCGCGTAGTAGAGGCTGCGCATTTTGCGAAAATCGACATCGCCAATGCTGCGCGCGGCCCGCTGCAGGCTACCGATCGCCTGCTCGCAGGATCGGTACGCAAGCAGCGCATCGTCAATGCCATAGCGCGCGGCGAGCGCCTGCATTTCGGTGTCGATCTCGTATTGCAGCAAGGCGGTGCTCGCGGCGGTGCTTCCCCAGCCTGCTTCGCGCCGGTCGACCAGGCACACGTCGAGGCCATCGCTTTGCAGCGTCCATCCAACCAGCGCGCCCGTGATGCCGGCGCCGATCACGAGCACATCGCAGTCGATGTTTTCGCGCAGCGCAGGAAAATCATTCAGAAGTCCGTTCTTGACTGGCCAGAACGGATAGCCGCTTTTCAGATCCACGTCGCCTCGCGTCTACCGCAGCGTTCGCCCGCTATGGGTTCGGAATTAACTGATTGAATTTGCCGAAGCGATTTCTTCACCAGTGCCGACTCCGGCTTCCGCTGGCGCGAGCAAAGGAAATTGGTACGCATCCACACTGTTTGGTGCCCGATCAATAGGAAGTCTGGCGTTTTGTTTCGTCGATGACCAGTTGCGCCGGCAAGGCATTGATGCGCAGTTCAGTTGGCGCTCCAAACCGATTGCGCTCAACGCTGGCGCGTGCCGGATCGTTATCGGGCAGCGCGAGGACGAAGCCGCCCGGCGGCACCGTCATGCCTCGCCTGTCGATGTGCAGGTGCAGCGTGCCAGCGCTTCGCTTCAACGAATACGAAAGCCGCCCGTAAGGCGTGCGCAGGTTCTCGATTGCGATGCCTTCGCCTTCGAACCACGTTGATGGCACGCCGGCTGCGAGTATCAACGCGTGATCTCTGGCGCGCTCGTAAGCGAAACGATCAAGCGTCGCGTTGATGAAATCCGATGCAACCCAGCCGTGCGGCATGTCCCCAATGAAGCGCGATTCGCGCGCGATTCGACCGACCACTTCGGCCCACTGGTTCCAGCCGACAGGTCGCCGATCGCGCATGAAGAAATCGCTGGCCTCGCTCGCACGTTCGCGCCAGCCGAGGCGCACGAAGCTGCCAACCGTGCGCCATTCGTAGGGCGTGTAGTCCGTCCATTGCGCATGCGCGCGTCGCTCGGTGAAATTTTTCCAGTAGCGTTCAAACGTGGTGTGCAGGAGACCGGGCGCAAGCGCTGCCTGCTGGCCGGCAGGCGACAGCGCAATCGTGGTTGAGGTTGGATCGAAGTCGCCGAGTTCCGCGCTGCCTGGCAGGTAATCGATAGCGTGTGCAGCGACAGCGGCATCGATTGAAGCGTAGAGATCGGCGCGAAATTGATCGCGGGATTTCGACATACGCTGCACATCAGCGCTGCGGCCGAGTTCAGTGGCGATGTAAAGCGCGTCGTCGTAGCCCGTCAGTGCCCAGAAATCGTCCCAGTACGAATGCATCGGTTTGGCCGAATAACCTTCGTGGCTGATCGAGGCCGGCATCAGGCCATAAAATGCGCGGCGTGCCGGGGTTCGGTTGAGTGGCGTGCGTTCGCTCGCCCGAAGCGTGTCCATGTAGCGCGTCGCTGCCGCGACGTGCGGCCACATCGTTTTCAGCAGTGCGCGATCGCTGGTGTAGCGGAATACCTCGTTGACCAGATGGATCAGTTCGCCGTGGCTGTCGTTTTCGGCGACCGGGTCGGCACCACGCGCATCGACACAGCACGGCACCTTGCCATTGTGGAACTGATACGGCGCGAACCATTGGAGATAGTCGCGCGCGACTTCGGCGTGACCCAGTCGCAACAGAGACTCGGAAATCATTGCACCATCGCGAATCCATGAGCGCGCGTAGGCGCGCGTGCCGGGTTGTATCGCCGCGCCATCGCGGCTGATCAGGATGTCGGCAAGCGCGGTGCGCAACGTATCAACAAGTGGGCGAGCTTCGGGTGGCAGTCGCAACACGACGTCGTCGAGCTTGCGATGCCACTCGGTGGCGGTGGCGGCTTGCTGAATCGACAGCCAGCGCGACACATCCGCCGGGTCGAGCGTAGGCGGTTGAATCCCGCCATCGAGCGGGATCGCAAGACCGATCACACGTGTCGCATGCGCGGGCAGGCGGATTCGATATAGCAGTGCGCCCGAGGCGAGGCCGGTGTCGTCGTGCAGTGAGGTATTGGACTGTCGGGGTCGCGCGTCTGCAATGAGATGCTCCACTACCATGCCCGCATCGAACGTGCTGGCGATAACCGCATCGGGAGGCGCCAATGCAAACACGCGCGGCTTGCCATCGACCAGAACCGCACTGCCCGAAAACGCGAGATCGTGGATCGGACTTACGCCACCGGGCGTATTGAGAAATTGCACGGACGGATTGACCTGGAACGGTCGTATGGCGAGCGCGAGCGTGGGCCAGCGTTCGTGGTCAGTGGTGTTCTCGAGCGTATAGCTCGCGAGCAGCCGGGAAGTGTCGCGCGTGCCAGTTCCAAATGCTGCCGTGGTCAGGCGCAGGCCATCGTGCGACCACTCAACGCGAGGCATCGGCAGGTAGCCATCCATCAGCGAATGGACGATACCGGCGTCTGCCCACGTAGCAAGCGAGCCATGTTCGATCAGGAATGGTTCGATTGAAAAACCGCCGCGTGCAACTTCCAGCGCTCCGTCTTCGGATAGCAGACCGCTGGTGTGCCCGCCATCGATACCGACCACGGTCCAGTAGGTTTGTTCGTCGTAGAAGCCGCGCGGATAGCGACCGCGTGGCGCAGCCTTGGCGAGTACGGAAAAAAACGCGTTCGCGCTGGCGCCGAAGGCGAGATTCTCGATTTCGATTTCAGCCAGTGCGTAGCGCCTGTTCGGGCTGTCGTGCAGAGCGAGGCGGACGTAGCGTGCTTGCGACTCGGGCAGATTCAGTGGATCGACGCCGCCATTGCCCAAGGTGACGCGGCGGACGGTTCGCCACGCGCGCGCGTCATCGGAGAATTCGATGTCGTAGCGCGATGCGAATGCACCATCAGCCCAGTGCAGCAGCAAACCGCCAAATTCGCGCTTGAAACCAAGATCGAGCGTGAACGACTGCTCCGTACCGCGGCGCGGATCGCTGCGCCACGCGGTTGCCGGATCGCCATCGAGCGCTTTTTTGGCGGGAGCATTCGGCAACGCCGACGTGGCGTAGGCGATCGGCTGCGGTGGAGTTTGGGGCGGCATCGGCAGGGCGCGCAACGCAAGACGATCGAAACAGACGTCGCCACGACCACCCTTGCCGGCGTAGACGGTGAATTCGATCGATGTGCTGTGGCGCAAGGTCTTGTCGGGCGACGGACCCCAGGCGAAGTCGACCTGTCGCTTGCGAACGCGTTGTTGCTGCCAGTCGTGCGGAAAAACAAAGTCAGGATGATTCATCCACCAGACGTTGTCGCCGCTGGCATCGATCAGCTTGAACTGCAGCGTGTTGTCCGGCGCATCGCCGCGGAGGCGATATTCAAATTGGTAATTGTCCGGATAGTCGATCGCGAGCGGGCGCCGCATCGCCGCGTAACCGGAGACGCCGTGGAAATCGAAGGCGAGGCAGAGCGCGTTGCTACCATCGCTTTGCTGTGCAAGATGCAGCGAGGCGCCCACTTGATCGGAGGCGAGTGCTGTCCATGCGTGCGCGTCGCCGAACGAATCAAGCACGCGGACGGTCTCGTCTGCAGCGAGCGCACTACGCGCAAAAGCGAGCACGGCCGCGCAGCCCAGGACGGTGCGCACGTTCATCCCTTGACGCTGCCGAGCAGCAGGCCCTGGATGTAATGGCGTTGCAATGCGAGAAACAGGATCAGCACGGGCAACGTGGTGACCACCGAGCCGGCCATCATCAGCTCATTGTCCTGCACGTGCTCGCGCGAGAGACCGGCCAGCGCGACCGGCGCGGTCTGCCACGCCTGGTCGCTGAGCACGATCAGCGGCCACATGAAATCGTTCCAGCTCGCCAGAAACGTGAAGATCGCCAGCGTCACGATGATCGGTTTGAGCAGCGGCAACACGATCGTCGCGAAAATACGCCCTTCGCCGGCGCCGTCGATGCGCGCCGCCTCCAGCAGTTCGTTGGGAATCGATTGCGCGTATTGACGAACCAGAAAAATACCGAACACGCTCGCCAGTGCTGGTACCACGACGCCACCGTAGTTGTTGACCAGCCCCAACCATTTCATCATCAGGAACAATGGAATCATCGCGACCTGCGCCGGGATCACCAGCGCGCCAAGCAGGCTGCGAAAGAGGCGCTCGCGCCCGGCAAAGTGTAATTTTGCGAATGCGTAACCGGCGGCAAGATTGAATAGCAGCGACAACGCAGTGGTTGCGGTGGCGACCAGCAGGCTGTTGACGAGATAGCGACCCATGCCGGCGCGTTCAAACAACACGTGATAATTCGCCAACGTCGCATGCGCCGGCAACAGCGGCGGCGGGAACGCGCTGGCTTCGCCTGGTTGCATGAAAGAAACCGATGCCATCCATGCCAGAGGAAACAACGCGATGAACGCGGCTGCCACGAGTAGTCCGTTGACGATCGTCTTGGCGACGCGCGCGTTCATTGCGTATCTCCGCGTCGGCCGAAGCGCAGCAGCACGCCCGTTGCGCCGAGGATCAACACGAACAAAAGGAACGCGATCGCCGACGCGCGCCCGAGACTCCACCACTTGAAACCTTCGTCATACATGAAATAAAGCACGCTGACTGTGCTTTGCAGCGGATCGCCCTGGGTCATCACGTACGGTTCGGCAAACAATTGAAAATAGCCGGCGACAGTGATGATCGAGACGAGCAGAAACGCCGGCCGCAGCATCGGCAGGGTGATGTGCCGCAACTGCTGTCGCCAGGCTGCCCCGTCGATGCGTGCGGCTTCGTACAGTTCGCCCGGAATGCCTTGCAGTGCGGCGAGCAGAATGATCATGTTGTAACCAAAGTTTTTCCACACCGCAAAAAGAATGATTGCCGGCATCGACCAGTGCGGATCACCGAGCCAGTCGATCGGTGCGATGCCCAGATGCGCCAGTGCGTAGTTGATCAGGCCATAGCGCGTGTGCAACAGATATCGCCAGATTACCGCGACGGCGACGACCGTGGTCACAACCGGCGCGAACAGCGCGGTGCGAAAAAACCCCTTGCAGCGGGCGAGTTTCGAATCGAGCAACAGCGCTGCACCGAGCGAGGCCGCGATCGACAGCGGCACACCCACCACGACGAAATACAGCGTGTTGAGCAGCGATTTCCAGAACAGCGGCGTGCGCAGGATGTCGACGTAATTGCCAAAACCGACAAAACGCAGGTTATGCAGGTCTGCCAGTGCGTAGAGGTCGAAATCGGTCAGGCTCAACGCGAAAGCGGCGAGCACCGGCACCAGAAAAAAAACGCCGATGACCAGCAGGGCGGGCGCGAGGAACAGCCATGCGGCGCGGCGTTCGCTCATCGGATTTCCGTGGGGGCTGGATCACCATCGGGATGGGTATCGCGAGGTTGTGCGAAAGCCGAGCTTTCACGCTCGGTCACGACTAGGGCAGCATATTTCATGGATGGCGGTCCTGCTGGAGCATCCAGCGCCGCTTTTCGAGAATCACGTCCGCGCTTGCGTCGAGTTCGCGCAAGGCCTGGTCGATTGGCTCGTTGCCGCGCACGACGCGTTCGGCGGTCAGCCTCATCTGCTGCGCGATGCGTTCCCATTCGGGTACCTTTGGTGCAGGCTTCACGCGTTCAAGCTGGTCGCGAAATGCCTTCGCATGTGGATCGTTCGCAAGCACCGGATCGTTCCACACACTGCGCCGCGGCGGCAGATCGCCGCTCAGTTGATGGAAGCGCAGTTGCTGCTCCGGCTGCGACAGAAATTCGATGAGTTGCCAGGCTTCGCGCTTGTGCTCGGAGCGGCTGAAGATGACCAGACTGCTGCCGCCGCCAATCGCGGCGCCGGGTCCGTCTGGGCCAGGCAGGGGCGCGGTACCCCAGTCGTTGGCCAGACGCTGCGGCAAACGGCGGCTGAACTCCCCGACATTCCACGGGCCTGTGATATAGAACGCGTAGAACCCGGCGGCGAATTCGTCCCATACATTGGAAATCTGCGTGGCGCTCATCGCAGGCGCCCAGCTTAGCCGGAACATGTCGATGTAGAACGCGAACGCGCGCCGAAAACCAGCGCTTTGGAAATTGCCGCGCGTGTCATTGTCGCGCAGCAATGGATCGGGTTGCTGTATGGCAAGGTTGAGCAACGGCTCGAATTCGTTCAGCGGCAACAGGATCGAATACTTGTCCGGGCCGGCCAATACCTTGATCGCGGCGAGCTGTTGGCGCCATTCGGGCCAGTCGCGCGGGGGATGATCGAATCCGGCGCGCGCCAACAGATCCTTGCGATAGAACAGCAGGCGCGTGTCGACATACCATGGGATCCCGTACAAGACCCCGCCGATGACATTGGTGTCCCAGATGCCGGTGAAGTAGTCAGCACCGTGCACAACGGCTGAGGCGTCCACATCGGCCTGCAGCGGGGACAACGCACCGAGCGTGGCCAGTTCCGGGATCCAGGTATTGCCGAGCTGGCCGATGTCCGGCAGGGCGTTACCGGCAAATGCCGTCAGCAGCTTTTCGTGCGCGGCGGTGAGTGGAAGTTGTTGGGTGTCGATGCGGATGGACGGATGCGAGCGCTCGAACTGTCGCAGCAGCGGCTGCACCACTTCGCCTTCGTTGCCGATCGTCCAGAACCGGATCACGGTGATGCCGGGCTGGGTCTTGCTGCAGCCATCCAGCATCACCCCTGTCGCACACATGCCCGCGAGCACGAACACCTGAAGGCATAGGCCAGTGTGGCGCCGAATACCTCGCAATGTTTGCGCAGACCTGACGGGTTCGCCTGGAGTCATCGGCCCGCCTTCGCGCCGGCGTCCTTTTCGACCGGCTTATCGAGCCATCCGCCCTTGAATCCGGCGCGTTCGAGTCCTTTGCGGATATACGGATTGC
>JBDUED010000081.1:0-10173 GCA_040002595.1 Dokdonella sp. | reverse complement strand
CGCAAGCCAAGGCGCTTTCTTTCCATCCGGCGCAAAAATTCATCCATGATGCGGCGGTACAAATCCTCGCCCAGATACGCATCCTCGACGCCGGCGTCGATCGATGGATTGTCGTTGACCTCGATCACCACGCTGCGCTCGCCGACTTGTTTCAAATCCACGCCGTAAAGACCGTCGCCGATCGGAGCGGTCGCACGCAGCGCAAGTTTGACGATATCGGAGGGCGCTTCGCGCACCGGCAGCGTTTCGAAGCCACCGGATTTGGCCGCGCCCTTGGCGGAATGGTTGTAGATCTGCCAGTGGCCGCGCGACATGAAGTATTTGCAGGCGTACAGCGGCTCACCGTTCAAGATGCCGATGCGCCAGTCGAACTCGGTGAACAGGAATTCCTGCGCGAGCACGAGTGCGGTGTGTTGGAATAGGTCGTCGACCGCCGCCTTCAACTGTTCGGCATTCTCGACCTTGACGATGCCGCGTGAAAACGACCCGTCCGGAATCTTCAGCACGATCGGAAAGCCGAGAATATCGGGCAGTTCCGCCAGCCTTTTAGCTTCGTCGCGATAGAGGATTTCGGTGCGCGGCGTGGGCAATTTGCGCGAGCGCAGGAGATCGTGCAGATAGATCTTGTTGGTGCATTTCAAGATCGAACTCGGGCTGTCGATGACGACCATGTCCTCCTTCTCGGCCTTGTGCGCGAAGCGGTAGGTGTGATTGTCGAGCGCTGTGGTTTCACGGATGAACAGGCC
This sequence comes from Dokdonella sp., assembly GCA_040002595.1. GTDB lineage: Bacteria > Pseudomonadota > Gammaproteobacteria > Xanthomonadales > Rhodanobacteraceae > Dokdonella_A. The sequence goes on along the minus strand of JBDUED010000081.1, from coordinate 9,427 downwards.
GTCATATTCGGCCAGCTTGGAATATTCGTTCTTGCCCAGCATGTCGACTTCGATGCCGAGCTCCGCGCCTGCTTCGATGAAGGCTTTCAATGCGCGCTTGTTTGATGGTGGCAGCGGATCGCTCGGATCGGCAAGCATGGCCAGATCGAAACGGAATTTCTTGCGCGCACGCGGCTTGCGCCAGAGTTTCTTGGAAAACTTGTCGAGCGCCTGCGCGAAGGCGTCTTCCTGCGGGTCAGATAGCGTGTGCAGGCTGCTCGGCTTGATTGCCGCAATCTGCCAGACCCGTTCGCGCTCGAACTCAATGCGCAAGATCGGGCATGGAAACGTTTCGAACACCTGACGCGCGAGATCTTCCAGCGCCGGATAGGAGGTCTCGCCGAAATAAAGCAGGATACCGAAGTCGGTCGTGTCGCGACCGCCCGCGGGCAGGAACCGTTGCAGTTTCTGGTTGAGATCCTCGATATCCAGACCATATAGCGAGCGGCGGCGCAGATCGTTGATCGCGCGAACCGACGGAATCACCTTGTGTCCGCGCGCCTCGGCCAGCAACGACACGTAATAACCGGTGCCGAGATACTTGTAGCTGCGGCACAGGTTGATGACCTGGGTGCGCTCATCCTCGGAGCCGATCGGCTGCTTGAGATAATCCTGCGCCGCGACAACATTGGCGGACGGATAATATGAACCCCAGTCCGACGCTTTTTCGACGACGATGACAAGCCGGCTCATGTGGAATGCCCGATGGAAAGTCCAGAGGAGCCGATCACGTTCGTTAATCGCATTCGGTTGACGGGTCGCCAGGGGTACGCGGCTGCGAGAACGATTTTGCGGCGCGCAGTGTGACACAGGCTCGCGCAATCGTGCGGTACTGTGCCGAGCTATTGGGCGAAGGCGCCATCCAGTCATCAATCGCGCGCAAGCGTTGCGGTCTCGCATGCGCCCGGCTAGTCTGCGCGCCGTGTTGGCACCCGCACTAATTGACCCTTCGCAGCGCGCACCCATTCGGCGCGCGACGAGGGACGACTGCGCGGCGTTGGTCGAACTGGAAAATTCGGTGTTCGCAATCGAACGCATGAGCGCGCGTCAGTGGCGCCGTCATCTGGAAAGCCCGAGCGCGCAGATTCTGGTGGCCACGCGCGAGCGGCGCCTGGTTGGCGCGGCGGTGCTGTTTTTCCGGCGCAGTCATCGCATCGCACGCCTGTATTCGATTGCGGTCGCGCACGATGAGCGTGGCAACGGTACCGGCGAAGCCCTGCTCGAGACGGCCGAACGCGCTGCCAGAAAACGCGGTAGTCGCAGCCTGCGTCTCGAAGTGCGGCGCGACAACGTTGGAGCACAGCGGCTTTACGAACGCCACGGCTACCAGCGCGTTGGCGTGCGCGTTGGTTATTACGAAGACGGCCACGCTGCGGTGCGCTACGAAAAGGTACTGCGAGCCTGATCCACGCGGTTCGATACGATCACCAGACGATGGCCGCGATCTTCTGCGCGGTGGCTACATCGGCCGGCCGCGCGACCAGTCCGCCGGCAGCCGCCAGCGTCACCGTGAACTGGCCGCCGTCAACCAGCGGCAAGTACGCCGCGCTGCCGTAGTCGGCATCGATCCAGGGCAGCCACTGCGAAAAGCGGCGTTTGATTGCCCACAGGTCAAGTATCGGCATGGGCGAGAGCGCGACCACACTTTTCGGTGCGCTGCTTTCCTGCGCGATGTCGTGATAGCGGCCGCTGATCCGGTCGAGCCGATACAAGGGCGGCGCACCGAGCATGACCGCGCGCGTATCCCATTTGATCACGCGCGCATCGAGCTGCCAGTCATCACCGGCAAGTTCCACCGTCTGTCGGGTGCCGTCCGGCAGCGTGATCGTCACCGCATAACGTTGTGCCCCCAACACGCGCGTATCCAGTCGCGCGACCAGCGCTTCCTGGGTCAGTCGCCGATAGCCGAGCAAGGCGCTGCCGAGGAGCGCGCCGAGCAACGCGAGCAGCACGAAAATCACACACCACAATGCGCGATGGATCGCGGCGAAACGCCGTCGTCCACGCCAGCGCCGGCGCGCGTGGGTGCCTTGGGCGAGGGCAAACAGCGCGCACACGCCGGAGAACACGAACAACGCAATCAGGAAGGGCATCAGCGACATATGCGCAGCATAGCGGCTGGGCGCTCGATCGGTGGCTATACTTCACGCCAATCATTTGAGGGATGCCCGCCATGTCGACGCTGCGAACTCTGCGCCATGCCTTTGTGTGCGGACTCATCGCCTTGCCGCTGAGCGCATGCGGCAACAAGGGGCCACTGGTGAAGCCGTTGGAGCCAGCCGCCAAGGTGGCGTCTGCGGCGGCTGCGAACCCGCCGACTCCCGCGGCCGCGACGGAGCCAGTTCACGACTGACCCGATGTGCGCATGAGTCTTCGTTTCAGCAAGATGCACGGCCTCGGCAACGATTTCGTGATCGTCGATGCCCGCGAGCACGAGTTTGTGTGGGACGCAGCCGCCATCCGTCTGTTCGGCGATCGGCACTTGGGCGTTGGATTCGATCAATTGCTGACGATCGAACCTGCGCGCGATGCCTCGTGCGCTTTCGCCTACGGGATCTGGAACAGCGACGGCTCTCGCGCCGGACAATGCGGCAACGGCGTGCGCTGCGTCGCGAGTTGGCTGGCGCGCGACGGCACATTGGGCGCAGGCCGTGTCAAGCTCGAAAGTCCATCCGGTCCGGTCGCGGTCGAACTACTGGCGGATGGTCGCGTACGAGCCGACATGGGCGAGCCGCAGTTCGATGCGGGCGCGATAGGGCTCGTGGTCGCTGCCGGCGCCTTTGACGAGGCCGGTTTGCTTTACACGATCGAGATTGCCGGGCAGGCGATCGAAATTGGTGCCGTATCGATGGGGAATCCGCATGCCTTGGTCGAGGTTGACGACATCGGGCGCGCGCCGGTCGCGGTGCTTGGTCCGCAGATCGAACATGCGCCGGCGTTTGCGCACGCATGCAATGTCGGCTTCGCGCAGGTCGTTTCGCGCCAGGCGATCCGTCTGCGCGTGTGGGAACGCGGCGTCGGCGAGACGCTGGCTTGCGGGAGCGGTGCCTGCGCCGCAGTTGCGCTGCTGCGCAGGCGTGCCAAGCTTGACGCTGACGTGCACGTGACGTTGCCCGGCGGCGCACTCGACATCCGCTGGGAAGGCGCCGGGCACACGCTGTGGATGTGCGGCCCCGCGACATTCGTGTTTGAAGGAGAATGGTCGAAGCCGCCCACTGGCGGCTGAGGAGAAGGCAGGGATGCCAGCGGGAGGAATTCCATGGACGGATTTTGGCAAAGCTGAAGCAGTGCTCAGCCAATCACGGGGCGCAGCCCGCAACACCTATGAGGATGTCATGAGCGAACTGAGCATCAAGGACAGTCTTGACGCGATGGAAGTGGCCAGTTATCTGCGCCGTCACCCGGAATTTCTCAATGAGTTTCCGGATCTCGCGATGGCGCTGGTGTTGCCGCGCGAACAAGGTTCCGCCGCTTCGCTGGCGAGCTATCAGCTTGACGTGCTGCGCGACAAGAACCGCGAACTCGGCCGGCGTCTGCACGAGTTGGTCGAAATCGCGCACGAGAACGAAAATCTCATGGTGCGCGTGCATACGCTCACGCTTGCGTTGATGCGCGCCAGCACGTTGCCGGAAACCGCGAATGCGATCGTCGCTGCGCTGACCGAGGATTTTCACACCGATCTGGTGCGCCTCGTGTTGTTTCGCGCCGATACCGATCTGCCCCAGGCACCGTGGCTGATTGCCGAACCGGCCGGCGCTGCGGCGTTTCCCGCGTTCGCTGAATTTCTCAAGCGTGCCGATCCGTTGTGCGGTCGGCTGCAGCAGGACAAGCTCGACACGCTGTTCGGCCAGCATGCCGGCGCGGTGCATTCGACCGTGCTGTTGCCGATCTCCTCGATCGGCATGCTCGCCATCGGCAGCCACGATGAAAACCGCTTCCATCCCGGCATGGGCACGGTGTTTTTGAAGCTGATTGGCGAGGCGATTTCGACTGCGATCGCGCGGTTCCCGACCTAGGCCGTCAAGTGGACGTGGCACTCGGCAGCGCGATCGATCAGTTCCTGCGCTATCTGCGCAGCGAACGTCGCTATGCACCAGGCACGATCGATCATTACGCGCATGCACTGGCGATCCTCGCCGATTTTGCCGACGCGCGCGCGCTGGTCCGCTGGCGCGATCTCAAGGCCGACCAGGTGCAATCGCTGCTTGCCGAGCAGCATCGGCGCACCCACCATTCCCCATCGACCTTGCGCGGACTTGCGTCGGCGTGGCGCAGTTTTTTCCGCTTCCTCGCACGTGAAGGCCAGATCGCGAGCAATCCGGCGATCGGTTTGCGCTCGCCCAAGGTACAGCGCAAGCTGCCGCAGGTACTCGATGCGGATGAAATGTCGGCATTGGTCGAAGTGCCCGGCGACGATGCAGAAGCGGTACACGACCGCGCCTTGTTTGAACTGTTGTATTCGAGCGGCCTGCGCGTGGCGGAACTGTGCGGCGTGCGTTGGCGCGATCTCGATGCGGGCGACGGCATGCTGCGCGTGACCGGCAAAGGCTCGAAGACGCGCATCGTGCCCGTCGGCGCGAAGGCACTTGCCGCACTGGCAGCGGTGCGCGAACAGGACGAGCCGGGCGAGGCCGATCCGCTGGTGCGCGGCCGCCGCGGCCAACCGCTGACGCCCAACGGTCTGCGCGCCCGGTTGAAGAAACGTGCGAACGAGCAGGGCATCTGGAAGCGTGTGTACCCGCATCTGCTGCGTCACTCCTGCGCCAGTCACCTGCTTGAATCCTCCGGCGATCTGCGCGCAGTGCAGGAGCTGCTTGGACATGCCGACATCGGCACCACGCAGATCTACACGCATCTGGATTTCCAGCACCTGGCCAAGGTCTACGACGCGGCGCATCCGCGCGCGAGGCGCAAGCGCTGAGCAGCGGTGATGTCAAATGGGCTTTCAATACCAAGCTTCGCGGTTATGCCTGTCTTCCGCTGGCCGGCTACGATTCCCGGTCACCCTTTTTCCCCGAATAGCTTGCGCGCCCCGGCTTAACCCCGGACCATACGCGCATGAGTACGGTCATTCCCTTCAAACCTCGCGGCGTACGCGCCGAACTGCGCGAAGCGTTCGAGCGGCGCATTCCGCTGCGCATCCTGCGCGAGCGCCTGCAACCGGGTGTCATCCACGGTTATGTCGCGGCGCTGTCGCGAGATTTTTGCCTGATTGCCGAGGTCGGCGACGCGATGCGTTTCGACGGCTACATCGCGATCGCGTTAACCGATATCAGCGCGCTGGAAATCGATCCGGCGCGCGAATTTGTCGAGAAAGCTCTGGCGTTGCGTGGCGAAGCGCTGGCGATACCGGCGGATTTTTGTCTCGATGACTGGGCTTCGATCGCGCGCTCGGCTGCCGCCTGCGCGCCCCTGATCTCGGTCAACGTGCTTGAGGACGAAGACGGCGAAATCAGCTATGTCGGCCAACTTGAGCAGATCGACCCGCAAGCGTTGGTTCTGCGCGAACTCGATCCGAACGCGGCGTGGTATCCGGACACCGGTGCGTACGAATTCGATGCGCTCGGGTCGATTGGGTTCGGCAGTGGTTATCTCGAAGCGCTGTGGTTGGTGGCGGGTTCGCCGGCCGATCCGCTGGCGCCGCGCGCCTCATTGTCCGACACGCTGCATTGACGCGTGGATATTCTGTGGGAGCGGCGGCAGCCGCGATGCCTTTGAGCTTGCGTATGCTGGGGAGCGCGAAAAAGCATCGGGGCTGCCGTCGCTGCCGCAATCGCCTGGCGATGTCGCGATGACCCATCCGCAACCCACGAACATCATCCTGCATCGCGCCTCGCACTTACTCGAAGTCGCCTTCGACAGCGGCGAGACGTTCCGCTTGCCGGCCGAATATCTGCGCGTGCATTCGCCGAGCGCTGAAGTGCAAGGGCATGGCCGCAGCCAGCGCGTGCTGGTCGCGGGCAAACATCACGTCAATATCGACGCGGTAGAACCGGTCGGCAATTACGCGGTGCTGCTGCGTTTCGACGACGGTCACGCGACCGGCCTGTTTTCATGGGACGTGCTCCACGAACTGGGACGTGATCAGGCAAGAAACTGGCAGGCGTATCTGGACGCACTCGCCGCTGCTGACCGTTCGCGCGACTGATCCGCCAGTCGCCACCGCCACGCAGCGGACGAACCGCCACGGCCGGAGTGGATCGTTTGCGCGCGACAACGACCAGAATTCGTTTGACGGCGACGCGCCGGTCTGGCGGGGGCAGCGATAGCCCGGGCGATCGACAAGCGCCGCCACCGCGTGCGGTACCATGCGCACATGGACGAATCACCCACCACGCATTTCGGTTATCGCGACGTACCCGAAGCCGACAAGGCAAGACTTGTCGCGGACGTGTTCACATCGGTGGCGCGCAATTACGACGTGATGAACGACTTGATGTCGTTCGGCGTGCATCGTTTGTGGAAACGCTATTTTGTCGCGACCAGTGGCGTGCGCGAGGGAGATCGCGTGCTCGATCTGGCCGGGGGCACGGGCGATATCGCGGCGCTGCTGCTGCCCAAGGTCGGTGCAAACGGCAGTGTGGTCGTGGGCGACATCAATGGCGCAATGCTCAAGGTTGGTCGCAACCGTTTGCTCGATCGGGGGATTGCCCGCGGGCTCGACTGGTCGCAGATGGACGCCGAGTCCCTGCCGTTCCCCGACAAGAGTTTTGATTGCGTGACGATGGCGTTCGGCCTTCGAAATGTCACGCACAAGGACACGGCGCTGGCCGAGATCCATCGCGTCCTAAAGATCGGTGGTCGCGCGCTGGTGCTGGAATTTTCCACGCTGCGCGCGCCTCTCCTCAAGTCGCTCTACGATTTCCATTCGTTCCAGGTATTGCCGCGCATCGGCAAGCTGATAGCCGGTGACGCGTCCAGTTACCGCTATCTCGCCGAATCCATCCGCAAGCATCCGGATCAGGCGACGCTCAAAGTGATGATGGAGACGGCTGGTTTTGCCAAGGTCGACGTGCGCAATCTCAGCGCCGGCATCGTTGCGATTCATCGCGGATATCGCGTCTGAGGCGCGAGACAGCATTCGCGCTGGATGTTTCTCAATGGATGCGGGGATCAATCCGCGTCTTCAATAAATCCTTGTTGGCATGCGTGCAGCCTCATCGGCTGGCTTTGCCTTCTTGTGTCAACGGGCGATGAAAATCTGCGCCTGATTTCCATTGTGGAAAACCAGTTTCGGCGGCGAGGTTTTTTCCGACCGCATAAAATGCCTTCACATCGGCAATCACACCGCGGAAATCCCAGTTCGGATCGTAGTTGTCACTCGGCTTGTGATAGTGGTTGGCGGTGTAATCGGCATAGCCCGCGCGGCCGGCTTGCTCGCCGCCATCGACGAGGTTGAGCCCCGAACGTGCATAAAGCACGGGTACGCCTAGCTTGGCAAAGTTGAATTGGTCGGAGCGGAAGAAGAACCCCTTGTCGGGGGCATCATCGGCGACGATGGTGCGCCCTTGCGTAGCGGCTGCTTGCTCGATCAAATCGTCCAGTTCGGATTGGCCCCAACTGATGACAGCAATGTTCTTGGTCGGGCCCATCATCGGCAATGCGTCCATGTTGATGTCGGCAACGGTTTTCGCAAGCGGAAACACTGGATGCGCGACGTAGTACGCGGAGCCCAGCAGGCCGGCTTCTTCCAGGGTATCGGCGATGAACAGTACCGAGCGTTGCGGAGGCGGTTGCTGGTGCGTGAAAGCTTCGGCGATTTCGATCAGGGCGGCAACGCCGGTTCCGTTGTCGATCGCGCCGTTGTAGATCTGGTCGCCGACGAGATGGGGGTCCTTGCCGAAGTGATCCCAATGCGCCGAGTAGACGATGACTTCATCGGGATGCGTGCTGCCTGGCAACAAGCCGAGCACGTTTTCCGAACTTGAATGGGTAACCGTGTTTTTGAAATGAGTCGACAACGTTGCGCCGAGATCGGTTGGTTTGAAGCCGCGCAGGTCCGCGCTTTTCTTCAGCGCATCGAAATCCCTGCCGGCCTTTGCGAAAAGGCGCTGTGCCGCCTGCGTGGTCAGCCAGCCGGCGGCTGAAAGGCGCGGCGCCGGATCGACATCCGGCGGCAGCGATTGTTGCGCGCCGGTCCAACTGTTGATCACGACATCCCACGGATAACCCGCGCCCGGCGTCTCATGCACGATCAGGCATGCGGCTGCGCCCTTGCGCGCGGCTTCCTCGAATTTGTACGTCCAGCGGCCGTAATACGTGAGCGCCGAGCCCTTGAACAGCGACGCGTCGTGGTTGCCCCAACCCGGATCGTTGACCAGCACAACGACAGTCTTGCCTTTCACGTCGAGACCCGCGTAGTCGTTCCACTGGTACTCGGGCGCGTCGACGCCGTAACCGACGAACACGATCTGCGAATGGTTGATGGCGACCGCGGGGCTCGCATCCAGCGAATATATGATCATGTCCTTGCGATACGCGAACGGTTCCGGGTCGCCGCCGACGTCGATGTCCAGGGTGACGTGATCTGGGTCAAGCAAGCTCGTCTCGACCATGGGTACGCTCTGCAACCAGTTGCCGTGGTTGCCGGGCTTGAGGCCAACCTGCTCGAATTGATGCTTGATCCAGTTGGTGGTCAGGCGTTCGCCGAGGGTGCCGGGTTTGCGTCCTTCGAATTCGTCGGATGAAACTTTTTTCAAGCGCGCGGCGAAATCCTCTGCGCTTATCTCGGCAGAGAAATGCCCGTCTGCCGTAGGCACGACCGACGCGAGTCCGGGCAAGTGCGCCGTGGTCGGGGATGGCGGATTTTTCGATGCGGTGAATGCCGATTCCTGCATTCCGCAGCCGCAGAAAATCAGCACCAGCAAGGTCGCGGGAAGCTGCCGACCGGGAATGACGGGCATGGGGGTCTCCGCTTGCGGAAACGTCCATTGTAGGCCGCGGGGTATACGGACAATTGACTGCATCCTTTCGCTGACGGCGCAAAGGCGCAGAAAGATGCCGACACGCGGCCCCGCCGCATTCACGACGCCGCGCAATCGCTTCGGCTAGCATTGAGGCCCCGCACAATCCACCGGACACCTTGCCGTGGCGCGCCCAAAACCTGTTCTTCTCTTGATTCTTGATGGCTGGGGCCATCGCGTCGGCACCGCGCACAACGCGATCGCACTGGCGAGCTGCCCGAATTGGCGTCGACTGCTGATCGAGTATCCGCACACCCTCGTCGAAACGCACGGTGGGGCGGTCGGTCTTCCAGATGGCCAGATGGGCAACTCCGAAGTCGGTCACATGAATATCGGCGCGGGGCGCATCGTGTACCAGGATCTGACCCGGATCGACGCGGCGATCGCCGACGGCAGTTTCTACGACAATCCCGCGCTGGTCGGCG
>JBDUED010000080.1:0-10176 GCA_040002595.1 Dokdonella sp. | reverse complement strand
CCTTGTCTGCATCGGCGAGGCTGACGAAGTGATACTGGTTTTCCGGTTTGCGCAAATCGACCGGAAGCAGCGACGCCTTGGCCAGGCGTGTCTCGAATGCGAGTACGTGATCTGCGTCCACTTTGGCCGTGGCGGCCGGCGTGCCGGTCAGCTCCAGCACCTTGGCGATATGCGCCTGATAAGCGGTGCGCAACGCAGCGTAATCCGGTTTGCTGTAGTAGTCGGCCGTTGGAAGTCCCAAGCCGCCTTGATAGGCGTAGGCAATCTGGATTTTGGAATTCTTGAAATCAGCACTGGAGCCGACGTTGAACAAGCCGTTCTGGCCACGCGAAAAGCTGTCGTTGATGTAGGCGGTGATATCGGCGGGTGTTTTCAGCGCATCGATCTTTGCGAGCTCCGGCTTGATCGGCGACCAGCCGGCCTTCTCAACTGCGCCTTCAGCCATGCCCGAGCGGTAGAACCAGCCTATCTTCTGCTCGATCGAGCCGGTCTTGGCCTTGTTCGCGTCGCGCGCTGACGCTTCGGCAATCTGGCGTTGCGTATCGAGGCTGTGCTCGCGCAACTGGTCGAACGCGCCCCAGCGCGTGCGGTCGGCCGGGATTGGATTGGCGGCCACCCACTTCGCATTGACGAAGCCGTTGAAATCGCCGCAAGGATTGATCTTGGCGTCGAGTTCCTTGACGTCGAATGAGGATTGCGTCGCGGCGATGGCGGTACTGGACAGCGCGACGCAGATGGCGAGCGCAAGGGAGCGGGGCAGGTATTTATGCAACATGGGTTTCTCCACGGTGGAAGTTTTCTGATGAAGTGTGCAGGAAGAGCCGGCTCGTCCGATGTCGATGCGTCGGGCGATGAGGAACGGAGTGCGCAGTTGCGCGATGGTCTACGACTGAAAGTAGCGTGCCAACGGGTCGCGTTCCAGTGTCGAAGGTCATTGACCCGTCGCCAGGGCTGTCTGCAGAATTTTTACATTTGGACAAACATTGCGCAGAATCAACCGGCGTCGATCGGTACGGCGCGAGGTCATCCCATCGATCACGGAGCAGCGTATGCACAAAAGCCTTTTTGCCGGCATTCTTGCCGCTCTCGTTGCGTCAACTGCGTTTCCGGCGCTTGCCGCAAGCACCTCGTCCACAACGGATTTCGAGCGCGTGTTCCCCTCGTCCTATCGCGACATGCTGCGCGATGCAAAGAGGGCATACGGCGCCAAGCAGTATGACGAGGCGTTCAAGCTTTTCCAGCGCAGCGCGTGTGCGGGCGACAAGGAAAGTCAGTCCGCGGTTGGACGCATGTATCTGCTCGGGCAAGGCGTCCAGCGCGCGGACCTGGTCGGGTACGCATGGCTCAAGGTCGCCGCCGAAGTCATCTTTCCGGGTTATCAATCGATCATTGCCAAGCTCGATAGCGCAATGACGCCGGCGCAACATGAAACCGCTGATCGCCTGGCGAAGACGACGATCGATCGGTACGGCATGGTCGCCACCCACATGAGTTGCCAGAAAAACGCTTCGCGCGGCGGACACATTGTCGATTCGATCGTCTGCACGCCCGAAAATCAAGGCAGCCAGTTGTTGCTCAAGCGATGTGTCGTCGATGCGCCGCACTGAGTCCTGCGGAATATCGACACCGCGCTCGGCGCAAGACAAGACAACGCCGCTTGCAAGGATTGAACGCGGCGGGTGTTTCGCGAGCGCACACAACCATTTTTATTCCCGCAGCGGGTCCATGACGTCGGCATCCAGGCTGGGTCGCGTCACCGAAAATGGCAACACGTCCGGGCCGGCCGCGCCGGCCGAGAGGATGAACGCCATCGCCTGATCGACGCTCCAGTCGGTCGCGATCAGATGGTCGACGCGCACGATTTCCAGATAGCCGCCGGTCGGGTTTGGGGTGGTTGGCACATAGACGGCGGCAAGCTCGACACCGCTAGCGTCGCGGAACACTCGGGTGACGAAGCCGATCGATTTCAATTGCGGCGATGGAAAATCGATCAGCACCACGCGCTGCGTTCCGCTCGGCTTGTTTTGCACGATGCTCATCAGCTTTTTCGCACCACCGTAGATACTGTGTGCGATCGGGATGCGCTGGATCAGGCGTTCGAAAACGTCGAGCAGACGTTGTCCCAACACGCGGCTTGCGGCAAAGCCCATTGCATATAGCGCCACCAGGGTGACGATGAACGCAAGCAACGACGTGAGCCAGCCCTGGTTGAGACGACCCAGCGTGTCGGGAAATCCCTTCGCCAGTGCATCGAAGAGCGCCGCCACCCACGGCAGGTTGAACTGCGATAGCAGCGAGAAAATCGATTTGAACACCACCCAGGTCAGCCAGATCGGAATGAACGTGAGCAGGCCGGTGAGCAGGTAACGCTGGAGATAGAGCGGGCGCATGAAGGATTCTGGATTAGGGCTGCGCAGGCAGGATAGCGGAGCAAACGGGCAAGCAGGATCGGGTTCGAATGGCGTGCAACAGGATGCTGTGTGTCTTCCGGGATCGATAATTGAAGTTAAGTCATTCCGTCGCAGGCCGGAGACCGGTCACCCCGTATGGCTTAATGTTTGTACCTCACGTGGGTCCGGCGATTCGCCGGGCGACCGGCAGCTGTTGCGTTGCGGTTCCCTATTTCCCTTTTTCCACTTCGGGTGAAGCGTTGGCGAGCGGCAGCTCGCGCACAACGCGGAAACCGACCGTCGCATAACCGATGTCGCCGGCGCTGGTGTCTGCATGCACCAGGTTGGACTGATCGGCATCATCGCGCCATGACAGGCCGCGGAACATGTGTTCGTGGCACGTGTTCTTCGCGCTGCCTGCCTTTGCACATCCGTCGATCCATGCGCTGACATTGCCGGCAATGTCGTACACGCCCGGTGCGCTGGCCGGAAAATGCCCGCTTGGCGCGGTCTGCGCGAAACCATCATCGCATGCCGCGCCCTTGGCCGAATGGCTGGCGAGATTGCCTTTGCCGCAGCCGGTTCCAGCGCCCGCTGCTTGCGCCACGAGCAGCCATTCGGCCTGGCTCGGCAGGCGGTAATGCGCGCCGGTGCGCAGGCTGAGCCATTGCGCATACGCATTGGCGTCGTTCCAGCTCACGCAGACGGCCGGGTGATCATCACCTTGAGTGAACCCGGGCGTGCGCCAGGACAGGCCACTTGAACGCGCGAAGAAGCGTTGCGATTCGCGGCAGCGTGCGGACGCGCGCCCCGTTGCCGTGGCGAAGCGCGCATAGTCGCCGCGGCTGACATCGTTGATTGCGACCGCGAACGCGTGATCGACATGACCGGACAGGGCGCGTGTTGACGTCACAATGACCAGCGGAGGTCCGCCCGGATCGCGCAGCGTGCCGCCGTCGCGCAGCAAATGAGCGGGACGGTCGAGATCGCGCTGCAGCGCGCGCGCCTGCGTCGCATCGATTTTTGCCAGCACCGGCAACAACGCGGCGAGCGGCTGGATCGACGCAATGTCCAGCGCATCGTGCACACGTGCGCGCCGGGCCTCGATGGCGCGGTGTATCGGGGCGACGAAGCTCGCAAATGCCGGAGTCGATGTGAGTTTTGCACGCGTCGCAAGCTCGGCACCTTCGCTTGCCGCACCCAGTGCAGCAGGAATGTTGTCCTGGGTGATGGCCTTGGCTGCACGGGTCGCAAGAATGTCGAGGATGCGCGTAACGCCCTTGAGCGCATCGCGCTGGCGCGGCTCGACAGTCAGGATCGCAAGGTAGTGATCGGCCGCATTGTTGCCGGCCGGCGTGGCCAGATGCCCGATTGCGATCAGGTTTCCGGCCTGTTCCAGATGATCGGCCCGCACGATGGCCTGCATCTTTGACGGATCGGGCATCGCAGCAGCGGATGCCGCCGCACCCGGACTGACCTCGACGCCAGCGACGACATTCGTTGCAATGGCTGACGCGAACGGCGCTATCGGGGGGTTTGCAAGCGGTTCCTGTACTGGCGCGAACGCGTCGGCATTGGCGGGTGTGGCGCGCTCAGGCACATGCGGGAGCAACGCGAGCAAGCCGACGAACGCGAGTCCGATCACGACCAGCAGCGCCAGCGCACGCCGGCGGCGCGGAATCGCGACGGTGCGCTCGACCGCGGTGCGCGCCCATTTTGCCGCGCCCGATTGTGCCGGCATGCGCATCCGTTTCTCGACCACGTCGATTGCCGCGAGCCACTCCTGCGCGCTCTGGAAACGTTCCTCTGGGTGTTTGGCCAGCGATTTGTCGATCAACGGCTGCCAGCCGCGCCGCGTTACCGGCAGGCGAGGCACGGGTTGTTCGATATGCGCCAACGCGACGGCAAGCGCGTCGGCGCCCTCGAACGGCATTTCACCGGTCAGCATTTCATAACAGACCACGCCGAGGCTGTAGAAATCGGAACGCCCGTCGATCGGCTGGCCACGCGCCTGTTCCGGGCTCATGTAGCCGGACGAACCGATCGTCGCGCCCTCGCGTGTCACGCGCGGCTGATGGTCGGCGCTGTAGGCAATACCGAAATCGGCCAGTAGCGGACGGTCGAGTTTGTCGAACAGCACGTTTTCCGGTTTCACGTCGCGATGCACGATGCCAAGATCGTGCGCGCAACCGAGCGCTTCGACCAGCGCGCGCAACACCTCGAGAATACGTTGCGGATCATCACGCAGATTGCGTCCGGCCAGGTCGCCATTGGGGAAAAATGGCATTGTGTAATATATCTGGCCGGTCGACGTGCGTCCGACGTCGTAGATGCTGACGATGTGGGGATGATCGAGCCGCGCGATCGTGCGCGCTTCGTATTCAAAACGACGCACCAGCTCGTCGCTCGGCGCGCGTTCGCTGGCCAGCACCTTCACTGCAACCGGCCGACGCAGCGATTCCTGCATTGCCAAATACACGGTCGCCATGCCGCCGAGGCCAAGCCTGCGCATGATCCGATAACCGGGAATCTGGAACGGGAGGCTCAGGTTGGTCATGACAGGCAGCCGAAACGCGCGCGTATTCTAACCAGGCGCATGCGTCCGTGTGATTGTGGCCTAGGCTCGAAGGCGTTGTTCAGCTAATCGACGCTCTCGTCGCGGCCGGCGATTGCGGCATCGTTGGCTGGGTTCGCCGGCGCTGGCGTGAAAGCCACTTCGCGCAACGCTTCCTCAGGCAACGCATAGGCGGAAGCGAGCAAGTCGCCCTCGTGGATGATTTCCGGAAACAGCACGCCGGGGAGCCCCTGCACCGCAAAGATTTCCTGCACGCCGCCGGTGAACTTCAGCAGAGCGATGGTGTTGCCGGTGCCAATGTGCACGGCCCACACGCCGCTCTGGCGATCCGCATTGGCCTCGGTAATCTCGATGTCGGTGAATGCATTGGTCTCGCGAAGTTGCGAAAGACCGATGAAGGCGACCGGTCCCATGAAATCGAGTCCGCGCGCAAAACCGGGCACCCGCGCGACATCGGTCTTGGCGCCGGTTTTCGGATCGATCGTGACCAGCGCCCCACGGCCCGATTCGAGCACCCACAGGCGGTCGTCGTACCAGCGTGGCGAATGCGGCATCGACAAACCGCGTGCGATGACCTTGTTGGTCGCCATGTCGTACAGCACGCCGCCATCGCGCTTGTTTTCACGCCACCCTTGCGGTGCGTTGGATTCGCCAAGCGCGGTCAGGTAACGCGGTTTGCCGTCGCGCATCGCCAGACCATTCAAGTGACAGCGGTCCTCCGGTGCGTAGTGGGTGACGCAGGGCGGACGCCAGCGCGGGACGAAACTTGATTTCGTATCCAGCGTACACAGGCACGAAAACAGCGTGTTCACGAACCACAAATCGCCGTGCTTGTCCCACGCCATCTCGTGGATATCGATTGCGCCCGTGATATGACCGCGTCGCGCCATGTACACCGCATCGTGCCGCGGCGGATCGTGCAGGCGGCGAGCGACGGCCGGCATATTGCGAAATTCCGCGATCTCGATATGCGCGCCAAGGGCGAGCCGCTCGCCATCGGCGGCCATGCCCATCGGCCGGTTGAATGAACGGAAATGCGTGTTGATGCTGGCGCCATCGGGCCGCAGGATGACGAGCTTGCCCGCCTGATAGGTACTGACCAGCAAGCAACCGCCAAGCTGGCGCAGCAGGTCGGGGAAGTTGCTGGTGTGGACGCTGCCGAGCACCTCGGTGATGGACGCCTTCTCGGCATCCGCAGGCGCACCGATGGCGGGTGCAACAAGCTCGGGATCGGGAGAAACGGTTGGGTTCATGCGGCGTATCGTGCCACGAACGGAGCGCTGCGCGTGCCCTCTGCCGCGCCGTACCAATCACATGGGCGGGTCAGGGATCGATGCCGCCGACTTCAATCGTGCGCCGCGGAAATACAGCACGCGCAAATCCAGACCCCGTGCGCTGCGCCCGATATAGACGAAGGGTGGATTCCACCACGCGGCTACGCGGCCGCGCTCGCGGAAGCGGTCGTTCTCCAGTTCCAGCAAGACGCCGATGCACGGAAAATCGCTCGCTCGCGCGATTTTCTCCAAGTGCACGCAGGATTTCTTAAGCATCGCCATGACGAGCTGGCTGGAGCGCCATTGGCGACCGATGAAGGTGCGCCAGTAGTACATCGGCTGCATCAGCCGAGGCGACGTTACCGGTGTTGCCGTGCATACGCCGGCGACTTCGCCTGTAAGCGTGCGCGCGTGCATGATGACTTGAGTGAGCCGCTGATTCATCTGCGCGTCGTCGGTCAGCGCGCCTTCGCGACGCCAGAACACACGGATTGCTTCCGCGTCGTCTGCTGCGACCGCGGGCGAGGCGATGATGAACTCGAAGCCGTGTCTGGGCGGGCTGCTTTGCGACAAAGGTGCAACATCGTTGTCGGTGATCAAGCGAGATGCTTCCTGCTTGGGAACGCCGTGGCGCGGGGACGTCAGGGCGGATCAAAGCCGTTGACGAAGATGACATCGCCGTCGAGCGCGTTTTGTTTTTCGAACGCACCAATATCGGCGTTGGCGCCGATGACCCGTGCGAAGCCCGGTCCACGCTGATCGTAGCTATAGCCAGCGCCGCCGTTGCCGTTGTTGTTGCCCGCATTGATGGCCGGGCTTCCGACGGCCAGCGCATGCGTCCGCGTGAGCCCGCCGTTGTTCGCAAGCGGATAAAGCAGGGGATCGGTGAAGATCGTTCCTGCAGGCGGCACGACGTCCGAGGCTGTGATCAGGCAGTTGGCGCCACTGGTCGCGTCTGCGCCAGAGCCGTATTTCGAAAGGTCATGGGTCACGCCGGCGACCGTGTTGTTGGCGATGATCGAGCTTTGCAGTTGCGTAGCAACGCCGGCGATATGCAAGCCGGCGTCGTAACTGGCGGAATAGAAGGTCCGGGTGCTGGACCGGTTGAAAGCGATCGTACTGTTTTGCAGCGTCAGCGGAGCATGCGTCAGGATTCCGCCGACGATCGTCGCAGTGTTTCCCGAGATCGTGCTGTTGATGATCGAGGCGTTGCCGCTATTGAAGCCGAAAAGTTCGATGCCGCCGGTGATGTCCGCCTGATTGTCGGCAATGGTCGTGTTGCGTAGCGTGGCGTTGCCGCCGACAACGGCGCCGCCGCCTCGGCCCGAGTTGACCCCGCAGCAAGCACCGAAAACCTGGTTGCCGCTGATCGTGGCGTACTTGGTGTTCAAATTGCCCAGCGCAAAGACGCCGCCACCGTACGCATGTGCATTGTTGCCGCGCAAATAGTTGTTGCTGATGGTGCTGTACTTCACGCTGACGTTGCCGCGCGCGAAAATGGCTCCGCCGCGTGCGACCTTGCCTGAGTCGAAGAACGGCCAGAGGTTGCAGCCGGTGACGACGGAGTCGTACACACCCACGTTGCCCGCGGAATAGATGCAGCCGCCGGCGGAAGGATCGGGTCCGTCATAGAACCCGTCATTCTCGCCATAGCCGACAATGGTGAGGTTCTTGAGGGTCAGCGTGCCAATGCCGCCATGCTCGAATACGCGATCGCCGTAGCTGCTGCGGATACTCAACGTGCCGGCAGCCGGTCCGTTCAAGGTGAGATTGTTCACCGCCGTATACAGTTCGCCATCCCCCAGCGAGATCGTGCTGCAAGTCAGCGCGCTGAGATCGATCGTATCGCCATCGACAGCCACGCCGAACGCCGCGCGTAAAGTGCCGCTGCCGTAATCGCCGCAATTGGTGACGACGATGGTGGCCGCCGCAGGGCGACGCGCGAAATCCAAGGCCAGAGCCGCGTGGCTCGCTGTTTGCCGTTGCCCAATCGCCGATGCCGATGACGGTTGGCCGCCAATGAAGGTCGGACGTCCCGCCCAAGGCAGCGCATACGGTAGCGGTGCCGCGATCGAGGCGGTCGACACACCCAATGCCAATGCGGCGGCGAGGCAAGCCGCCAACGGGCGCACTCGAAGAACGTGACGCTGAATGAATCGCGGATGCATGGACGTTCCCGTAATACCGGACGACAGCGCGTTTCGCGCGTGCAGTACAACGCGGACCGATGGGAGTGTCAATCGGTGAGTGAAGCAGGAAAACGCAGGGCGATGAAGTGCCGGGAATCACCGCAAGTGGTCTATCACTTTTCGACAGCGGCCACCTCCACTTGCCGGCGCTGCATGCAAGTCGCTTAAAACAGCAGCGAGGACATCTTTCGTCGGTACGTGCCCACCAGTTCGGCGTCGTCAATCACGGCGAACGCGGCGATCAGGCGCTTTTTCGCCTGACCCTCGTTCCAGCCGCGATCGGTTTGCAGGATCGCCATGAACTGTTCAAGCGCGCCGGGCGCGTCGCCTTGCACCAGCAGGCGCACGCCGAGCAAGTCGCGCGCGGCCAGATCGTTTGGATCCGCTGCGATGCGGGCGAGCAATTGCGGCGCCGGCGGCGCATCGTTCAGTGATTGCGCAAAATCGAGCTGGCAGCGCAGGCGCTTGGCGCGATCGTCGGCGGCGAGATTCGCGGGCAGCGCATCCAGTTCCGCTTCGGCGGCTGTTGCATTGCCTACCTTCATTTGCGCCAGTGCCAGATCGAGCTTGAGTTCGGCCTTTCCCGGTTGTGCGGCAATTTCCTGCTGGATGCGCGCAAGCACCTGCTCCGGCGTTTCCACTATCGCGGGCGGCGCGGCGAGATCGTCCTCGATCGGGGCGGTGTTCGGCTGCACATGACGCGAGAGGAATTCGCGAATACCGCTTTCCGGCAAGGCGCCGGTGAAGGCGTCGACGAGCTGGCCGTCGCGGATCAGAACCACAGTCGGGATGCTGCGCACGCCAAACGATGCGGCCAGTGCTTGTTGCTTGTCGCAATCGATTTTCGCCAAGCGTACCGCGCCGTGATAGTCGGCGACGATTTTTTCGAGCAGCGGCCCGAGCGCCTTGCACGGCTCGCACCAGGTTGCCCACAGGTCGACCAGGACTGTCTGCTCGAACGAAGCATCCAGCACATCGGCCTGGAAATTCGCTTCGGTGGCATCAAAAACAAGGGACGAGGGCGGAACCGCGGGCGTGGGAAGAACAGACATGACGGAACTCCGGAATCTGATCAAACACAGATTGTGCCAGTAGGCTGCGGGCGCAAGGCACACCCAGTTTTCGTGGGAGCGGCGGAAGCCGCGATGCTTGTGGGCAGGGCAAGAAGAGCATCGCGCCTTCCGGCGCTCCCACAGCGCGCCAAGTGGCGGGCGCCCGGCGCGCCCATTACAGACTTAACCGGGATTACTGCGCCACGAGTTTTCCATCCTGTTTGTACACCACGCCATCCTTCATCACGAAGCCGACGGTCTGCATGCGCTTGATATCCTCCAGCGGATTGCCGGCGACCGCGATCACGTCGGCAAACTTGCCTGCTTCGATGCTGCCCAGATCCCTGGATTTCTTCAGCAGTTCCGCCGCGTGCGTAGTCGCCGCCTGCAGCACGAACATGGGCGGCATGCCCGCTTCGACCATGTAGACGAACTCCTTCGCGTTCTGGCCGTGCGGATAAACCGCCGCATCGGTGCCGAAGGCGATCTTTACTCCGGCCTTGTACGCCTTGGCGGCAGTCTGCTGGATGATCGGGCCGACCTGCTTCGCCTTGGCCGCGATCTGCGCCGGGTAATACCCGGGTTTTTGCGCCATTTCCTCGACGTATTTTCCGGCGATGATGGTCGGTACATACCAAGTGCCATGTTCCTTCATCAACTTCATGTCGGCATCGTCCATGAAGGTGCCGTGCTCGA
>JBDUED010000079.1:0-10240 GCA_040002595.1 Dokdonella sp. | reverse complement strand
GTTTGGCTCGCTGAAGCAAAATCTGCGCGAGCCGCTGGGCGGCATGTCGACCAGTTTTTCGACCTCGCTGTTTGGTCTGGCCAGTTCCCTGGTCATCGGCTTTCTCGATCTGCAGGCCGGTCACGCGCAAAACCGTTTCCACAACGAACTGGAAGAATGGTTGTCCGGCATGACGCGTTTGTCGTCGGGTTCCGCGCTGGAAGCGGATGCGTCGGTGCCGGCTTACGTGCAAGCCTTGCTTGAACAGACTGCGGACGGTTTGGAGCGCATGCAGCGCGCGATTGTCGAGAGTGAACGCGAACGCCACGGAACCGGTCAGCAACTGGGCGAATTGGGCGTGCAGCTTGGCCGCCTGGCCGATCTGCTCAGTCGCGATGCGCGCGAGCGGCAAGCCACTGGCGAAGTGCAGGATGAGCTCAAAGCCGTGTTGCGCCAGCTTGCCAATCAGAACCCACCGATTGCGCAATTTTCTGACGAGCTGCGCAGCGAACTACGACTGCTGTCGCGCACAATCGCGGCCGCGATGGATGGGCGCGCCCGGCCTTCTCCGCCGCCGATGACCGCCGAGCGCGAGCCTTCCCGGTGAGCGCGCGCCTGCGCCGTCGCCGCACTTTCGATATCTGGCCAGGTTTCGTCGATGCGTTGACGTCGCTGATCATGGTCATGATCTTCGTGCTGCTGATCTTCGCGATTGGCCAGTTCGTGTTGTCCGATACCCTGGCAGGCAAGAATCGTGCGCTGGATGCGCTCAATTCGAAAGTCGCGGCGCTGGCAAGAACCTTGTCGCTGGCCGAGGACAGCAAACGCACGCTTGATGCGAAAGTTGCAGAACTCTCCGTCTCCCTCGGCCAAGCCAGCGGCGAGCGCGAGCAACTGAAGACCGCGCTGGATAACGCGACCAGCGAAGGCGCGAAGCTCAACGTGGACATCGCTGCGTTGAACGCGCTCAAGCAGCAGCTGGAAGCACAGGTGGCGAGCCTCTCCGCTCAACTGGATACGTCGAAACAGGATATGGTCAAGCAGACCGATCTGACCTCGGCCGCTTCGGCGCAGGTGGAACTGCTCAATCGGCAGCTTGCCGCGCTCAACGAGCAACTCGGCAAGATTCAAGCGGCGCTTGGCGTGGCGAACACCGAGGTGAAATCCAGGGACGCCAAGATTGCCGACCTCGGCAAGCAGCTCAACATTGCGCTGGCGAACAAGGTGGGCGAACTCGAACGCTACCGGTCGGAATTTTTCGGCAAGCTGCGTGCGGCGCTCGGCGAACGCAGTGACGTGCGCGTAGTCGGTGATAGGTTCGTGGTGCCGACGGATATCCTGTTCGAATCGGGTTCGGCCGATCTCGGGCCTGCAGCGCAGGACCGCCTCGCTGCGTTGGCGCTGACCGTACGTGAGATTGCCTCAGAAATCCCCTCGAGCATCGATTGGGTGCTACGCATCGACGGCCATACCGACCAGCGCGCGATCCACACGGCGCAGTTCCCCTCGAACTGGGAGTTGTCGACTGCGCGCGCGGTCGCCATCGTGAAATACCTGGTCGTGCAGGGCATTCCAGCGCATCGCCTGTCCGCCAATGGCTTCGGCCAATTCCGCCCCCTCGACAACGCGGACACGCCGGAGGCGTGGGCGAAGAACCGGCGCATCGAGATCCAGCTTACCAATCGGTGAGGAGCGGAATACGGGATGGATCGAAGTGGCTCGCGATTGCCACATGTCGACCGACTTTATCGACGCGTCGTGGCGTATGCCTTTTCCCTCATTTCCAATCCTGTTTTCTCGCGCTGGCTGATGATCACGCTGCCGAGAATCAGCGTGCCGGCAACGAGCATGGTCAGGGTTGGCATTTCTCCAAGCAGCAACCAGCCCCAGGCGACTCCGAACAATGGCACCAGATACGTGCAGGTCGTCGCGCGCGGGGCGCCGACGCGCTGGATCAGGCGGAAGAAAAATGCGTATGCGATACCCGTGCAGAGCACGCCGAGCAAACCCGCGCACAGCCACGACAGGCGCGGTGGCTGCACCGTCGGCCACGCGTGGAGAGCGAACGGCGCCAGCATCAACGCTGCGCACACGAGCGTACCGGCGACCGCGCCGATCGGTGGCAAGTCCGCAAACCAGCGTTTGGTGAAATTCGCTGCGAAACCATAGCAAAAAGATGCGGCGGCACCGGCCAGCGCTGCCTGCGCGACGTGTTCGCCCGCAGTCTTGCCGCTCGCCAGCACGACCACGCCGACGAAGCCGGCGAGCATCGCTACGCCGCGCCTGATGCCGATGCGCTCGCGATATACCAGTAGCGCGATCAGCGCGGTGAACAGTACCGTCAGGCTGTTGGCGATTGCGCCAATGCCGGCAGGGGCGCGTTCGGCGCCCCACGCGAACAGCGTGAAGGGGACGGCCGAGTTCAATGCGCCGACGATCGCAAAACGCAGCCATAACGCACGCGTGAGGCGAGCGCGCATCTGCCACAGGAATGGCAGAACGATCGCCGCGCCGAGCACGATGCGCACCTCGACCAGAGCGAACGGTCCAAAATCGGCGGCGGCGACGCGCATGAACAGGAACGACCCACCCCAGATCGCGCCGAGCGCAATCAGCTCAAGTGGGGTCCGCCAATCCACGGACGATGCGGCGGCAAGCGATTCGGACATTTCAAGTCATTGGTCAGGGGGACTGCGTGCACTCTACGGAGTCGGGGCATCTTTGCCCGGGCCGGTTCGCGCGTATTCGATGGAACCAGTTGCGCGTATGCCAAAGGCGCTCCGCAACCCTGTGCACGGACGGTGTCGCGTGGAAAGGCTCACGACCGTCCGCAACGCAGATGAAATTCCCAGCACACATCGCGCCGACCGTTGTTGCCCCAAGTGCCGCGCAAGTCGCATTCGATCAAGCTGACCGGATCCTCACCCGTCGCCTTGAGATAGCGCTGGCTCGCCGACCACGAGCGCAGGTAGGCGAGAAACTGCTCGACCGTCCACTGCGTGCGCATCGCGAAACGCGGGACGGCCAGTTCGATGAATGGAAACGGCAAATCGCGGTAGCCCGTTTCGATATGTGCGCGCTCCGGCGGCCAGTAGGGTCCGGTCAAATCGACGTAGAGGCGATCCTTCACTCCATCGACTGCTGCGTCGACATGACAATCGCCATACGTCCACGCAGCGAACAGGCCGCGCGGTTTCAGCACGCGGCGCACTTCGGCGTAAAACAGGTCAAGGTCAAACCAGTGCAACGCCTGCGCGACTGTTACGAGGTCGGCGCTTGCATCCGCAAGGCTGCCGCGTTCGGCCAGCTCGACGCGGTAATCGATATTCGGTTTCGTCTCGGCGTTCGCGATCTGCGACGCACTCGGATCAGTGGCAACGACTCGCGCAAAGTGCGCGGACAAAGCGAAGGCCGCCTGGCCGTTGCCACAACCCGCATCCCAGGCCAGGTCACGCGCCGGCGCCTGCGTCGCAAGCCAGTCGAACAACGCATCCGGATAGGTTGGACGGGCTCCGCGATAGCCGTCAGCGTGCCCTGAAAAATGGTCCTTGAAGGTCATGCGGCGCGGGCCGTTCGAGGTTGTTGTGTCTGCATTTTACGTGACGCCCGGCCTATGCAAGGCGATATTCGCCTGGCGCGAGGCCGCCCAAATCGTGCTCGCCGCTGCGCGTTCTAATCAGGCGCAAGGTTGGCAGGCCGACCGCCGCGGTCATGCGCCTTACCTGCCGGTTGCGGCCTTCGCAGATCGTCAGTTGGAGCCACGCATCCGGCACGCGCTTGCGAAAACGTATCGGTGGCTCTCGCGGCCACAGCCAATCCGGTGCCGCAGCGAGTAGGCGCGCATCGGCGGGAAGCGCAAGTCCGTCATTGAGTGTCACCCCCGTGCGCAGCATGTCGAGCTGCGCCGGCGTCGGCGTGCCCTCCACTTGCACGAGATAGGTCTTCGCCAGCTTGTGGCGGGGATCGGTCAGGCGGTGCGCGAGCGCGCCGTCATCGGTCAACAGCAGCAAACCTTCGCTGTCGTAATCCAGACGGCCGGCCGCATAGACGTCTTTGTTATCGATGAACTGCAACAGCGTGCGACGCGCCGGAACGCTGCGATCGGTAAACTGAGACAGCACGCCGAACGGCTTGTTGAACAGGATCAACATCGGACCCACGCCAGGACCATGCCAAAGTCCTCTCCTTCAACAGGAGAGTCGCGTGCGGAGATTGCACGGCTTGCGCCGACCCGCATTGTGGTTGACGCGCTTCCGCGAAGCGCGATCAAGGCGCCAGATTTACGGCGTGTTTGCAGCCGGTCCCTTTTCCCCGTTCTGCTGGAAGATCTGGTCGGACGCAGGTTTGACGAACTTCAGGGTCATGCGATCGGATTCGCCAATCGCCAGGTACTTGTCCTTGTCCAGCTCGCCGAGCGTCAAGGTCGGCGGCAAGGTCCAGACACCTTTGACGTAATCCCTGGTGTCTTTCGCATTGGCGTTGATCTCGCTTTGCGAGACCAGGGTGAAACCGGCGTCGGTAGCCAGCTTGATCACGTAATCCTGCGGCAAGTAGCCCGACTTCTTGATCTTTTCCAGATCGGCACCGGTTGCGGCGCGATGATCGACCACGCCGAGGGTGCCGCCAGCCTTGAGCACATCGAAGAACGCCTTGAACATCGCCGGAGCATTGTCCGCCATGACCCAGTTGTGCACATTGCGAAAAGTCAGCACGACATCAGCCGAACCAGGTGGGCCAAAGGAAGGCGTTTTTGGATCAAATTCGAGTGTTTTGGCGTCGGCGTATTCGGCCGGCGCGGCTTCGAATTTCTTCTGCAGAGCACTCTTGTCCTGCGCCGCTTCGCCTTCGGGCTTGGCTGGCTTGGCGATAGCGGCGACATAGGTTCCCGAGCCCTTGAGCCAAGGCGCAAGTACCTCGGCATACCAGCCGCCGCCGGGGGTTATTTCGATCAGGGTATCGCTTGCCTTGACGCCGAAAAACGCGAGCGTCTCCTTTGGATGGCGATACGTGTCGCGCGCCTTGTTGGCTGCGGAGCGCCAGTCGCCGGCAAGCACCTGGTCGAGCTTTGCCGAAGCGAGGTCGCCCGCACTTTGCGGCGGCGGTGGCGTGGCCGGTTGATCGAGGGCTGCCGCAGGCGGCGCGGTGGCGATCGAAGGCGGTGTTTCATGCGAGGTGCACGCGCCCAGTGCGAAAGCCAGCGGGATCAAAACGACGATGTGCCTTTTCATGAGCGAATCCCTCGGATCGGAGCGCGAACCAGCGGATTGCGAGCCTATCACAGCGCGCAAGCAGGCTACCTTTGATGAATGGCATCGGTACATGGTCATGAGGGATTCACCCGCGAAACTGCACTCTGGCATACGCGCTTGAAATTTTCAGACGCCCGCAATGGATCGCGGTTTTCGGCGCCCCTACAAAACCGCGAGGAGAAATCACCATGCTGCATTACGCCATCGTTTTTCTGGTAATAGCGCTGATCGCTGCCGTGCTCGGTTTCGGCGGGATCGCCGGTGCCGCGGCCGGCATTGCAAAAATCCTGTTTATCGTATTCATTATCCTGTTTGTCGTGGCGCTGGTCATGGGGCGCGGTAAACCGCGCATCTGAATCGATAGCTGAAAACAAAAAAAGGGCGCTTTGGGCGCCCTTTTTTTTGCCGGGAGAAACAGTCGCGTCACATGGCCGCAATCAGACGATCGCCAAACTCGGAGCACTTGACCTCGGTGGCGCCATCCATGAGCCGCGCAAAATCATAGGTCACATACTTTTGTCCGATCGCCTTGTCCATCGCCTTGATGATGGTGTCGGCCGCTTCGGTCCAGCCCATGTAACGCAGCATCATTTCGCCAGAGAGTATTTCCGAACCAGGATTGACCTTGTCGAGATTCGCATACTTCGGTGCGGTGCCGTGGGTCGCCTCGAACACCGCGTGACCGGTCACGTAATTGATGTTGCCACCGGGCGCGATACCGATGCCTCCAACCTGCGCGGCAAGCGCGTCAGACAGGTAATCGCCGTTGAGATTCAAGGTCGCGACCACATCGTAATCGGCCGGACGCAGCAGGATCTGCTGCAGGAACGCATCGGCAATCACATCCTTGACCACGATCGTCTTGCCGGACTGCGGGTTCGCGAATGAACACCACGGGCCTGCGTCGATTTCCGCGGCACCGAATTCATTCTTTGCCAGCGCATAACCCCAGTCACGGAATGCGCCCTCGGTGAATTTCATGATGTTGCCCTTGTGCACAAGGGTCACCGAGGAACGATCATTGTCGACAGCGTATTTCAGCGCGGCGCGGACCAGGCGCTCGGTGCCTTCCCTGGATACCGGCTTGATGCCGAATCCGGAGGTGTCGGGGAAACGCACCTTCTTGTAGAGCGCCGGAAAGTGCTCCTTCAGCAAGGCGGCAAACTTCTTTGCATCCTCGGTGCCTTCCTGGAATTCGATGCCTGCGTAAATGTCCTCGGTGTTCTCGCGGAAGATCGTCATGTCGACCTTGGATGGATCCTTGACCGGTGACGGAACGCCCTTGAACCAACGCACCGGGCGCAGGCAGCAGTACAGGTCGAGCAGTTGGCGCAGCGCGACGTTGAGCGAGCGGATGCCGCCGCCCACCGGCGTAGTCAGCGGACCCTTGATCGAGACGAGGTATTCGCGGCAGGCGGCGACAGTTTCGTCGGGCAGCCAGTTGCCAGTGGCGTTGAACGCCTTTTCGCCGGCAAGCACTTCCATCCAGTGAATCTTGCGGGCGCCGCCGTACGCCTTGGCGACGGCCGCGTCGAGTACGCGAACAGTGGCGCGCCAGATGTCCGGTCCGGTGCCGTCGCCTTCGATAAAGGGAACGACAGGGTTTGGCGGCACGTTGAGAATGCCGTTGGCGAGGGTAATCCTGGCCCCGTCTGACGGCGGCGTGGTGGTCCATTGCGTCATTGATGTCTCCTGATGAAGCGAGCTGCGCCGCCGCAAATGAACTCGGCAGGGAAAGATAATCGTCCATTGTCGCGCCTCACGCTGTTGAAGGAAACCATTGATTGCGCTGCATTGCACGACGGCGCTCGCGCACGACGTGGTAACTTTGCGCGAACCGGATTTGCGTGCGCTGTCGCGCGTCGAAGGGCCCGGGGAGGTACTTCATGCGCATCGGCATCGTGGTGGATTCGGCCTGTGACTTGCCTGGCGATTACCTGCGCCAGCACGACATCAGCGTGTTGCCAATCACTTTGCATATCGGCGAGGAGACCCTGGTTGATGATCGCGACGAGGGACGCACGCAGCAGTTTCTTGCCGACAATCTAGGCGCGCGCGGGCATTCGGCGGAAACCGAACCTTTCAGCGTCGAGCAGATTCGCGATCTTTTCCTTGATCGCCTCGTGATCGATTACGACTGCGTATTCTGTCTCACCATCACCGCCACGCGCAGTCCGATCCATGCGAATGCGAGCGCGGCGAGCTTTGCGATCCTCAAGGATTACCGGCCGATTCGCCGCAATGCCAATGTGCCCGGGCCGTTCCTGTTACGCGTGATCGATACCGAAAACCTGTTTGCCGCGCAAGGCGTCAGCGCAGTCGAAGCGGTGCGCCTGCGCGCCGCCGGCGAAAGTCCGGGACGCATCCGCGAACGCCTCGAAATGATCGCGCACAACACCTACGGTTATATGCTGCCGCGCGATCTCTACTACATGCGTGCTCGTGCACAGAAAAAAGGCGACCGCAGTGTGAGCTGGTTTGCCGCGA
Organism: Dokdonella sp.; assembly: GCA_040002595.1. GTDB lineage: Bacteria > Pseudomonadota > Gammaproteobacteria > Xanthomonadales > Rhodanobacteraceae > Dokdonella_A. Next base: position 2,525 of record JBDUED010000079.1, on the reverse strand, counting down.
CCCTCGGGACCGCGCTCGACATCAAGCCGTTGCTGCGCGCGCATCGCGGCGAAACCGGAGCGGCGGCCAAGGTGCGCGGCTTCGAACACGGTGCACAAGCGCTGTTTGAATACGCGGGAAAGCGTGTGCGCGTGGGGCTGCTGACGCCGACGATGTGCGTCAGTTACGGCGGCGATCTGGCCGAACTCGATGCGTTGCCTGGCTATGCAGCGTTGCAGGCCACGTGTGCCGAGCACTCGATCGAACTTTTTGAAAGTCCGATGAGCATGACGGGCATGGTCAACGTGGGCACGGGTGCGGTCACGTTGGGATTCGCCGCCGAGGAGCATGAGTTCGGCGCGTGATCGCCGAGCCGAGGATATGCGCTACCCCATGGAAACATCGGCAGGCGCGAGGCTCTTTCCCGATCCGGATCGATCTCTGGCTCCATAAAAAAGACGCGGATCGCTCCGCGTCTTTTTGTTTCACGTGTCCACTGCATCCCGGGTCAAAGGCCACCCCTGACCTGTGGGGATGAGTTCATCCTGCGCTCACTTGACGCTGAAATCCTTGCTTGCGACCGACGTGCCGTTGAGCGAGATGTCGACCTTGTAGTTGCCGGCCGGCCAGCCATCGGGCTTGCTGATGTGAAAGCTGGTGACCGCATCGCCGTTGGGTGCGATGGTCTGGCTCGATTCGTTGACAGTTTGTCCGTCCTGATAGGACCATTTCGCATTCAACAACGCATTGGGCGCGGTGCCGGTCGTCGACACGGCCGCATAGATCGTGTCCTTGGGCGCGAACGTAGTCGTCGCAACCGTGACCTTCTGGTCCGGGCCGACCGCCGTGCCAAGATCGACCGATGTTACCGCGACCGGTACAGTCGCAGGCGGTGGCGCGGTCGGTGCGGGCGCCGGCGCAGGCACCACCACGACCGGCGGCGCCGGAGCGGGTTCTTCCTTTTTGCCGCAGGCCGAGAGCGCGAACGCGCCCATCAGTGCCGCGACGAGGATTACATGCTGGCTGCGTGGTGTATTCATCATCTTGCCCTCCATTGTTAGGTGTTGGATTGGGTGTCTGCGGGAAGCTTGAGCACCTGACCGGGTTGGATCAAATCCGGATTGTCCAGCTGGTCACGATTGGCGTCGAAGATTTCCCGCCAGCGATGGGCATTGCCATACACGTGCTTGGCGATTTTCGACAGGCTGTCTCCGCTGACGACAGTGTAGGTCGTCGCGGCTGCAGTCCATCCGCCAGGCGCCGTAGACGCGCTACCGGATTTGACGTCGCCGAAATCGGCCTTGGGCGTCCCGGTCGCACTTCCGCTTTGCGTATTTGAAAAATCAGGCTTGTTCGGTACGTTGACCATTATCCGATCCCTCCCTGTCCATCAGAAATACAACAATACGCACAATCGCGCTTAACGGCGAATGAGCCAGCGGTGCAGAGGCCCAATTGCAGGGCGGTTACTGGCGCGCGCCGCGGGGGTTGGTCGGCGCATCCGGGTGGCTTGAACGCCACGGATTGATGTCGAGGCCGCCGCGCCGTGTATAGCGTGCGTAGACGCTGAGTGCGGCGGGTTTGCAGGCGTGGGTCAGGTCAATAAAAATCCGTTCGACGCAGTGTTCATGGAACTCCGCATGCTGGCGAAATGAAACCAGATAACGCAGCAGGCCTTCGCGATCGATGCGTGGCCCGCAGTAATGGATTTGGATGCTGGCCCAATCGGGCTGCCCGGTGACCGGGCAGTTGGATTTGAGCAGGTTCGAAGTCAGGCGTTCCTCGACTGCAGATGCATTGCTCGCGAGGCGCAAATGGCCCGGGTTCGGTGGACTGTAATCCGTGATTTCGACCGCAAGGGCGTCGATCGATTCGCCCGCAAGCTCGCCCAGTTCGAGTTGCGTGAATTCATGCGCCGGCGTCAATGTGACAGCGACCGCCGCACCCGCCGCAGCGGAAAGATCACGCACGAGGCGTGCGCGCAGTTCGCCGGTCTCTCGCAGGCGTTCGTGGTTGAAACCGTTGAGATAAAGTTTGAGCGATTTGGATTCGATCATGTTTGGCGATGCAGCCGGAATTCGAAATTGCGCCAGCGCAATCTCGGGCTTGCCGCGTGCATCGAGCCACGAAAGCTCGTAAGCATTCCAGATATCGACCCCGTGGAATGGCAGCGCAGCCGCACCGATTCCCAGCGCGGCCCGGTGGGTTGCGCGAGGCATCGGAAACAGCAACTGCGCATCGTAGGTGGACGCGTATGCGACCGATTTTCCGAGCGGGTTTTGGGTGGGCGTGGTCATGATGTGGGCAGGATAACGCGTGCGGTCCACCAACCGCATTGAATGCACTGGATGCACTGGATGCAAGGTCGGGGCTGGCCTTGGTCACCCTTGCGCGTTGCAGCACGACACAGGCGCCGGCTGCATGGCAGGGGTCTGACCTACCCGCGGTGTTCGCGCGAAAGGTATTCCATGCTTTGCATCTCGATCAGGCGGGATTCGGTGCGCGAGAATTCCGCGCGCAGGCGTTCGCCGTCGTAGAGCTCAATG